>NZ_BCBT01000001.1:0-321441 GCF_001320965.1 Pseudomonas sp. NBRC 111143 | reverse complement strand
GGTTGGGGGCAGTCCAGGTGCTCCACCAGTCTTTAGGAGGGTGGTTACCTGTGGGAGCGGGCTCGTCCCGCGATAGGCCGGCAAGGCCTACATCATCAGAAGCTGTAGTCCACCGTTGCGAAGTACGAGCGTGGCGCGCCCAACAGCCATTGTTGGCCACTGTGCGCGGCAACCACGTAGTCGCGGTTGAACAGGTTGTTCAACTGCAGGCCCAGGCGTACGTCGGGCAGTACCTGCCAGCCGAGATTGGCATCGACCACGGTGTAGCCGGGGACGCTGTAGGCGTTGGCGGTGTCGGCATAGCGCTGGTCGACGTAGCGCAGGCCGATGCCGGCGTCGACGGTCTGGCCGAAGCCCTTGTTGAGCCAGAGGTTGGCGGTGCGGCGCGGAACGTTGGCGGGGCGGTTGCCGGCGCGGTCCTGGGCGATGCCGCCGACGATCTCGTCGAAGTCATCGTACTTGGCGCGGACCACCGAGGCGTTGGCCGATACCTGCCATTGGTGGCCCAGATCGAGCTCCAGCGCGGCTTCCAGGCCGTCGGAGGTCTGCTGGCCGGCCTGCTGTTTCTCATGGCTGATCGGGTCGTCGACCAACAGCTTCTTCTTGACGATGTGATACGCCGCCAGGGTCCATTCACCACTCCCATCCCAGAAGCGCTGCTTGAGCCCCAGCTCGGTCTGCTTCGATTCGGTCAGGTCGTAGTTGATCTGGCTCGGGCTGAGGCTGATCAGGTTGCTCACCCCGTCTTCGCTGGTGGAGTACTGGCCGTACAGCGACAGGTTGTCGGTTACCGCGAATACCAGGCCGGCGCGCCAGTTGCCGCCTTGCAGGCTGCGGTCGACTCGCGTGTCGTTGGTCAGGTTGTTACGGTCTATGTGGTTCTGGTCGCGGCGGATACCGGTCACCAGCGACAGGCGATCGGTCAGTTGGGTACGGTTCTCGGCGAACAGGGCGAAGGTGTGGGTGGTCGAGAGGGTTTGCGGACGTGTGACGTTCTGGCTCTGGAACCCGCCCGGTGCCGGACTCCAAGGATCGACGTAATCGCCGCCGACATCGTTGTACGGCGAGTTGCTGTCGACATTGAAACGGATCTTGTTGTACTCGGCACCGACCACGGTCTTGCTGTTCAGCCCGAACAGCGAATGATCGAAGGTGAAGCTCTGGCGGTCGCCGATCTGCTCCTGATTGTGCTTGATCTCCAGGTAGCTTGCCCGCTCCAGCTGCTCGCGGGTCGGATCCCAGGTGTAGTCCTCGGCATTGCGCCAGTGCCGACGGCTCTTGATGTAGTACAGCTGGTTGCTTGCCGTGACGCTGTCGCTGAGGGTCCAGTCGGTGTTGAAGCGGGTCCATTCGTCGTGGTAGCGCTGCACGTCGTTCTGGATGTTGTAGTTCTTCTTGCGCAGGCTGTCGCGCAGGTGGCCGTCGATCAGCGGCGTGCCGAAGTAGTTCGAGGGCTGTGCGTCGCCACGCTCATGGGCGAGGGTGAAGCTCAGGTCGTCGGTGGCATCGAAGCGCAAGGCTGCACTCAAGGCCAGGCTGCGCGAATCGGTACGGTCGACCCAGCCATTGCCTTCCTGCTTGTTCACGGTCACGCGGTAGCTGAGGCGCTCGCTCAAGCTGCCGCCGCTGTCCAGCCCCAGTTGCTGGCGATCCCATGAGCCATAGCCCAGGCGCAGGTGGTTGCGGATCTCGCCGGCGAAGGGTTTTTTCGGGATCACGTTGATCACAGCGCCCGTGGCGCCTTCGCCATAAAGCACCGAGGCGGGGCCGCGGATCACATCGATGCGCTCGACCATCCACGGGTCGACCGGAAAGGTCTGGGTGCCGGCGCCGGTGTACAGGCGCGAGCCGTCGAACAGGGTCATCACCGAGGCGTGTCCGGTGAAACCACGGGCGGAAAGGGCGGTGTTGCCGTTGCCCGGGGTGCCGACGGAGGTGATGCCGGGCGATCGGGTCACTGCATCCTGCACAGTGAGGTTGGCGCGCTGCTGGATCTGCTCGGCGGTGATGCTGGTGGTGCTGGCTGGGGTCTCCAGGGCGCTGAGGTTCAGGCGCGAACCGGCTTGGGTAGGGGTTGCCAGGTCGACGATCTGTTCGTCGCGGGTCTCGGTGATCGCCGTCGAGGGCAGGTCGAGGACCTTGCCTTGCGGCTGCTCGGCCAGCGCCGGCAGGGACACGGCCATGCAGGCGGCCAGGGTGTGAAGCTTGAAGTGTCGGGACATGTCGTTCCACGGGTTCAGGAATGAATGGATCCCGGTGGAAACAACGCAAAGACGAGCAGACACGCACGCAGGCGCGCACGCGAACACCGGCCTGCGCCCGCCCACCGCGGGTTTGCCAACAGAAGCATCAGGCCGGTCTCCGGGCTTGCGAGGGTCGTGAAGCCTTCACCTTCCCATGCATGAGCACAGTGGTGTGTCGAAGGATTCGCTCGCTTACCGTTGCGGGGGCAGCGCCGGACTTGTCTGCAAAGACGCACCGGCTTCCCGTTTCACCCTGCGCACGGCGGCGCAGGACACCTGAAACTGGCGGCATCTGACCATCGAACGCAGGGGGAGTCAATCGTTTGGATAGGCGAAAAAACGTGATGGGCTGCAGGGTTGCGCGTTTTTATTAGATTTTTTTCGAACTTTTCCGACTGACGTTGTCTCGAACCGCTCGTTCGCCCTTTTTATTCAACGTCATGGAGACTTTTGCGAATGTTTACTGGAAAACTGCTGCGTCACACTTGCGCCCTGGCCCTGCTCGGCGCGCCGTTGGCAGCGATGGCAGCCCCCAGCACCGAGCCCCTGTTCACCTTCGGCCTGCTCGGTTCCTACGACAAGTTCAAGTTCGAAGGCGGCGGCGACTCCGATAAGGAGCACCTGGGCCAAGGCGGTGTGTTCGCCAACTTCGGCAACAAGATGACGGCCGAGTCCGGCTTCATCTACCAGATCGGTGCCGAAGCCAAGTACGGCAAGAAGAACGACAACAAGCTCAAGGAGGCACAGGCCGACCTCGACCTTGGCTGGCGTGCCGCGCTGGATGCGCGCAACTTCGTCGACGTGATCGTCGGTGGCGGTTACAGCTGGACCCGTTTCGAGCCCGAGATCAACGACCTGGACACCAAGTTGACCTACAAGTCGCCGTTCGCCAAGGCCGCGCTGGGTTACAACCACCAGTTCGATGCCTCGACCCTGCGTGTCGAAGTCGGTGCTCGTCACACCATCGATGGCCGTGCGCGCTTGAAGGTCGACGACTTCGGCAGCGACAGTGTCGACATGAAGGACCGCACCAACCCGTATGCCGAAGTCACCCTGCTGATGAACCAGCAAGGCAGCATGCCGATCCAGGCGGGCGTGTACTACACCCGTACCGAGTACAAGATCGACGAGGACTCGCCGGTTGCCGACAACAACAAGCTCAAGCGTGACGAGTTTGGCGTGAAGGTCGGCCTGGCGTTCTGATGCCTTCGGTGGTTGTACGCCGTTTGTAAGGGCAGCCTCGTGCCGCACTCTCGGCACGAGGATTCCCCAGCAGGCTCAAGGGCGCCTAGCGGCCCCGGCGCCGCGATACCCGCGCCTCGATGTTCTTGCGTCCGATCAGCAGCGCCGGTTTCTCGGTCACTGGCTCATCGGCCAGCCACTTGTACATCACCAGGCAATCCACCAGCCCCAGTGCTGCATGACGAAATGCCTTGGGCAGGCGCCCGACGGTCTCGAAACCGAGCTTGTGCCACAGCCCCACGGCGACCTCGTTGCTCGCCACGACCGAATTGAACTGCAAGGCCAGAAAACCCTCCTGCCGCGCCAGCTTCTGCGAGTGCTCGCACATCAGCCGTGCCACGCCACGTCCGCGTGAACGGGGCGTGACCATGTATCCGCAATTGCCCACGTGCGCGCCCGGGCCTGCGGCATTGGCCTTGAGGTAGTAGGAACCGAGCAGCTCGCCATCCTCTTCGGCCACCAGGGTGTGCAACGGAAACTCCAGCCACAGCGTGCGCGCCTGCTCCTGCGACATCTGTGGGTCGTATGCGTAGGTTTCGCGCGCCTGGACGATGGCCTGGAAGGTCGGCCAGAAACGCTCGAAGTCTTCCGGGGTCATGGGGCGAATGTGGATCATGTCGGTTCCTGCTCGGGCTGGGCCGGCAAGTCTGGGTGGATGGGCGCCGTCATGCAAGGGCTGTGGCGCCCGAGAGCGTCAACTGCCGGCCTTGCCGACCGCATCCAGTGCCCGTGCCGAATACACCAGGGCTGCGCCCGCGTTCATGGCCACGGCCACGCCGAGGGCTTCGGCGATTTCCTCGCGGGTGGCACCGTGCTTGACCGCCTGCTGCGAATGCACGGCGATGCAGCCGTCGCAGCGAGTGGTCACCGCCACGGCCAGGGAAATCAGCTCTCGGGTCTTGGCGTCGAGGTGGTTGGTCTTGGCGCCGGCAGCGCTGGCGGTGGCGTAGCCGGCCACGGTGTCGGGGGAAAGCTGCTTGAGATCGCCGATGCCGGCCATCAACTGCTTACGGTAGGCGTCCCAGTCCATCATGCTCATCGTCTTCACCTTGTCAGGTTGGCAACAGGAGCTTTCAGGCTAGTCGAAGATGGGGGGAAGGGCAGGCCTCGTCACCGAGGGGCAAGGAGGCCGCAGGACGTGTCAGATGTAGATGAACAGCAGCACCAGTGCCGCCACCACGGCCCATTTCTCGAGGTAGTAGCGGGTGCGGTTGCGCTTCTTCATGGCCTTGCCACGTTCACGGATCTTGTAGATGCGCGTGAACAGTCGATTGATGCCGCCAGTCTTGTCGTTGGCATCGTTGGGCGCAGCTGCCGCGGCCATGACGTTGCGGCTGAACCAACGGTTGAAGGCGCTTGCCCAGCGGTACTTCAACGGGCGCTCGACGTCGCAGAACAGGATGATACGGTTGTGCTCGGTGGTATTGGCCGCGTAGTGGATGTACGTCTCGTCGAAGATCACCGCCTCGCCGTCGCGCCAGGAATACTTCTCGCCGTCCACATCGATGTAGCAACCATCGTCGTTCGGTGTGTCCAGGCCCAGGTGGTAGCGGTAGGAGCCGGCATAGGGGTCACGGTGACGAACCAGCTTGGCCCCCGGCGGCAGGGTGGCGAACATCGCCGCCTTGACCGTGCCGATACCTTGCAGCAGTTCGGTCGTGCGTGGGCACAGGGTCATCGCCGAAGGGTGGCTCTCGCCGTACCACTTCAGATAGAAGCGCTTCCAGCCGGTCTTGAAGAACGAGTTGAAGCCAACGTCATCGTAGTTGTCGGATTTCTTGATCTCGCCGGCGTGCAGCAATTGCTGGGCTTCTTCGCGGATTTCCTGCCAGTGGTCCTTGAGCGGCTGCAGCTCAGGGAACGACTCGACGGGCAAATAGGGCTTGGCCGGGTGCTTGGAGAACAGGTACAGGAAACTGTTGACCGGGGCGAGGAAACTCGAGTGGTCGCCCAGCTGGCGAGTCAGCTTGTGGCGAACGCGACCGCGCAGGTGAACATAGGCGATCGAGAGGACGAAGATCAGTACGAGTGCAATTTTCATGGACGGTTACTTGTCGAATAAAAATGGCCATGCGCCATGGCTGTAGCCCGCCAGCATAAACAATCGTGTCGCCAGTTTGTACTTATTGTTAAGTCATCGCTGATGGACGAAGGTGGAATACCCTGCAAGCTGCGCAAACGATTCAACCCTGGCAGCGTTTGAACCTGCATGCCCTTCAGCCCTCGAGGAGTTTCCGATGGTTCAGGATGTACGCCCAAGCGGCGCGCCCTTCAAGCGCCTGTTTTTCGCCCTGGCTTTGCCCGAAACCCAGCGCCGGGCCGTTGCCCAGTGGCGTCGTGAATTGGGGTTGCGGGCCGGCAAGCCGGTACCGGCCGAGAATTTTCATGTGACGTTGCTGTTTCTGGGCGATGTGGATGCCGCCCAGGTACCGGCACTGTGCGCGGCGGTAGACGGCATGACGCGCCCAGGGGCGCCGATACGCCTGTTGCTCGACCGTCTGCAGGTGTGGCGACGTGCCGGCGCGCTGGTGCTCGAACCTGGCGATACCCCTGCCAGCCTGCGCCAACTGGTCTACGGGCTGGAGCAGCGGCTACTGCCACTGGGCATCGCCGAGCAGGCCCGTGAATACCGTCCGCACCTGACCCTGTCACGGGATTTCCAGGGACAGCCACCAGAGGCGGCGCAGGCTCCGGAGTTCTTCCTCAATGCCCGCCGGTTCGGTCTCTATGAATCGCGCAAGGGCCGTTACTGTCCGCTGGCCGAGTGGCCGCTGGACGAAGCCTGAGCGGCGAACAGACGTTGTCCGAGGGTGTAGGCGGTGGGTAAGTGCCTGGCGGTATCCGGGCCTTCGCTCTCGTCCAGAAGGATCGAGCTCGATACCTGGGCGCCGCACCAGTCGAAAATGCCATGCTCGATCTGTACGCGCATTGCAGCGCCGTAGCCATGGCGGTCGAACAGGGCAGCGTCGGCGCCGCCGACCGCCACCAGGTGGACCTTCAGGTGGTTGAGCAGCTTGGTGGTCTTGCCGTCTTCGTAGCTGAAGGCCCAGCCATTGCTGAACACACGGTCGATCCAGCCCTTGAGCAGTGCGGGGAACGACCACCAGTACACCGGGTAGACCAGCACCAGGGTATCAGCCCGTTCGATGCGTGCCTGCTCGGCAAGTACGTCCGCCGGCGGCTTGGCCAGGTGACGATGGACATTGAGGTCGGGCAATTCGAAGCGCGGGTCGAAGCCCTCTGCAGCCAGGTCGGCGATTTCGCTGGTATGGCCTGCCTGGGCCAGGCCGTCGGCGATCTGCCTGGACAATGCGTGGGTGAGTGATTGGGCGTCGGGGTGGGCGAGGACGATCAGGGCGTGCATGGATGCGTTCCTTTATGGGATGCGGGAAGAGGCCGGGCGCTATATACTCGGCGTAAGTTACGGTTGGTAAGTTACTTTTGGTAGGTAAGCTATGTCAAGCGATGAGACGCGCCCTGTACGTAAACGCCTGTCCCGTGAGGATCGTCGGCGGCAATTGATAGCGGTGGCCTGGCAGATGGTTCGCGAGGAGGGCACCGATGCGCTGAGTCTGGGGCGCCTGAGCGAGCTGGCAGGGGTGACCAAGCCGGTGGTGTACGACCACTTCGAAACCCGCAACGGCTTGCTGGTGGCGCTTTACGAGGAATACGACGCGCGCCAGACCGCCATGCTCGAGGTCGTGCTGGCGGACTGTCCTGTGGACCTTGAGGCGCGTGCGGCGGTAATCGCCGCAGCCTATGTCGATTGTGTGATGACCCAGGGGCGTGAGATACCGGGCGTCAGTGCGGCGTTGGCCGGTTCGCCGGAGCTCGAGGCGCTCAAGCGGGGGTACGAGGATCCGTTCCTGGACCGGTGCCGCCAGGCGCTGGCGCCGTTTGCGCCGGGCGGGGATATCGGATTGGCCGGCTTGCGTCTGCTGGTCGGCGCCGCCGAGGCATTGTCACAGGCGGCGGCGTCGGGGGAAGTCGAACCAGGGCAGGCCAAGGCGGAACTGAGCGCCGGTATCGTGGCGATGGTCCGGCGCCAGGGCTGAGGGCTGGGTCATACCGGCAGGCTGCGGTAGGGCAGTTCGTCTCCCGGGCTGCGGGCGAATTCGCGCTTGTATTCGCGGCTGAACTGCGAGGTGCTCTGGTAGCCTACCCGGTGCGCCACCTGGGCCACGCCCAGGCTCTCGCCGATCAGCATCTGCTGCGCCTTGAGCAGGCGCAGGCGTTTGAGGTACTGCATCGGCGCCAGTTCGGTGCAGCGCTTGAAGTGTTCGTGGAAGGTCGAAACGCTCATGTTGGCACGGCTGGCCAGCGCTTCGACACTCAACGGCTCGGCGAAATGATCGCGCAGGTAGGCGAGCGCGACGCCGATCCGGGCAAAGTGCCCCTGCTGTTCGACCAGCGCCCGCAACACACCGGCTTGAGGGCCGCGCAGGGCCGTATACAGCACCTCCCGCACCCGTGCGGCCCCCAGCATTTTCGCATCCAGCGGGTCCTGCAGGCATTCGAGCAGACGCTCGACGCTGGCGCGCATTGGAGCACCCAGCGCCGCCGAGCTCATCGACTGCGGCGTCTGCGCCTGTACCGCCGGGTCCGGCGGCAGGGCCATGTTCTGCACCAGTTCGCTCAGCACGGTACGGTCGATGCTCACGGCCACGCCGAGCATGGGCGCCTGGGGCGTGGCGAAGGTTTCGCACATGAAGGGCACTGAAAGCGCCTGGATCAGGTAGTGCCCGGCACCGTATTCCAGCGTGCGCGGCCCCAGGCGCGCGAGCTTGCTGCCCTGGGCGATGATGATCAGGCTCGGTTCGTAGATCTGTGGGCTGCTCGCCACATAGTGGTCCCACGACAACACCTGGACCTGGGGCAGGTAGGTGTCGACGAATCCGGGGCGCGAGGCGAGGGCGCGGATCAGCGAGCAGAGAGGGGCATTGGCGTCGACGTGTTGGGTCAGGTGCATGGCAAACCAGGGACAGAGAATCAGACACTGGCATCTTCGCAGATTGACAGTCCAGCGCCAGATCGCTGCGGCCAATTCCGGAGAATCAGGCACGAATGCCGGAGGATCGGCTGTGGGCCGGGCCCGTTTCGATGCGCAGAATGCGTGGCCTGAATCGTTTCAATATTGCGAGGTCCAGAGCATGTACACCGCCATCGGTTATGCCGCCCAGTCTTCCACCGCGCCCCTGGCGCCCATGACCTTCCAGCGCCGTGGCCTGCGCCCGGATGATGTCGCCATCGACATCCTCTACTGCGGCGTGTGTCACTCCGATATTCACCAAGCCCGCAATGAGTGGGGCATTGCCGTCTACCCACTGATGCCCGGCCACGAGATCGTCGGCCGTGTCACCGCTGTAGGTGAAAAGGCTGGCAAGTATCAGGTCGGTGACCTGGTCGGCGTCGGCTGCATGGTCGATTCCTGCCGCCATTGCGAGGCTTGCCGGCAGGACCTGGAGCAGTATTGCCTGGAAGGGCCGACCCAGACCTACGCCAGTCCCGACCGTATCGACGGCAGCAATACCCTGGGTGGCTATTCCAGCAGCATCGTGGTCAGCGAGCACTTCGTCCTGCGTATTCCCCAAGGGATGGACCTGCCCAGTGCAGCACCGATTCTCTGCGCGGGCATCACCACTTACTCACCGCTCAAGCACCACGGCGTGGGGCCTGGGCACAAGGTCGGCGTGCTGGGCATGGGCGGCCTGGGCCACATGGGCATCAAGTTCGCCAAGGCCCTGGGCGCCGAGGTGACGCTGTTCACCCGCTCCCCGGCCAAGGCCGAGGAAGCCCGTCGCCAGGGCGCCGATCATGTCATCGTCTCCACCGACGAGGCGCAGATGCGCGAGGCGGCGGGTCGTTTCGACTTCCTGCTCGACACCATCCCGGTGCAACACGACCTGAATCCCTACCTCGAAACCCTGAAGTTCGACGGCGTGCACATCCTGGTCGGCCTGATCGAGCCGGTCGATCCGCCCGTGCATGCGGCCAACCTGGTGCTCAAGCGGCGTGTGCTGGCCGGCTCCTTGATCGGCGGCATCGCCGAAACCCAGGAAGTGCTGGATTTCTGCGCCGAGCACGGCATCAGCTGCGATATCGAGATGCTGGATATCCGCCACATCAACGAGGCGTTCGAGCGGATGATCAAGGGTGATGTGAAGTACCGCTTCGTGATCGACATGGCGACCTTGAAGGCCTGATCCGGGCGTTGAAGGCAATCGCGGGGCGAGTCCCGCGATTGCGGCCCGTACAGGCGCTACCAGACCATCGCTTTCTTCCACCCTTTCCAGAACAACCAGCGCCGCACCTCGGCGTGCTCGCCAGTGCCGATCTGCCAGGCAGGCCGCTTGCTGTCCAAGGCGATCAGCGAGATGAATCCGGCATGGCTGGCTGCGACCAGGGTGCGGCCGTCGGCGCTGATGTCCATGGCGCTGATGGCCGACCCCAGATAATGCTGCCAGTGCGCGCGACCGTCTTCGCCGAAGCCACGCAGGTAACCTTGGGCATCGCCGACGATGTACTCGCCTTGACGTGCGACGCCGGCATGGATCTGCACGCCGTCCTGCAGCATCGAGATCTGCGGATCGGTTGCCAGATTGGCGAGCGTTACGCCAAGGCTGGCGCCGCCGTCGCCCTGGCAGGCATTGAGCAGCAACTGGTCGCCGCGGTGGTTGAACAGGGCGAAGTGCGGATGTTCCCCCGCCGGGACGATCTCGGCCAGCGGCTCCAGGTGCTCGTCGAGTACCTGGTGGTTGCCGCGCTGCTCGCCCAGCACGATCCGTTTGCCGTCCGGCGACAGTGCGGCATGGGCCTGGGTCAGGGGCAGCGCGATGTCGTCAGGGTCGGTGCCGTCGGCCAGTTGCGCGAGGATGTCTGCTTCGCGGCGCAACAGGCGGGTGGCACCTTGAGGTGTGAGCAGGAAGATGCCCTCGCGGCTGACCAGCAGTACCCGTCGGCCATCCGGCAGGGGGAGCAGGCGGGTTGGGGTGGGTGGCAGGTCGAAGGGATCGAACGGGTAGCCAGGCGGCAGGCCTTCCAGGCCATGGGGCCAGGACAGCCGAGCGACCTGAGGGCCGCCCCAGCCGTCGGTGACCCTTACGCCCTCCGCATTGGCCAGGGCGAAGTAGCGTCGTCGCGGGCAGCGGCCGAAGTGCTCGACACCGATCATCGGGGTCACCCCGTTGCGGTCGATCTGCACCACCTGGCCGTTGTCATGGGGCATGCCGATGCGTGCCAGCAAGCGGCCGTCATCGAGCAGCAGCACCTGGGCGATACCCTGGCCATGGCTCGGGAGCAGTGGCAGCAAGGGATCATGGGCGGGCGGCCAGGCTTCGCGAAACAACTGACGCTGGTGCTCGTCGATGCCAGGTCGGTTGATGGCGTGCAGGGCGAGCTGCCAGGCGTCGAGCAGGTGATCGATGGCCGGTGGGCAGGGCGCTTGTGCTGTGTCGTGTCCTTGTGCGCAACCTTGCGCAACATGGCGGTTGACGGCCTCGGCGTAGGCGGTGACCGCCTGTTGCCACTGCTGCTGAGGGTGTTGCTTGTCCATGAGCGGATCGGACTCCTTGTTCCGCATGTTGCTACAGTGCGTCATGGTACTCCGTGCGCGCGCGGTTGTGAGGCCTGGCCTTGACGCGTACCATGCCGAGTATTCCTACCAATAACAAACGTGCATCCGCGACCCGAACCTGGGCACGTGGGGCGCGTCCTATCGCTTTGCCTGCGGAGATTGCATTGGCCTCGATGAATGGACCCCTACCTGATTCCCTACCTGCACCGGCAGGCGGCGGCAGTTGGCTGAGCGTGATCGCGCTGGCGCTGGCGGCGTTCATCTTCAACACCACCGAGTTCGTGCCGGTGGCACTGCTCAGCGACATCGGTCGCAGCTTCGACATGACCACCGCGCAGGTGGGCCTGATGTTGACCATCTACGCCTGGGTGGTGGCACTGGCTTCGCTGCCGATGATGCTGATGACCCGTAACATCGAGCGGCGGCGCCTTTTGCTGTTCGTGTTCCTGGTATTCATCGTCAGCCACTTGCTGTCGTGGATGGCGCAGAGTTTCGCCATGCTGCTGGTCAGCCGCATCGGCATCGCCTTGTCGCACGCGGTGTTCTGGGCGATCACCGCGTCGTTGGCGGTGCGCGTGGCGCCGGCTGGCAAGCAGGCCAAGGCGCTCGGGTTGCTGGCCACCGGCACTACCCTGGCGATGGTCCTGGGCATCCCGCTCGGGCGTGTGGTGGGCGAGGCGCTGGGTTGGCGCATCACCTTCCTCAGCATTGCGGGCGTGGCGCTGGCGACCATGCTGTGCCTGATGAAGTCGCTGCCCTTGCTGCCGAGCCAGAACTCCGGTTCGCTGCGCAGCCTGCCGATCCTGTTCCGCAGGCCTGCCCTGGTCATCACCTATCTTCTGGTCACGCTGGTGATCACCGCACAGTTCACCGCCTACAGCTACATCGAACCGTTCGCCCTGCATGTGGCGCAGATCAGCGGTGAGCACACGACCCTGATCCTGTTGCTGTTCGGTGGGGCGGGTGTGCTCGGCTCGGTGCTGTTCAGCCGTTACAGCGATCGCTTCCCGCACGGTTTCCTGGTCGGCTCGATCGGTTGTCTGGCCGCGTGCCTGTTGCTGCTGTTGCCGCTGTCGGGGAACTTCGCCGCGTTCGCCGTGCTGAGCATGTTCTGGGGCGTGGCGATCCTGAGCTTCAGCCTGTCGCTGCAGTCGAAGACGCTCAAGTTGGCGTCCGACGCTACCGATGTGGCCATGGCACTGTTCTCGGGGATCTACAACATCGGTATCGGTGGCGGGGCATTGCTGGGCAGTATCGTCAGCAGCCAGATCGGTGTGGCCAATATCGGCCTGGTCGGTGGTGTGGTGGCGGTGCTGGGGTTGGGCCTGGCCTTGGCCAGCAGCCAGCGCTTTCGCGATGCCCTGGCCGCGCCCCCCGCGCCTTGAGCTTCACGCCAGTAAAGCCGACCACGCCGACACCAGCAGCAACAGTGCCAGCAACTGATTGAAGCGCTGCAGGTGCCGGGGCGAACGCAACCAGCGGGCACTGCCGATCCCGAGCAGGGCCCACGCGCCCATGCAGGGCAGGGCGATGATCAGAAATACCAGCGCCAGGTGCCACACCGGCAATCCTGGCGTGGCAAACACCCCGATCACCGCCACCGCCATCAGCCAGACCTTGGGATTGACCAGTTGCAGCGATGCCGCGCTGCCGACCCCGAAGCGCTGCCGCGCCGTGGCATGCAAGGGCTCGCCAGCGGCGCGGAACAACTGCCAGGCCAGGCGACTCAACCACAGCACGCCCACCCAGCTCATCACCTGCTGCGCCAGCGGGTGGCGCAGCAGCACCTCTCCCAGCCCCAGGCCTACCACCCAGACGATCGCCGCGGCCGCCGAGCAGGCCGCGAAGATCGGCGCCAGGCTGGCACGCAGGCCGTTGTGCGCGCCGTGGGCGAGAATCAGCAGGTTGGTCGGCCCGGGGCTGATGCTGGCGGCCAAGGCGAAAAGGATGAAGGGCAGCAGCGATGACGACATGGTGAGGCTCCTGTGGTTCGGAACACCATGGTCAGGCTTGCGGGCGGCTCAGTCTGGAAGCTTTGAGCAGCGTCGGCGGTAGTCGGCCGGTGTCAGCCGGTAGGCACGACGGAACCAGCGGCCCAGGTGGCTCTGGTCGGCAAAGCCCAAGGCCATGGCCACTTCGCTGGGTGTGTCGCCGCGAGCCAGCAGGCGCCGGGCGCGGGCCAGGCGCAACTGGATCAGGTAGGCGTGCGGCGCCAGGCCGAAGGCGGCCTTGAAGGCGCGGGTCAGGCGAAAGCGATCGACGCCGCAGGCCTGCGCTACTTCGTTCAGGCCGATGTCCTGGTCGATATGGGCGTGCAGGTAGTCGCGCGCTCGCTGGGCGCACAGCGGCAGGCGTGGATCGGGGTCGAGGCGCTTGCGCCAGTGCAGGTGCCGGGTCAGGCAGGCCAGCAGGTCGTCCATGGCGGTCTGGCGCACGATTCGTAGCTCGCCGCCGTGCATGACCTGGAAGGCGCGCAAGGTGGCGCCCGCCAGTCGCGGGTCGGCACACAGAGTGTCGGCGAAGGCCGGCAGGCAGCCTGCCGGGGCCTGTTCGAACAGTGCATGCAGTTCGTTTTCCAGCCACTTCGAGTCCAGGTACAGCGTGGAGTAGGTGAAGCCTTCGCGCGTGGGAGCGTCGCCATCGTGAAGGTCACCGGGTTCCAGCAGGAACACCTGGCCCGGCGTGCTCTGGTGCCGAACCCGGCGGCAATTGAACTGCTGCACACCCTGTTCGGTGACCCCGACCAGGAAGCTGTCGTGCCAGTGCGGGTCGTAGGCGTGGCCGACGAAATGCGCGCGGACCGACTCTATGCCGGTGTCGGCGTCTTGCTTGAGGGCGATCCAGTTGGGCATGGGCGGGGCCTGCGGGAGGGAGTCTTCACCTTAGCTTAAAAGCGCTTCGGATTTTAGAACGGATGTGCATGGGATGGCCTGGGTAGTGGCATTGAGCCGGTATACTGGGTGTTTTTGCAGGAAGCTGTTGATCTGATGAAAAAGACATCCGGAAATTGGCTGCGCGCGTTGCTGGTCACGATCGTCGCTGCGGTGAGCGCTCAAGTGGTAGCGATGTTGATACTGATTCCCTTGGTCCAGAACATGGGCGCTACGAGCACCTCGCTGTTGTTCGTCTACCTGGTGTTCGTCGGCTTGTGCTCCCTGGCGAGCGGAGCTCTATCCTTCCGAGCGCCGACGGTGGGGTTTGCCCATGACTGGAAAATAATGTCGCTGATCGCCTCCAGCAAACTCATGCTTCTGGTGACTGTGGCCCTGAGTGTCGTACCTCTGGCGGTCGAAGGGTTCAAGCTGGCGGGATATATCAAGCAAATGCCCTTCAGCTTGTTCATGTATTGGCTGAGCGGTTTGAGCCTGCTGGTGTTTTCCGTGCTGTATCACCTGTGCGCACCCGTCGCGTATCGGTATCCGACTTTTGAAGACCTGATCAGGCGTGAAGGCAGTGCCAGGGTACTCCGTGGCGATGCTGGCAAGATCTTGGAGGGCTTGCGCGCCAGGCAAGCGGTGAGCGAGGCTGCTGGTGCGGCGCCCTTCACGAGCCAGGACGAGCATGTTCTGGAAGTGCTCGCCCAAGGCCGTGTCATTGACGATGCCCAGTGTTATTTCGTCATGCGCGAGCATAGCGCCAACGACAATTGGACGGTGCGTTGGGCGTTGACGCTGGCGTTGCTGATTCCCGCCTATGTCATTCCAACCGTGACCGTGGGCAAGATGTTCGCGGTGGTGGACACCGCTCGACAACAGGTGCACGAGCGGGGTGGTTGGTTGTGCGCCATCTATGGCGGCGTGCTGACGCTTGGCAAGGATGCCAACGAGCGGGCCGAGTCTGCCTGCAAGGCGCACTAGCCAGGGTCGGGCTGCAACTGCGCAAACTTGCCCTGCAACCACTGATGCAAGCGCGCCACCGCCGGCGACAGCTGCTTGCGGTGCGGGCACACCAGGATCAGGGGGCGCAGGTCGCCGGGGAAATCCGGCATCAGCACCTCGAGTTCGCCGGCCGCGACATTGGCGTGCACGTCCAGCCATGACTTGAAGGCGATGCCTTCGCCGGCCAGTGCCCAGCGCCGTACCACATCGGCGTCATCGCAGAACAGCGGCCCGCTGACCTGCACCGTCTGCTCACCCAGTTGCCAGCGGTCGAAGACCCGCGACTGCTGCAGGTACAGCAGGCAATCGTGCTGTTGCAGGTCTTGCGGGGTGTGCGGGCGGCCGCGGCGGGCGAGGTAGGCGGGGGCGGCGACCAGTACCCTGCGGTTCCACGGCGCCAGTGGCAGCGAGATGTAGTTGGCAGCGTCGTCGATGCCATAGCGGATGCCGACATCCACCGGGTCGCGGTACAGGTCGGCGAGTTCGTCGGAGAGAAAGAAGCGCAGGCTCAAGCCCGAGTGTTCGCGGCGAAACTCGGTGAGCCAGGGCAGCACCAGGTTGCGTCCGACATCCGAAGGCGCCGACACCTGCAGTACACCACGCAGTTCACTGTGATCGCCATGCAGGCTCTCACGCCCGTGACGCAGGGTCTCCAGCACACTGTGGGCGGTGGGCAGGTACAGCTCACCCTCGGCGGTCAGGCGCAGGCTACGGGTGGTGCGGGCAAACAGACGCACGTCCAGCTCTCGCTCCAGGCGCTTGATCGCTGCTGCGACCTGGCCCGGTAGCAGGTCGGCTTCCAGGGCGGCGGCGGTGAAGCTGCCCAGGGCGCTGGAGCGGATGAACAGTTGTAGATCGTCAAGGCGCAGCATTTTCACTCCTGGAATGAAAGTGTTGCTGCATTGTGCTGGTTTTTCTTTCCTGTAGGAAAGATAAGATACGCGCCATCACCTTCCCTGACAGGAGCAGTTCCGATGGATACCGTCACCCTGGCCAAGCGCCGCTACACCACCAAGGCCTACGACGCCAGCCGCAAGATCCCGCAGGCCACCGTCGATGCACTGCTCGAGCAATTGCGTCATAGCCCGTCCTCGGTCAACTCGCAGCCTTGGCACTTCATCGTCGCCGACAGCGCCGAAGGCAAGGCACGCCTGGCCAAGGCCACCGAAGCCTTCGCCTACAACACACCCAAGATTCTCAACGCCTCGCACGTGATCGTGTTCGCGACCCGCACCGAAATGACCGAGGCGCACCTGCACGCCGTGCTTGACCAGGAAGCGGCCGACGGCCGTTTTCGCGATGATCAGGCCCGTGCCGGCCAGGACACGACGCGCCGTGGCTATGTGAACCTGCACCGCTACGACCTCAAGGATGCGCAGCACTGGATGGAAAAGCAGACCTACCTGGCCCTGGGCACCGCTTTGCTGGGCGCTGCCGCCCACGGGCTCGATGCGACCCCGATCGAGGGCTTCGACAGCAAGGCGCTGGACGCCGAGCTGGGCCTGCGCGAGCGTGGCTTCACCAGCGTCGTGCTGCTGAGCCTGGGGTATCGCAGTGAAGATGACTTCAATGCCGGCCTGAGCAAGTCGCGGCTGCCGGCCGAGACGGTGTTCACCTTCCTCTGAAAAAAACCGGGGCGGGCCATTACGGTCTGCCCCGGCTTTCAATCTTCCTCCAGCGCCTGCTCGACCACGTCGCGGCTGGCGTCCAGCACTTGCTGCTGTACTTCCTCGCTGGCCAACATACGCCCGACCACCAGAGCACCGACGCACTGGCTGATCAACGCCCAGGCCCTGCGCTCGTCCCCAAGCGTTTCACTCCACGCGGCCTGCAGTTCGAGCAGCCAGTGTTCGGCCTGTTCACGGACCGGTCGCTCGGCGCGAGCGATCTCGACCCCAAGTGGCGGCAGCGGGCAGCCACCTTCGGGATTGTGCAGGTGGGCCAGGCTCAAGTACTGCTTCAGGCAGCGGCGCAGACGTTCACGGTCGGCGCCCTGGCTGGCCAGGCGAGCGAACGGGCTATTGCACAGCTCGCGTCGCACCACCTCGCTGAACAGGTCATCCTTGGACGGGAAGTGATTGTAGAAGGCGCCACCGGTAAGACCGATGGCCTTCATCAACTCGGCGACCCCGGTACTGGCGAAACCACCACGTTTGGCCAGGACGCCGCTGCTGGCCAGCAGCTTCTCGCGAGTCTGTTGCTTGTGATCGGTGGAGTAGCGCATCCGTGACCCTCGGTGTGCTGGCTTGACGGTGCAGCGATCATAGCATAGCGTTCGTTTACTAAATGATCGTTCATCAATGGAGGTGCCGATGACAGAACAACGAAAAGCGGTCCTGGTGATAGGGGCGGGTGATGCCACCGGCGGCGAGATCGCCAAGCGTTTTGCCCGCGAAGGTTATATCGCCTGTGTGACCCGTCGCGACGCTGACAAGCTGCAACCACTGGTGGACGAGATCCGTGCGGCTGGCGGTCAGGCCTACGGTTTCGGCTCCGATGCACGCAAGGAAGAGGCGGTGGCCGAGCTGATCGAAACCATCGAGCGTGATATCGCTCCGATCGAGGCCTTCGTGTTCAACATCGGCGCCAACGTGCCCTGCAGCATCCTCGACGAAACGCCGCGCAAATACTTCAAGATCTGGGAAATGGCCTGCTTCGCCGGCTTTCTCACCGCCCAGGCAGTGGCGCGGCGCATGGTCACCCGCGAACGCGGCACCCTGATCTTCACCGGCGCCACCGCTGGCACCCGCGGCGCCGCCGGTTTTGCTGCCTTCGCCGGTGCCAAGCACGCCTTGCGCGCCCTGGCCCAGAGCATGGCGCGCGAGCTGGGGCCGCGAAACATTCATGTGGCGCACGTGGTGGTCGACGGCGCCATCGACACGGCGTTCATTCGCGATACCTTCCCTGAACGCTACGCCCTGAAGGACCAGGATGGCATCCTTGACCCGGCGCATATCGCCGACAGCTACTGGTACCTGCACACCCAGCCCCGGGACGCCTGGACCTTCGAACTTGACTTGCGCCCCTGGATCGAACGCTGGTGATCCGCTGCGCCCAACCACCTTCCGCCACAAGGAGTGCTGCATGAGCAAGTGCGTCGAGTTCTACTTTGATCTGGGCAGTCCGGCCAGCTACCTGGCTTGGACCCAGTTGCCCGCCCTGTGTGCCCGCCGAGGCGCCACCCTGGCGCTGCGACCCATGCTGCTGGGCGGTGTGTTCCAGGCCACCGGCAATGCCTCGCCGGCGACGATACCGGCCAAGGGGCGCTACATGATCGGTGACCTGAAACGCTTCGCTGCCCGTTATGGCGTGCCGTTCAGCCTCCCGCCAGGGTTTCCGGTCAATACCCTGAACCTGATGCGGGGCGTGCTCGGCACGCAGATGCGTTCGCCCGAGCGCCTCGAACCCTTGCTCAAGGCGTTGTTCGACGGGCTGTGGGTGCAACAGCGCAATCTGTCGGACCCTGAGGTGCTCGATGCGACGCTGCGCGAAGCAGGCATGGACCCCGAGGCGTTTCGTGCCCTGGCGGCCGACGTCGAGGTCAAGGAGCGGCTCAAGCAGGTGACCCAGGAGGCGGTCGAGCGGGGCGTGTTCGGCGCGCCGATCTGTTTTGTCGGCAGGGAGATGTTCTTCGGTCAGGACCGCTTGGACTTCATCGAAGAAGCATTAACCTAACAGCCGCTCCAGTTGCGTGCGTTCCCAGACGCTGAGCAGCTCGACCGGGTCGGTGCCATAGCGCTGCCAGTGGCCGCGCTCGGCCTCGCGGCCATCGGGGGCGCGGCATTCGCTGCAATGGGCGAGGCCTTCGTCGTCGAGGGTCAGGATCAGTTGCCAGTGGCCGATCTGCACCCTGACCCGCCCGTCGCTCAGGTGCTCGTGCACTTCCAGCGCCTGGACGCCGAGGGCGGCGTCACGCAGGCACTGGTAGATCTCACGGCTGTTTGGGGCGGACATGAACGGTCAGAAGTTCGCCGGGGTATTGGCGCTGATGATTTCTGCTTCGTCCGGGCCGATATTCTTGAAGCTGTGCGGCAGCGTGGTGGGGATGTAGTAGCCGTCGCCCGAGTTGAGTACGCTGACCTGGCCATCGACCCACAACTCGACCGTCCCCCGGGTGACCAGCCCGCATTCCTCGCCTTCGGCATGCACGATCGGCTCGCCCGAGTCGGCACCCGGTGCGTAGAGCTCGCGCAGCATGCGCATCTGTCGGCCTTCGACACTGGCGCCGACCAGCAGCATGCGCAGGCCGTTGCGACCCAGGTCAGGTTGCTCGCCGCCGCGGAACACGTAGCGCTCTTCGCGTGCAGGTTCATCGAAGCTGAAGAACTCGGCGAGGCTCATGGGGATGCCTTCGAGGAGTTTTTTCAGGGAACTGACCGAGGGGCTGACGCGGTTCTGCTCGATCTGCGAGATCGTCGAGTTGGTCAGGCCGCTGCGGCGGGCCAGCTCCCGCTGGGAGAGGTTGTTGCGTTCACGCACCAGTTTGAGTCGTGTCCCCGTGTCCATAGCCGCCTTGAGTAGTGAGTGATCAGAGGTGTCAAAAATAATGGGCAGCGCATTAAAACACACTCTGACCGGCAACGCGCTGTGCTTGTCAGGTGCGCTGGGCGGCGGGGGCAGGCCACAGCCCGACCAGCAGCAACAGCACGGCCACGGCCAGGAACGGCAGGCGCGGATCGACGGCGTAGACCAGCGTCCCGGCCAGCGGCCCGATCACCGCTCCCATGCCTTGAGCAGCGCTGATCGACCCTGCGGTGGCCCCTTGTTCGCTGGCTTGCATGGCATTGGCGGCCAGCGCCGAGAAGGCAGGGAAGACGAAGCCCATGCCGGCGGCGGCGACGAAGAAGCACGCCCACAATGCCGGAGCAGTGGTGGCCAAGGCCCCGGCGGCAAAGCCCAGCGCGCTGATGCTGGCGCCCACGCGGATCATCTTCAGCGGTGGCCACTCCAACTGGCGCAGCAGAATCTGCGAGCCAATCAGCGCCACGCCCACGGCGGTCAGGGCGATGCCTGCGGCCTGGGCGGCATCGGCGCTGTTCAGTTGCAAGCGATCGAGGGCGAAAAAGCCCACGGTGATCTGCGATACGGTCACGCTGAGCATGGCGCTGAAGGCCACGATCAACGGTCGGCGCAGGCGCGGGTCACCCAGGCGTACGGGGCTTGGCGCATAGTTGTGAGGAAGCGGCTGGGGCTTGAGCTTGAACAGCAGCACGAGGAATGCGCTGGCCGGCAGCAGCGACATGATGAAGAACGGGGCGCTCAGGCTATGGCGCGCCAGCAACGCGGCCAGTGCCGGGCCGAGCACCAGCCCTACGGCATTGGCTGCGCCGAGCAAGGCCATGGCGCGGGCGCGGCGCTCGGGCTCGACATGGTCGGCGATCAGCGCATTGCCGCCCACTGGCAGCGCGGCGTAGAAGGCGCCGATCAGGCCGCGGGTCAGCATCAGGCCGAGAAAGGCCAGGGTCGCGCCCGGCAGCCAGCGCAAGGCGCCATCGATGAACAGGCACAGCAGCCAATAGGCGACGGTGAAGCCGGCACTGCCCATCAGCAGGATGCGTCGCCGGCCCAGGCGGTCGGCGGCCCGGCCCCATGGGCGTGCAAGAATGACCCAGACCACGCCTGCCACGGTGACCGCCGCACCGGCTTGCCAGGTGGCCATCCCCAGCAGGCGGGCGATGGGGCCGATCAAGGCGACGAACGCCATCATCGACATGGTGCAGGCCATGTTCACCAGCAGCAGCGGGCGCAGGTCCAGGGCGGGGGCTTGGGGCGGGGTGGGAGATGCAGTGTCCTTCGCGGTGGTCATTGAAACATCCATGGCAGGCGGAAAGGTATCGGCCCCATTCCGCCTGCAGGCGTTTTTCAGTCGCTGCGGCGCAAGGGCCCTGGCCACATGCTACGCAATACGCCATCGCGACGCACCAGTGCATGGAACAGCGCTGCGCCGAGGTGGGCCAGGATGGTGACGAACAGCAGGTAGCCCGCCCAGCCATGCGCCTGGCGCAGCACGGCATACAACTGCAGGTCGTGAGGCATGATCGCCGGCAGTTGCAAGGGCCGCGGGTAGCCGCCGGCCGAGAGCATCGCCCAGCCGAGCAACGGCATGGCCAGCATCAGCCCGTACAGCGCCAGGTGCGAGGCGCCGGCAGCGAAACGCTGCAGCGGTGGCAGGTCGGCGGGCAGTGGCGGGTGCGGCAGGGTCAGGCGCAGGAAGATGCGCAGCACCACCAGTGCCAGCAGCGCCAGGCCCGTGGCCTTGTGCAGCTCCACCAGCCAGGGGTGACGTGGCGACAGGTCGCCGACCATGCTCACGCCGATGAACAGCATCGCCAGGATCAGTATCGCCATGAGCCAGTGCACCAGGCGGGCCAGGGGGTGGAAGGCGGACGGTTTCATGGGCGGGCTCCTGCACCGAGGCTTTCACGGCTGCGGCGGTTGAACGATTCCGAGTAGGCGGCCGAGCGCGCGGCAAGGATCGGATCGGCGGAGGCTTCGATGCCGCTGGGCAGAATCAGCGGGTCGAAGTTGAGGTCGCGACAGGCGCCTTGTTCAGGTGCATCGACGTGGTCGATCACCAGGGTGCCGGCATCGATGCTGCGGCGCGAGTCGGGCCATTGGCTGGCCGGGTCGTCGATGGCGTCGCCGGGTTCGGCGAGGGTCAGGCGCAGTGTCCAGCGCAACGGCGCCTGGCTCAGGCGTTGTTGCAGGTCGTGTTGAAGGTACAGGTTGTCCTCGACCTGGGCGGGCAGAGGAGCAAAGGGTGTTTGCGCGACCATGCGCCAGCGCACGGCTTGCGCCTTGCCGCTGGCATCGATCAGGCGAAAGGCGTTGATGCTGTTGTAGTCGGTGTTGGCGAAGCTGTCGCTGGGCTTGGCGCTGGCGGCCCATTGGCGAAAGGCTGCGCTCTCCGGGTGGGCGGCGAAGAACGCCTGCAGCTTGGCCGGGTCCGGTTTGCCGGTGGCCGGGCTCGGGCCGCTGGCCACGACCAGTTCATAGAAACCTTGCGGGGTGCTTACCGCCAACACGGGTGGATTGTTCATGCCGGTACGCCAGACCTGGCCGTCGTCGGTACTCAGCTGGACCGCCAGGCTGCGGGTCGGTACGCCGGCGTCGGGGCTGTAGGGGTTGGCACCGCCGATGGCGAAGCGGCCGATCACCGGCACCCGTGCCTGGCTGAATACCCGCGCGCTCGACAGCGCCTGCGCCTGGCCGCTGCTTTCGAAGTAGCCGCTGACGCACAGGCCCTTGGCGTGGTTCTTGCGGTAGCCGGGATGGTGGCCGGCCTGGGCTTCGAAGGTGTCGATGATGCGCTGTGGCGTCAGGGCAGGGGTGCCGATCCATCCGGCGGCATAGGCGAAGCCCGCACCCAGCGCCACGACCGTGGCGCCTATGGCGGCCAGGCGCAGGGCCTTGGCAGGGCCGTGCAGGGGTGTGTTCATGGTGACGTTCCGAGTCAGTGAATGAGCCGGTATGACGTGGGAGCGAAAAATTTATTCCCTCGACGGGAATAGATTTCGTCGCGCCCCGTCTGCCCATTACACTGACAGCCCATGGGGCCGGGGCCTGACCATGCATGACCTGGATGAACAACAATGGCGCGAACTGCTGCAAAGCCTGCGGCGCTTCGCCCTGTGGCTGACCCGCGAAAGCGGCAGTGCCGACGACCTGGTCCAGGCCACCGTCGAGCGGGCGCTCACCCGCAGCGGTCAACAGCGAGAGGAACAGAACCGGCGTGCCTGGTTGTTCACCATCCTCTATCGGCTATTCCTCGACGGCAAGCGCCGTGATCGCCTGCATTCGCGCTGGCTGAACTGGTTCGGTCGCGGCGGGCAGGCCGAGGAGCCGCTGGGCTACGAGACCGAGAGCATCGTGCTGGCCCAGGCCGACCTGCAGGCCTTCGCCCGCCTGCCCAGCGAACAGCGCGCGCTGTTGCTGCTGGTCAGCGTCGAGGGCTTGAGCTACAAGGAAGTCGCCCAGGCCCTGGATATACCGATCGGCACAGTCATGTCGCGCTTGTCGCGCGCCCGTGCCGCGTTGCGTGAACTGACCGAGGGCAAGCCATCGTCCCCGGCCCTGCGGAGACTGAAATGACTCGCCTGATCCCCACCGAGCAAGAGCTGCACGCCTTTGTCGACGACCAACTGGAGCCTGTACGCCGGGCCGAGGTCGAGGTCTGGCTTGCGGCCAACCCGGAGCAGGCCGCGCGGATCGAGGCCTGGCGCAGCGATGCCCGGCGCCTGCGCGCGGCGCTTGCCGGTTTCAACGACATGCCCCACAACCCGCAACTGGAACTGGCCCACCTGCGACGACGGCTGCGTCAGCGTCGCCAGCAGCGCTTCGCGTCGGCCGCTGTCCTGCTGCTGGCGTTGGGGCTTGGCGGGCTAGGGGGCTGGCAGGCACGTGAATCGACGATGCTGGCAGGCGATTTGCCGATGGCCGACGCGGTGCAGGCACACAAGCTGTTCGCCGACGCCACGGCCCTCGATGTCCAGGCCGATGACCCTGCGCAGTTGCAGTCGTGGCTGCGGCGGCATTTCAACCGGGTCGGCCAGGTGCCGGATCTCAGTGGATACGGCTTCCAGCCGGTGGGTGCACGCCTGCTGGCCAACGAGGACGGCCCGGCGGCATTGTTGGTGTTCCAGGACAAAAAAGGCGAACGCATCAGCCTGTTCATGCGCTCCCCAGGCGGGCGCTACGACCAGATGCCCAGCGGGCAGCGCGTCGATGGGCAGCTCGAGGCGCGCTACTGGTCCCATGGTGACTACAACTTCGCCTTGGTCAGTGCGGCGGATGATGCCCGTAGCGAGCAGCTGCGCAAGGTACTGGGGGTCAGTCTCTAGCGACGATTTCCAGGGGAGGCGAACTTTCATTTGAAAGCGCTATGCTTGGCCCATGTCCAGCACACCTGCCTTGCGCCAGCCTTGCCCTCCCGGCGCCTGTGATTGCGGGCGCGAGCAGTTGCACGCGCACCCACCCCAGGCCCAACGCATTCTTCTGCTCAACCGCCAGGAGGAGAAGCGCCTGCTCGAGCGCCTGGAAAACCTCCAGAGCCTGGAAGACCTGCAGCGCCTGCAGTCACGCCTCTACGAGCAATTGGGCATTCGCGTGCATATCGCACCAGGCTACAACGAGGTGCGTACCATGCGCGGCTTCGTCATCGAGCTGGACGACCAGCCGGGGCTGTGCCGCAAGACCCGCCAGTCGATCCCGGCCGCCATTCGCAAAGGCCTGGAGCGCAACCCGGAAGTGGCCTTCCGGCTGCTCGATGCCCACGACCTGCTTGGCGGTGCCTGAGTCTCAGCGCATCGCCGCCAGCTTGATGCCAAACCCGACCAGACAAGCACCGGCCAGCCGCTCGAGCAGGTTGGAGATCCGCGGATTGGCGCGCATGCGCTCGGCCAGGTGGTGGGTCAGCAGCACCGCGAACAGGCCGTAGAGAAGGGTCAGCCCGGCGACCGTCACCGCCATGAAGGCGAAAGTGATGAAGCCCTGATGCTGTACCGGATCGATGAACAGTGGGAAGAAGGCCATGTAGAACATGATCGCCTTGGGGTTGAGCAGAGTGATCATCATGGTCTGGCGCAGGTAGTGACCGCTGTCCATGCGGCTTTCACGCGGCCCAGTGCCGGGCTTGCTCAACACCATGCGCAGGCCGAGCCAGGCCAGGTAGGCGGCGCCAGCCCACTGCACGACGTGGAAGGCGGCCGGGTAGGCGGCGAGCAGGGTGGCGACGCCTGCAACGGCCAGCCACATCAGCACCTGGTCACCGAGGATCACCCCGAGGGTCGCCGCCAGCCCGCCCTTGATCCCGCCTTTGCCGGTGGCGGTGATCAGGGCGAAGTTGCCGGGGCCGGGAATGGCCAGGAGGACGATGAAGGCGATGACGAAGGCGCCGTAGTCGGTTACGCCGAGCATGGGAAAGTTCTCCTGGGGGAATGCCAGGATATATGCCACGTTCCGCCCGCCTTGCATAGCGGCCCATCATGAATGCGCTGGAACCTGCAGAAACGGATCTTGCCGGTCAGAACGTCGCCTTGACCTGCAGCCCGACGACCAGCGCGTTGTCGATCGCTTCGCCGGAGAAGGCGCCCGGCTCGATGATGTACTGCACATCCGGGCGCAGGTTCAGCCATGGCGTGGCCTGGTAGCCATAGCTGAGTTCGATCAGTTGCTCGGCGCTGTCCAGGCCGGGGAAGTCACGTCCGGCATCCAGCGCGGTGTTTTCCAGCAACTGACGGCTGCGCGGATTCGGCACCGCCCGCCCGTAGCCCAGCGCCAGGGTGTCGCGCGGTCGTCCTTCGAAGGGCTTGTACAGCACCACACCGGCGCCATACCAGCGAGTGAAGGGCGAGGCGGCCTTGCTCGACGCTGAATATTGGCCGAACGCATGCAGGCTGCGACCCGCAGAGGCTGGGTCGTTCCACAACGCCTGGTCGACCAGCAGGTAATGGCCACTGCGTCCGGCCACGTCCTGGTCGCTGCCGATGCGCTTCACGTTGGAGCTGTCGTAGTAGTAGCCCAGCTTGTACTCGCCCGGCCGTTCGCCCTGCACCTTGTAGACCAGCTCCACAGGCACCACGGTGCCGGTGCTGTGCTTGGGCCCCAGGTGCCAGGCGCGGCTGGAGTTGCCGTTGCTCTGCGGATCGACGTTGAAGGCCGCCACGCGCAGTTGCCAGGAGGGCGAGAGATCGTATTTGACCCGGGCGCCGAGGTGCGCGTTGGGGTAGTTGGTCCAGCCGCTGCCACCGGACATGTTCAGCGGGTGGCCGCAGAAGCCGGCATTCATGAAATTGCACAGGATGCCGCTGTCCAGGCCGCCGAGGTCGTTGCCCATGGCCATGTAGCCGAGCTTGAGGTTCAAGGCCGGGGTGAACAGGTTGCGCTCGTAGCTCAGTTCGGTGAGGCGGGTATACAGGCCGCCGTAGTTCTCCTGGATCGGCAGACGGTTGCCGACCAGGTCTTCGGAGGCGCTGTTGCCACGACGGTCGTTGACCGTCAGCTGGACCTTGCCGCCGTTGTCCAGGCCATACAGTTTCGACAGGTCGAATTGCACGCCCAACTTGAGGTTCTGCGAATAACGCGCCGAGCGGTGCAGGCCACCGTGGGCGTTGTAGGCGGTCTCGCCGCTGTAGTCGCCGGTGATGTGGATGCCGTTTTCTTCCAGTTGCTGGCGCAGGCCGCCCCAGTCACCGGTCAGGGTGTTGTCGGCGGCGAGCGAAGCGGTGCTGGTCAGGGCGAAGACCAGAGGGGTCAAGCGAAAAGCGGGGGACATTGCAGGGTCTCGGATGGTCTGTGAGGGCCCCTTCGCGTGCAGGCCGCTGCGACTTGCACGCGAAGGGAGCAACGCGGTCTATGGCAAGGCGTACGAAATCACATAGTCGCCACGGTCAGTCGACTGTCGCGCGCCACCGGCGGTGATCACCACGTACTGCTTGCCGGTCTTGGGCGATACGTACGTCATCGGCCCGCCCTGGCTGCCGACCGGCAGGCGCGCCTTCCAGATCTCGTTGCCGTTGCTGCTGTCGTAGGCACGCAGGTAGAAATCCTGGGTACCGGCGATGAACACCAGGCCGCCTTGGGTGGACAGGGTGCCGCCCAGCGTCGGCAGGCCGATCTTGATCGGCAGGTGCATGCGGATGCCCAGGGGGCCGGTGTCCTCGACGGTGCCGACCGGCACCTGCCAGGCGATCTGCCGGGTCTTCATGTCGATCGCGGTGAGGGTGCCGAACGGCGGCGCCTGGCAGGGGATGCCGGCCACCGACAGGAAGCGGTTCTTGTTCACCGCGTAAGGCGTGCCCTTGAGCGGCACGGCACCCATGCCAGTGTTCAGCGCCTCGCCACCGGAGGCTGCCTGGCCACTGTTCTGTGAAGGGATCATCTGGATCCACAGGCCCAGGCGCATGTCATTGACGAAAATGAAGCCGTGCACCGGATCAGTCGAAAGGCTGCCCCAGTTCATGCCGCCCAGCGAGCCTGGGAAGCTCAGCGACAGGTCGGTACCCGGTGCGGTGTACAGGCCGTCGTAGCGCATTTTCTTGAAGTCGATGCGGCACAGCAGTTGATCGTACGGGGTGGCACCCCACATGTCCGATTCGGTCAGGGTCTGCGCGCCGATCTGCGGCATGCCGACGGATTTGGGCTGGGTCGGCGAGTAGGGCTCGTTGGGGATGTTGCTCGGCTTGACCGGTACTTCATCGACCTGGGTCAGCGGTGTACCGGTGGCGCGGTCGAGCACGTAGATCTGCCCGGCCTTGGTGCCGATCACGACTGCTGGCACCGTGCTGCCGTCGTCCTTGGTGAAGTCGATCAGGCTTGGCTGCATCGGCAGGTCGAAGTCCCAGAGATCGTTGTGCACGGTCTGGTAGACCCACTTCTGGTTGCCGGTGGTGGCGTCCAGGGCCAGCACCGAGGCACCGTAGGTGTGGTCGAGCTTGCTGCGCTCCACGCCGTAGATGTCGGTGGAGGAGGAGCCCATCGGCAGGAACACCGTGTTCATCGCCGGATCGTACGACATCGGCGCCCAGCTGTTGGGGGTGCTGCGCACGTAGGTGCTACCGTCGGCGGGGGCGTTGCGGTCCTGCGGATTGCCCGGATCGAAGGCCCAGCGCATCTGCCCGGTCATTACATCGAAGCCGCGCAGTACGCCGCCGGGCATGTCGGTCTGGACGTTGTCGGCGACCCGCCCGCCGACCACTACGGTGGTGCCAGCCATCAGTGGCGCCGAGGAAAGCTGGTAGTAGGAATCCGGGACGTCACCCAGGCCGGCCTTCAGATCGACCTGGCCGTTGTTGCCGAAGCCTTCGCAGAAGGCGCCGGTGTCGGCATCCACCGCGATCAGGCGACCGTCGATGGTGTTGGTCAGCAGGCGGCGCTGGCAGTTGGCGCCCGCCGGCAGCGCGGCAACGGTGATCGGCGAACTGTGCGGTTGGGTCGGCTGGACGATTGGCGCGGTGGCATCGAAGTAGGCCAGGCCACGGCAGCGCTGCCAGACCTTGGATTGCGCGTTGATGGCGTTTTTCCAGAGCTCCTTGCCGGTGTCGGCATCCAGGGCGATCAGGTTGTTGTGCGGGGTGCAGATGAACACCTTGTCGCCGACCTGCAGCGGGGTGAGCTGGTCTTCGGCGCCATTGCCGTCGCTGATCGCGACATCACCGGTGTGGTAGGTCCAGGCCACCTTGAGCTTGTCGACGTTGGCGCGGTTGATCTGGTCCAGTGCGGCGAAGCGGCTGCCGCCTTCGGTGTTGCCGTAGTGCGCCCAGTCCTTCTGCTCTTTGCCCGGTTCCACGGCGGTCAGGCCAGGGCCGTTGCCGGTCGGTGCGACGCTGGGGTGAGCGACGAACATATTGCCTGCGGCGATGGCCAGTACCACTGCCAGTGCTGCAGCCAAAGCATAGGCGCGTCGGCCGCGACTGCCGCCGTTGGCACGCACCAACAGGGGATAGACCAGCGCGACCACCAGGCCGATGGCGCCGAACATGAACAGCCGCGAGAACAGCGGCCAGAACACCAGGCCTACATCGGCCAGTGCCCAGATAACGGTGCCGAGCAGGAACACGGCGTAGAGCCATGCCCCGGCAGGCTTGCGACGGGCGATGAGCAGGCCGGCGATGGCCATCGCCAGGCCGCCGATCAAGAAGTACCAGGAACCGCCCAGGCCGACCAGCTTGACGCCGCCTGCGGCCAGGAGCAGACCGAGCAGGGCGATGATCACGCCCAACCCGACCAGGAGGAATGTGGAGGCGCCAGAAGCGCGGGGTGTGTCGTTCATGCCAGGGTTCTCGCAGGTGGAATGCGTGAAGTCTAAGCCCTTAGCAAGCTAATTAACAAGTTAGTACATTTCATTGGGTGACGGATTGTCGCAGGCGCCTAACAGCGTATTTCCGGGAATTCTCAGGAAAATTGCGACTAAAAGTAGCCAAATGAAGGCAAACGGCATTGCTTGCGCATTCGACCAACGTCGCATGCGCTAGGTCGCGCAACGTGGAATCAGCGTTTGAGTTCGTGTTGCTTGCGGTAGGCACCCGGTTGCATGCCGATCGCTTTTGCGAATGCCCGGGTGAAGGCCGCCACGGATTGATAGCCCGCCCGGGCGCCGACCTGTTCCACGGTATTTCCTGCACGCAGCAACTGGCAGGCATGGCGCATGCGCAAGGCCAGCAGCACCTGGCCCGGCGACTGCCCGGCGAGTTCGTTGAAACGCTTGAAGAACGCCGAACGCGAAAGTCCGGTGCAGGCCGCCATGCTCTCCAGCGACCAGCTCTGGCCCGGGTCTTCGATCAGGCGTTCGAGCAGGCCGGCAAAGGCCGGCTGGCGGGCGAGGGCGATCAGCCCGCCCAGCGATTGGCCGCCATTTGCCTGCTGGCGCAGCACATAGAGGAACAGCAGGTGGGTCAGGCGTTCGAGCAACGTCTGCGACGGTGTCGGCTGGCGGCGGCACTCTTCCAGGATCAGCTCGAACAGCGCTCGCGCGGCGCTGCCGGCCGGATCGTTGGCCCGCAGCAGGATCCAGTCGGCCAGCCCTTCGACGATCAGCGACGACAGCCCCGACTGGAACTGGAAGAACCCGCACACCAGGCCCACGCCGTCCCCTGCGTCGAGGTCCAGCGCCTGCATGGTGCGCCGCGGCTGGGCGCAGGCATCGACGGGGTCGGCGTCGCTGGAGAGCCTGTAGGCCAGGTCGCGCAGCAGAAACACCGCATCACCGCTGTCCAGGCGGATCGGCTCCGGTTGCCCGTCGATGTGCAGCCAGCAGTGTCCCTGAACCACCAGGTGAAAGCTGGCCCGGCCCATGCCATGGGTGCTGGCGTGCCAGCCGCCGCAGTAGCGCCCGACGTGAAAGAGGCTGGCGTCGAGCTCCAGGCCCTCTAATAACCAATCGACAAGGTGCCAGGACGAAATCATCTAATGCAAAGACTCAGGAGCAAGGAAAGGCGACTGATGAATATGGATGCTATTTCTTATAACCAACAGACTGTATGGACACACATCAAAGGAGACTACTCCATGTCCTCGCGCATTACTCTACACACTCTGCAGAGCGCCCCGGAAGCGGCACGTCCCTTCCTTGAAAACGCCCAGAAGAATTCTGGCTTCATCCCCAACCTGCTGGGCATTCTCGCCAACGCCCCGGCGGCCCTGGAAACCTACGTCACGGTTTCGGCCCTCAACGGCAAGTCCGAACTGACCCTGGCCGAGCGTGAAGTGGTGCAACTGATCGCCGCCACCCAGCACGGCTGCGACTTCTGCGTTGCCGGTCACACCGCCGTGGCCCTGAACAAGGCCAAGCTGCCGCAGGAGGTGGTCGATGCCCTGCGTGCGCGTGGCGAGCTGCCTGATGCGCGCTACGAAACCCTGGCCGAGTTCGCCCGTGAAGTCATCGCCACCCGCGGCAATGTCAGCGATGCCACCTACCAGGCCTTCCGCGATGCAGGTTTCAGCGAAGGCAATGCCCTGGAAGTGATTCTGGGCGTGAGTCTAGCAACCCTGTGCAACTTTGCTAATGTGTTCGCCCAGACGCCGCTCAACGACGAGTTGAGCAAGTACCGCTGGCAGCCTTCGGCGTAATCCACGCCTGGTGCCGGCGCGCCGGCGTTTTCAAAGGAGTAGGGACATGCTTGATTCTGCATTTCGACAATGGCTGGATGCCAATGCCGAGGCAATCGACCAGGGCCAGTGCGACCCGCACCTGGTGCTGGCCCATATCGCCGAGTCGCAGTTGCTGCGGGTTGGCGTCGATCCGGCACTTGGCGGCTCGGGCGGTGACGTCACCGACGCCGTAGAGGCCATCGCCGCCATCGCCAGCCGCTCGCTGGCCTCGGCCTTCGTCTGCTGGGGACAGCGGGCCTTCATCGAATACCTGCTGCACAGCCCCAACCAGGCCTTGCGCGAGCGGTTGCTGCCAGACCTGCTGACCGGCGAACTGGCCGGCGCCACCGGCTTGTCCAATGCCATGAAGTTCCTCTCCGGTATCGAGGCCCTGCAAGTGCAGGCGCGTACCGAGGGCGAGGGCTGGACCCTTGAAGGCCGCCTGCACTGGGTGACCAACCTGCGCAAGAGTGGCTTCGTGGTAGCGGCGGCGATCGAGGCTGAAGCGGGCCAGGCACCTTTCGTGATGGCGATCCCGTCCAGCAGTCAGGGCCTTGAGCGTTCCGACGACCTGCAACTGATGGGCCTGCAGTCGAGCAGCACCGCCGCGCTGGCGTTCCACCAGGTCGCCCTGGACCGGACCTGGCTGCTGCACGAGAACGCCCGCGAGTTCCTGCCTCGGGTGCGGCCGGCATTCCTGGCGCTGCAGTGCGGCATGTCCATCGGCCTGACCCGTCGCGCCCTGGATGAAGTGCGCGAACACCTGCAAGGGCGCGGTTCGTTCCTCGCCGAAGCGGAACAGGTGTTGCGCGAGCGCCTGGAGAATACCGTCGGCGAGCTCAAGCAGGGCCTGCTCGACGGGCGTTTCCTCAACCAGCCCGCGGCACTGTTCAAGCTGCGCATCACCCTGGCCGAAAGCGCCGCCGATGCGGTGCAGATGGAGCTTCAGGCCAGCGGCGGCAAGGCTTATCTCACTGCCTATGGCGAAGGCTTCGCCCGGCGTTGGCGCGAGTCGGCCTTCGTGCCGATCGTCACGCCGAGCCTGGTGCAACTGCGCGCCGAACTGCAACGCCAGGCGGCGAACGTATGACCGACGTGTTGCTCGAAGCCCGCGCCATCAGCCTGGGCTACCCCCGCGAGGGCGGCTGGCAGGCGGTGCTGGAACAGTTCGACCTCAAGCTGTCGCCGGGCGAAGTGGTGACCATCCTCGGCCCCAGCGGTGTCGGCAAGTCCAGCCTGCTCCGCGTGCTGGCCGGTCTGCAGCAGCCTGGTGGCGGTGCGGTGTCACTGCACGGCGAGCCCCTGCAGGGGCCGCACCCGCGTCTGGCCGTTGCCTTCCAGGATCCAAGCCTGCTGCCCTGGCTGAGCCTTGAAAAGAACGTTGCCTTTGGCCTGGACTTCGCCCGTCAGCCTGCGCTGGCGGCGGCCGAGCGTCGTGCCCGGATCGACCACGCCATCGAGGCAGTGGGCCTGAACCATGCGCGCAGCCAGTACCCGGCGCAGCTGTCGGGCGGCATGGCCCAGCGCACGGCACTGGCCCGTTGCCTGGCGCGCCAGCCCGAAGTGCTGCTGCTGGACGAGCCCTTCGGTGCTCTCGATGAAGTGACCCGCGCCGACATGCAGCAACTGCTGCTGCAACTGATCGCTACCCACAACACCGCGGCGGTGCTGATCACCCACGATATCGACGAAGCCCTGCTGTTGTCCGATCGCGTGCTGCTACTGGGCAACCACCCGGCGCGCACCCTCGGGCAATGGCACATCGACCTGCCGCAGCCGCGCGCGCAGCGGGTCGAGGAGCTGGGCGCGCTGCGCATCGAGATTCTGAAAACCCTACGGCAGGCGAGCCGCCCCACCTCAACATCTTCTTCCCCCCTGTCGTCGGAGCCTGCCCATGTGCATGGATGATTGCTGCTCTTCCACGTCGCGTCGCGATTTCATCAAGCTCAGCGCCATGCTCACCGCCGCCGGCGCCTTGCCGATGCTGTCGAGCCTGCAGGCGCGCGCTGCCGCCGAGCCGGACGCGCCGGTACGCATCGGCTACCTGCCGATCACCGACGCCACGCCCTTGCTGGTGGCGCACAACAATGGCCTGTTCGAGGCCGAAGGCATCAAGGCCGAGCGTCCGGTGCTGCTGCGCAGCTGGGCGCAGGTGATCGAAGCGTTCATCTCCGGGCAGGTCAACGTGATTCACCTGCTGTCACCGATGACGGTCTGGGCCCGCTATGGCAGCAAGGTGCCGGCCAAGGTCGTGGCCTGGAACCACGTCGGTGGCTCGGGCCTGACCGTTGCGCCGGACATCACCGACATGAAACAGCTCGGTGGCAAGACCGTCGCCATTCCGTTCTGGTACTCGATCCACAACGTGGTGCTGCAACAGATGCTCAGTGACAACGGCCTGAAGCCTGTGTCCAAGCCTGCCACCGCGCAACTGGCGGCCAACGAGGTCAACCTGCTGGTACTGCCGCCTTCGGACATGCCGCCAGCGCTCGCCAGCAAGCGCATCGCCGGCTACATCGTCGCCGAACCCTTCAATGCCCTGGCCGAGAATCTCAAGGTCGGGCGCGTGCAGCGCTTCACCGGCGATGTCTGGCGCAACCATGCATGCTGTGTGGTGTTCATGCACGAGCATGACCTGAACAATCGCCCGGAGTGGTCGCAGAAGGTGGTCAACGCCATCGTCAAGGCGCAGCAATGGACCCGCGATCACCGCGCCGAGGCCGCCGCGCTGCTGTCCAAGGCCGGTCCCAACAAATACACCCCGCACGAGCCTGCGGTGCTGACCAAGGTCCTGGCGCCTTCGGCCGAAGACCGCGCCGGCTACATCGCCAGCGGTGCGATCCAGCACCAGCAGTGGGACGAAAAGCGCATCGACTTCCAGCCGTACCCGTTCCCCAGCTACACCGAGGAGCTGGTCAAGCGCTTGAAGCACACCCTGATCGAGGGCGAGAGCGGCTTCCTCGCCGGGCTGGACCCTGCGCATACCGCGCGCGACCTGGTGGACGACCGCTTCGTGCGCAACGCCATCGCCGCCGTGGGTGGCCCGTCGGTGTTCGGCATCGCCGACAACTTCGAGCGTAGCGAGGAGTTCGCGGTCTGATGCGCAAGCATGTCGTACATGGCGCCCTGGGCCTTGCCGGGCTGGCGGTGCTGTTGCTGTTGTGGTGGGCGGGGGTGCAGGTGTTCGGCGAGGCCGACGGCCTGTCGGCGCGTTTCTCGCCCCAGGCGACGCTGGAGAGCCTGGTCGAGCTGCTGGGCCATGGCGAGGTCTACGGGCACATCTGGGTGAGTCTCAAGCGTATTCTCATCGGCCTGCTGCTGGCGCTGCTGATCGGTGTGCCGCTGGGTTTGCTGGTGGGCAGCTACCGGCATCTGGAGGCGGCGACCACGCCGGCGTTCCAGTTCCTGCGGATGATCTCGCCGCTGTCGTGGATGCCGGTGGTGGTGATGCTGATGGGGGTGGGCGATCAGCCGATCTACTTCCTCCTGGCGTTCGCCGCGCTGTGGCCGATCCTGCTCAACACCGCCGCAGGCGTGCGTCAGCTCGACCCACGCTGGTTGCAGTTGTCGCGCAGCTTGAGTGCCACGCGCTGGGAAACCCTGTGCAAGGTGATCATCCCTGGGGTGATCGGCCATGTGCTGACTGGCGTGCGCCTGGCGATCGGCATCCTGTGGATCGTGCTGGTGCCGTGCGAGATGCTCGGGGTCAGCGCGGGCCTTGGGTACTTCATCCTCGACACCCGTGACCGCCTGGCCTATTCCGAGCTGATGGCGATGGTGCTGCTGATCGGTGTGCTGGGCTTCATGCTCGATGCCCTGGCGCGCGGGCTGCATCGGCGCTGGGTGCATGCCTGAGGTGTTGCTGGCGCCCGCAGGGTGGGCGCCGCACACCGGGCAGCGCCCCACCTGTGGCGGCGCTGACGGTCAGCCTGTGACGCGGGCCTGGCGCCGCCGCACTTCTTCTCGCACCGCCGGAATCACCCAGCGTCCATAGTCCACGGTGTCGTACAGCGGGTCGTAGCCACGGTTGAGGAAGGTGGTCACGCCCAGGTCGACATAGTCGAGCAGGGCCTGCGCCACCGTTTCCGGTGTGCCGACCAGCGCGGTGGTGTCGCCATAGGCACCGACCGCGGTCGCGGTCGGCATCCACAGAGCACGATCATGCCGGTCTGCACGTGCTGCAGCAGCGAGCAGGCGCTCGGAGCCGGTGCCCTTGATGCGCTTGCTCCATGGGCTGTCGGCGGCGAACTGTGGGTTGGCCTTGATCTGCGCCAGGATCTGCTCCGCTCTCTGCCAGGCCAGCTCCTCGGTGGCGCCGAGGATCAGGCGTACCGACAGGCTTACCCGCGGCGCCGCCACCCCGGCGCTGCTGGCGGCCGCCTTGAGCTTGGCGATCTGCTCGGCCACGCCACTCAACGGCTCGCCCCACAGGGCGTAGAGGTCGGCGTGCTTGACCGCGATCTGGTAGGCGATGTCCGACGAGCCGCCGAACGAGATCGGGATGTGCGGCTGTTGCAGCGGCTTGACCGGCGAGAACGCGCCCTTGATGTTGAAGTAGCGCCCCTCGAAATCGAACGGCGCCTCGGCGGTCCAGGTGCGTCGGACGATTTCCAGGTATTCGTCGGTGCGCTGGTAGCGTTCGGTCTTATCCAGCAGGGTGTCGCCTTCCTGGGGTTCGGCGGTGATCCCGGTAATCGCGTGCAGACGGATACGCCCGCCGCCGGTGGTGTGGTCGAGGGTGGCGAAGGCGCGCGCCGCCACGGTCGGGGCGGTGAGGGCCGGTCGGTGGGCGATCATGAAGCCCAGGCGCTCGGTGTGCGCGGCGGCGTAGGCGGCGATCTGCAAGCTGTCGGCGCTGCCGGGGCCGCTGGCGATCAGCACCCGGTCGAACCCGGCGTGCTCGTGGGCGCGGGCATGATGACGAATGAACGGCAGGTCGAAGTCGGGCGTGCGTACGCCGCGGGTCTCGGACCACTGGCGGGGAAAGATCATACCGACGAATTCGATGGACATGGCAAAGCCTCCCGGGTGTGGGGTTGAGGGTCAGAACTGGTAATCGACCTGTGCCAGCAGGGTTCGGCCCGGCATGGGTTGCAGGAAGGTGTTGGTGGAGCCGGCCAGGCCGCTGACGAAATTCAGCTCATCGGTGACGTTGAGCATGCGCAGCGTCACCCCCCACTGCGGCTGGCGGTAGTACACGGCCAGGTCGAGGTTGTATTCGTCGGGCACCTTCACGGTCTTGCTCAGGTTCAGGTACCAGCTGCTGGTCCACCAGCCGGACAGCTCCACGCCAAAGCCTGAGTCGAAGCGATAGTCCACATAGCCCCCGGCGTTGTACTCGGGGATCTGCACGGCATCGAACTTGCCCGAGGGGCGCTGGTTGAGGCTGTTGTTGTCGCCGAACACGGTGCCGTTGTCGGGAATGAATCCGGCAGAGGCGAAGCCGGCCTGGCTGGTGAACTCGTTGTAGGCGCTGATGCGGCTGAGATTGAGGCCGCCGCGCAGGTGTTCGTCCTGGTAGCGCAGCGTCGCTTCCAGGCCTTTGACGATCAGCCGGGCGATGTTGTTGTTGCTGTCCGGCGCCTGGTCGCGGGCCTGGCGATAGGCCGCCAGGGTCAGGAACAACTGGTCGGGCACGGCTTCGACCTTCAGCCCAAGCTCGTGCAATACGCTCAGGCTCTGGAACGCCAGGGGGTTGAGCTGGTTGGCGCCTGTGCCGCTGCCCCAGCCCAGGCCGTTGGTGAAGAAACCGGTGTTGACCGCCAGCGAGCGGTCGAAGGTGTAGTACAGGGTGCTGTTGTCGGTGGGCTTGACGTAGGGACTGACCTGGACCGAGAACAACCGGTAGTTGTTTGCGTCCTTGCGCTGGCTGGCGCCATTGACCACGAAGGGGTTCTCGATGCGTGCGTCGATCCAGCTGCGGCTGGCGCCGATGTTCAGGCCTGCACGTTCGCCCAGGCGCAGGTTGTGCTGGCTGAACAGGGTCTTGGTGGTCCAGGTGCTGTCGGCGGTGTACGGCGCGATGGATTCGGCGTACAGGCCATGCCCGGCCGGGTACATGGCCGGCAGGTTGAGCCAGCCGTAGAGGTTGGAGAACTGCGCCACACCGGGCTGGCCGATCCAGGCCGCGTTGCCGCCGGCGGGGTTGCGACCGGAGAGGCCGAGCAGGTCGCCTGGGTTTTTCAGGCGCGGGTCCTGGGTCAGGTCGTAGGCGTTGATGGTCGAGCCGAAGCTGTTGTTGGCGGCGATCGACTGGTTCGATTCGCGGCGATAGATCAGGCCGCTGTTGCTGTCGTCGACCAGGGTCAGGCCGCCGAGCTGCCATTGTCCGCGGGCACGGAACTCGAAGCGGTTGTCGAAGATGTCGTCCTTGCCCTGGACCTGGAAGGCGCCTACCGCATCGGTGGTGTCGGTGGAGTGCTGGTAGAAGGTGCTGTTGGCCAGGGTAATCGACGGTGTCAGCTCTCCTTCGATGCGCAGTTGCGTGGTGAAGCGTCTTGAGCGGTTCTCATCCTGGGCGCGCTGGCCGGTCTGCGACGACAGCGAGGTCAGGCCGTTGCCTTCCAGCGACGGGTCGTAGACCCAGCCGCGCAGGCTGCCGGGGTTGGCCTGGGTGTTGGGCGACGCGCCCTGGAAGCTGCCGTTGACCACCGAATACTGCCCTTGGGCATTGCGCTGGCGTTGCACCCAGCCCAGCACCTGGGCGTCGCTGGCACCGGAGGACAGCACCGGCGACCACAGCGTATTGCCGTTCTGGATGATCGGTGTGGCGCGGCCGGCGTAGTACTTGCCGTGGTCGACCAGGTCCTGGGTGGCGCGGTTCCAGCCGTGGGTGATGTTGTAGTCGTAGTAATCGTCGTAGGCGGCGTTCCAGTCCACGCGCACATGGTCGTTGCGAAAGGCCAGGGCGCCGTAGAAGGCGTCGAAGTTGTTCTCGACGTTGTCGTAGAAGTCTTCCTGGCGCTGGCGGGTGATGCTGACCCGGTAGGCGAGGTTGTCGCTGATCGGGCCGGTGTTGTCGATGCTGAATTTGGTCGCATCGCGCGATTCGCCGTCGGGGATCCAGCTGCCGATTTCGCCGGAGAGCTTGGTGCGAAAACGTTCGAAGTCGGGCTTCTTGCTCAGGTAGTTGACGTAGCCGCCGCTGCCGCTGACCGAGCCGTAGGTGACCGAGGAGGGGCCGGCCACGATGTCGGCGCCCTCATAGGCGTTGAAGTTGGCAGGGTGGCGTACGCCATAGGCGCGCTGGCCGTCCTGGAACACTTCGCTGTTCTGGCCGCGCATCTGCGGGGCGATACCGGCGTTCTGGCCGCCGCCGCGGGTGATGCCGGGGGCGTACTTGACCAGGTCGTCGGCACTGCGGATCGGGTCGCGAGCCAGTTGCTCGGCGTTGACCTGGGTGACCGAACGTGGGGTGTCGAGCACCTTGGCTTCGAGGCCGCCGTAGATCGATGAGGGTGGGCGAGTGGGCAGGGCGTCGTCGTCGGGTTGTTCGGCCTGGACGGTGACGGTTTGCAGGACCGTGTCGTCGGCCAGCAACGGGGTGCTGGCCAGGGCCAGCAGGGCGAATGCAGGGTGCAGGGCTGCGCGGGGCATGGAGTGGGCCTCGTTCGGGTAGGGTGGAATGGAGGTGGGGCGCAGCCGCGCCTGCGGTTGTTTTTGGGTTATGTGGGGGGTGTGCCGGCCCTATCGCGGGACAAGTCGGGGCGCCGAACCGCCGCTCCCACAGGTACCCCGTGGTCTGGGAGATCGGTGGGGTATCGGTGGGAGCGGCGGTTCGGCGCCCCGACTTGTCCCGCGATAGGGCCGGCCCAGACAGCGCGTGATCATGACTTGAGCCACAAACTTTCGAACCGCCAGGTACTGAACAGCGAGCGCTCCGGCTGCGCCCCGCCGACGCGGTTGCTGACGCTGTCGAGCAGGTCGGCGTAACCCCAGATCAGCATCCCACCGCGCTGGTACTGGATCTCTTGCGCGCGGTGCACCAGCACTTTGCGCTTCTCCAGGTCCGGCTGGGCCATGGCGGCGAGAAACGCCTCGCTGAATTGCGCGTCGTGGAAGTGGGTCTTGTTGGCCACCGCAAACGGCGCATCGGTATGGATGGCGCTGGCCAGGAACGGCGCACCGATGCTTCCCCCGGTGCTCAAGGTCCAGTCGTCGCGCTGCGGCCCCTGGAACGTTGCCAGGTCAACCTGGCGCACCTTGAGGGTGACGCCGATGCGTTTGGCCTGCTCGGCCAGTACCAGCGCCGAGGCGAGTCCCGGCCCGGGTGTGGTCACCAGCTCCACCTCGAGCTGTTCGTAGCCTGCCTCGCGCAGCAACTGCGCGGCCCGCTGCGGGTCGTGCGGCCGCGGGCCGAGGGCGTTGTTGAAGGTTGGGTCGAAGGGGGCGTACAGGTCATTCGCCACGCGACCCTGACCGTTCAGCGCACGGCGTACCAGCTCTTCACGGTCAGCCAGCAGGCGGAAGGCTTCGCGTACCCGTGGGTCGTCGAACGGCGCCTTGGCGGTGTTCATGTCGAACGACAGCCAGTTGCCACTCACCGACTTGAGCAGGGTCAGCCGCGGGTCGGCCTGCAGCACCTGCAGGTGCTCGGTGGACATGACGTTGGCCATGTCGATCTGCCCGGCGCGCAGGGCCGCCAGGCGCCCGGTCTGATCCTTGAAGTCGATGATCTCCAACTCGTCCGCGTAAGGCTTGTTCGGCTTGAAGTAGTTGTCGAAACGGGTGAACAGCGAGCGTTGCCCAGGGGTAAAGCTCTTGAGCTTGAACGGCCCGGCGCCGACTGGATTGCTGACCGGATGGTAGTCCACCGGCACGATGCCGCCGAAATTGACCCAGGTCTCGGGCAGCGGCAGGTAGCTACGGCCTTCGCGAAAACGCAGGCGCACAGTGCGCTCGTCGAGCTTCTCCAGATGGTCACGATCGACCCAGTGCAGCAGCGCTGCATAGGGCGAGGCCAGTTGCGGATCGGTGAGGCGGCGGATGGAGAAGATCAGGTCGTCGGCATCGATGGTCTTGCCATGGTGGAACTCCAGGCCCTGCTTCAGGCGCAGGGTCCAGCCGCTGGCATCGGCGTTGGGCTCGGCGAACTCGGCCAGGGCCAGGCGCGGCTGCATCTGCTCGTCCCATTCCCACAGTTTGCTGTACAGCGCAAAGCCTCGCACGATGCCGCTGCCGATGGGCTTGTGGGCGTCGAGGTTGCCGCTCTGGTTGCCGTCGATGATACCCAGGCGCAGGCGCCCGCCGTGGCGTGGCTGGTCGGCGACAGCGGTGGCCGGGCTGTCGCTGGGGCCGCAACCGACCAGCAGCCCGCCCGCCAGCACGCCGGTATGGCCGAGGAAGCTGCGCCGGCTCAGGGGGTAACCGTCCCTGGTCATGGGCTCAGGCTCCGTTGGCCGCGTGCAGTTGCACGGGCGTTTCAGGCAGGCGGGCGAGGGCGGCGCGCTCGCCACGGAAGTGCGGCAGGATGTGCTCGCCGATCCGATAGGCCTCTTCCAGGTGCGGGTAGCCGGCGAGGAAGAACAGGTCGACGCCGATGGCGTTGTACTCGCGGATCCGCGCCACCACGTTCTCGTAGCTGCCGACCAGGGCGCAGCCGGGTGGGATGCCGATGTAGCCCAAGCCGGTCCAGACATTCGGATGGATGAAGAAGTCGTCGATGCCGGGGGTATCGCCCTTGTCGGTAAAGCCTTGCTCGTAGCTGAGCTTGCGTGCCGTGCGCAGGCCAGCGTGGGCGGCCCTGGCCTTGACCGCGCCCTTGGCGATGCCTTCGTCGAAGAAGCGCTGCGCCTCGGCGCGGGCCAGGGTCTCGGTCTCGCGGGCGATCACATCGATCGACAGGCCGAAGCGGATGTCGTTGCGTCCGTACTTCAATGCGCGGGCGCGGATGTCGGCGATCAGCGCGGCGATTTCGTCCGGGTGCTCGGCGCGCATCAGGTAGAAGTCGGCATGCTTGGCGGCGAACTCACGCGCCGCGACCGACGAGCCGGCGGTGCAGATCAGCGGCAACTCGGCCTTCTTCAGCGGCCCGCGCAGGCCACCGCCGTCGGCGTGGTAGTACTTCCCGTCGTAGTGGAACTGCTCGTTGTGCCAGTAACCCCTGACGACATCCATGAACTCGGTGGCGCGCGCATAACGGTCATCGTGGCTTTCGTAGTCGCCGACCTGGCGCTGGATCGCGTCCGAGCCACCGTTGATGATGTTCCAGACCAGGCGGTTGCCGGTGGCTCGCTGGTAGGTCGCCGCCTGCTGCACCGCGACCCAGGGCGTGTAGTGATAGGGCTGGAAGGCCGTGACGAACTTCAGTGTCCGGGTCTCGCGGGCCAGCAGCGAGCACACCGTCCAGGGTTCCTCGCCGCTGGGGGCGTTGACCATCAGCGCGCCACCGAAGCCGTTGATCTCGGCGGCGCGGGCCACCTGGCCGAGGTAGTCGATGTAGGTGAAGTGATCACCCACGGCGAACCCCGATACCGCGCCGGTGCTCGGCCCGCCCGGGTGCCAGTCGCCGCGGTTGCGGCTGTCGCCGGGAAGAAACTGGGTTTCGCCATGCAGTGGCAGGCGGGTAAAGAACTCGATGCTCATGCCGGGCCTCCTTTACTGGACTGTAGGTTTGCAGATCGGGGTGATGGGTTCGCCGTTGATGACTTTGTGGGCGAAGGGGATCGAATCCTTGAGCGAGGCGTTGACGGTCTCGCTGTGGCCCAGGCCCTTGTACAGGTGGCCTTCGACGATGGAGCCGGCGTCGCAGGCGTCCTGCATCAGCTTGGCCTGGCTGGCGGCGGTGGGGGTCTGGTCCTCGGCGCCGGTGCCGATGAAGATCGGCTGCGCCAGCTTCAGCGTCGGGTAGGAGACCTGCGCCAGCCATGGCTTGAGCTTGTCGCCCTGGTAGTCCTTCTTGGAGTTGGCGGTGGTAAGGCCGGTACCGACCACGTCGCTGACCAGCGAGGACAGACAACTGCTGCGGGCCTGCTCGAACAGTGGCAGGGCCTTGTCGGTGTAGTGCTCGCGAGGGTCGATGCTCGGGTCGTACTGCTGCGCGGCGAGCAAGGTGTAGAAGCCATAGGCCAGGGATGGGTCGACCTTGTTGTTGTCCTGTTCACCGACGTTCTTCGAGCCGACGGTGTAGATCACCCCGGTGCCGATGCTGCCCCTGACCCCCAGCTCCGGCGCGTAGGTGGCGGCATAGGCGCCTGCGGCGAAGGCCCCGGCGCCGCCCTGGGACTGGCCGACGATCAGCACTTTGTCGGCCAGGCCCGGCACGCCGTGCACCACGGCACGCGCGGCGTCGAGGATGCCGTAAGCAGCGGTGCGGTTGTTCAGCAATGGGTGACCACCGGGCACGCCCAACCCTTGGTAGTCGGTGGCGACGATGGCGAAGCCCTCCTTGAGCCAGCGGTCGAGGTATTGCACGTCACGGTAGGAGCGCCCGGCCCAGGACGGCGCGCAGATGTCGGCGACGCCGACCGTGCCGTGGCCCCAGCTCAGCACCGGCCAACCGCCAGCGGGTGCCTTGCCCTTGGGGATGAACAGCGCCCCGGAAACCACGACCGGGGTCTTGCCGTCGCGTCCATCCAGCGAGCTGTAGAGAATCCGCTGGGCGCTGGCGGCGCTGGGCAGGCTCAGCGTCTGCTCCAGCGGCTCGCTGCGTAGCAGCTTGCCGGGGGCGGCGGGGATCACTTCGCTCCAGCTGTAGAACGCCGAGACACGGCCGTCGCCTTGCTGCGGGTCGGGCTTGGGGGCGTAGGTCGGGGCGGCCAGGGCGCTGATCGAAAAGGCCAGGGCGCTAAGGCTGAAAACGAGGGTGGCAGGCAGTTTCATGGACGGGTCTCTTTTCGGAAATTCAGGGTTGTTTGCTCAATTGCGTGGCGACCGCAGGCCAGTAGCCGGTGAGCTGCAGGTCTTGCAGGGCCTGGCGGGTGAAGTGGGTGGCGAGGTCGTGGCGAATGTCGTAGGGCGTGCGGATCAGTCGGTTCTCCAGGGCGTAGCGGGCCAGGGCCTGGTAATGGGCTTCGAGCTGGGCGTCGGTCTTCGGTGCCCAGCGGTCTTTCCAGGCCACCGGGTCGTCCTGGTCATCGCGGCGCAGCACGCTTTCGGCGATGCCGGCGCGAGAGGAGAGCTTGTAGTAGGCGTCGCGGTTCTCTGCCTGGGAGATCCACCAGGCGGCCTTGACCCAGGCGGTGGCGACCAGTTGGGTGAGGTCGGGGTGCTGCTCGACGAACAGGTCGGTGCCGAACAGGTCGGAGACCAGGCGCCAGTCGTTGGCGCCTTGCTTGGTCGACCAGAGAATGCGCGCCACGCCTTTGTCTTCCAGGGCATAGGCTTCGTTGAGCAGCACGGCGGCATCGACCTTGCCGGCGGACACCGCGGCGGCGCCAACCTGCGGGTTGAGGTTGGCGATCTTGAAGTCGGCCAGGCTCAGGCCCTGGCTGTGCAGGAAATTGCTGAAGGCGAACTCCCACGGACGGCCACGGTGCAGGGCCAGGCGCTTGCCCTTGAGGTCCTGGATGCTGCGCACTGGCGAGTCGGTGGGCACGACGAGGTAGATGTTGTTGCCGCTGCCACCGGGCACGACCAGCTTGCCCGGCACACCACCGGCACCGGCGATCACGGTCGGCAGGTCGCCGCGCACGGCGAAGTCCAGGCTGTTGTTGCTGAAGCCCTCGTTGATCTGCGGGCCGGCGCCGGCGTGGGGCAGGGCGACCCATTCGAGCTTGACGCCGCGCTCGGCCAGTTGTTGTGCCAGCCAGCCCTCTTCGATGACCCGGCCAGGGATGCCGCCGAATACCGGCGCGCCGCCCTGGGTGAAGGCGACGATGGCGATGCGCACGGCGGGCGGGGCTTCGGCGGCGACGGTGGAGAAGCTCAGTAGCAGGCCGGTGAGCAGGGCCAGGGCGTGACGCCAGGGGTTGTTCATATGCGGCTCCAGGAGGTGGTGGTGCGGTCGGGGCTGCGGTGCAGCCCATCGCGGGGCAAGCCCGCTCCCACAGGTACCGCGCGGTTCTGAGGACCTGCGCTGAACCTGTGGGAGCGGGCTTGCCCCGCGATGGCCGCACAGCGGCCCCAACCACCAACAGGGTGTTACCTCCCCTTGAGCGAAATGCATGCCAGCACCGGCCCGGATCCGCTCCAGCCCCGGTGGCACTAAGCCTTCAGCCCTGCGACCCAGAGCCCTCGCGATGGCCTGGCTGCTGATCCCTGCGCAGGCCATTGCTGGCCCGTTGCTGCTCCAGCAGCAATCGAGGTGTTGATTTTTTCAATATGTAAATTTCGAATATATAAATATTTATTAATAATTTTTGGGTCTAAATTTATTCGTGCACTATGAGGGCGCGCTTCAACTGCCAGGAATGCATCATGTCGCTGATCACTCACCCCAATGCCCGAGAGCTGACCAAGTCGGTACGTGCCACCGTGCTCGTCTTCAAGGACCCACGCTCGCAGGAGCTGCTCAGCCGCATCGAGCGCCTGGCCCCGAGCGAGGCCAACACCCTGATCATCGGCGAGACCGGCACCGGCAAGGAGCTGGTTGCCCGCCACATCCATCACCTGAGCCGCCGTGGCCGTGAGCCGTTCGTAGCGGTCAACTGCGGCGCTTTCGCCGAAACCCTGGTCGAGAGCGAACTGTTCGGCCACGAAAAGGGCGCCTTCACCGGCGCCACCTCGAACAAGGCCGGCTGGTTCGAGGCCGCCAATGGCGGCACGCTGTTTCTGGATGAAATCGGTGACCTGCCGTTGAACATGCAGGTCAAGCTGCTGCGCGTACTGCAGGAGCGCGAGGTAGTGCGCCTGGGCTCACGCACGCCGATCCCGATCAATGTGCGGCTGGTGGCGGCGACCAACGTCAACCTGGCCGACGCGGTGGTGGCCGGGCATTTTCGCGAGGACCTGTTCTACCGCCTGCACGTGGCGACCATCCGCCTGCCGCCACTGCGCGAGCGACCTGGGGATATCCTGCCGCTGGCCGAGTTCTTCATCGAGGAGCACTGCCGACGCCTGGGCTATGACCGCGCATCACTGAGTCTCGAGGCTGAGCGCAAGCTGCTGGCGCATAGCTGGCCTGGCAACATCCGCGAGCTGGAAAACGCCATCCATCACGCGCTGCTGGTGTGCAGGCAGCAGGTGGTGGCACCGCAGGACCTGCACCTGGTGGACATGCGCCCGCAGGCGGTGTTGCCGGGAGAAGTGGCCGTGACGGCGGGATTGCCAGTAACGGCAGCGGCGCCGGTGAGCCTGGAAAGCGCACTGCTGGCACTGTTCGAGCAGAACGTGCCGAACCTGTACGAGCATATCGAGGAGACGGTGTTTCGCGCGGCCTACCGCTACTGCCATGGCAACCAGTTGCAGACTGGGCGTTTGCTCAATATCAGCCGCAACATCGTGCGGGCGCGGTTGGAGAAAATCGGTGAGCTGGGGAAAGCCGGGTAGGCGGGGCTTGCTCGGCATGGGCCGTGGGGTGCCTGAGCACCCCACGCAGCCCGCTTAGCCTTCGTACCCCAGATTCGGCGCCAGCCAGCGCTCGCTCACGCTGACATCTTGGCCTTTGCGGGCGCTGTAGCTGTCGATCTGGTCCTTCTCCACCTTGCCGACGGCAAAGTACTGCGCCTGCGGATGGGCGAAGTACCAGCCGCTGACCGCCGCCGCCGGGAACATCGCGAAGTGCTCGGTGAGGAACACGCCGCTGGGGCCGGTTTCGCCGATGGCCGTGCCATCGAGCAGGCGGAACAGGGTCTCTTTCTCGGTGTGATCCGGGCACGCCGGATAGCCCGGGGCAGGGCGGATGCCGCTGTACTGCTCCTTGATCAGCGCATCGTTGTCCAGTTGCTCGTCCTTGGCATAACCCCAGTAGTCTTTGCGCACCCGCTCGTGCAGCCATTCGGCGCAGGCCTCGGCCAGGCGGTCGGCCAGCGCCTTGACCATGATCGAGCTGTAGTCGTCGCCCTTGTCCTGGTAGGCCTTGGCCACTTCCTCGGCACCGATGCCGGCGGTGGTGATGAACCCGCCCACATAGTCGCTGATGCCACTGTCCTTCGGTGCGACGAAGTCGGCCAGCGACCAGTTCGGCTTGCCGTCGGGCTTGATGGTCTGCTGGCGCAGGTGGTGCAGGGTGGCCAGCGGCTTGCCGTCGTCGCCATAGACTTCGATGTCGTCATGCGCGACCTGGTTGGCCGGCCAGAAACCGAACACCGCGCGGGCGCTGATGAGTTTTTCACTGATCAGCTTTTCGAGCATGTCGCAGGCATCCTGGTACAGCGCGGTAGCCGCTTCGCCGACCACCTCGTCGGTGAGGATGCGCGGGAACTTGCCCGCCAGGTCCCAGGAGATGAAGAACGGCGTCCAGTCGATGTACTTGGCCAGTTCGCGCAGGTCGATGTCCTCCAGCACCTTGACGCCGGTGAAGGAGGGCACCGCTGCCTGGTAGTTGGCCCAGTCGTACTGCGGCTTGGCGGCGATCGCCTGCGCATAGCTCAGACGCTCGGTGCGGGCGCTGCGGTTGGCGGTGCGCTCGCGCACTTCCACGTACTCCTGGCGGGTCTTCTCGACGAAGCCAGGCTTGAGCTCCTTGGACAGCAATTGCGTGGCCACGCCCACGGCGCGCGAGGCGTCGGTGACGTAGACCACCGCGTCGTTGGCGTACTTGGGTTCGATCTTCACCGCGGTGTGCGCCTTGGAGGTGGTGGCGCCGCCGATCATCAAGGGCAGGTGGAAGTCCTGGCGCTGCATCTCGCGGGCGACGTGGACCATCTCGTCCAGCGACGGGGTGATCAGGCCGGACAGGCCGATGATGTCGCAATTCTGCTCGCGGGCGGTCTGCAGGATCTTCTCGGCCGGGACCATCACGCCCATGTCGACGATGTCGTAGCCGTTGCAGCCCAGCACCACGCCGACGATGTTCTTGCCGATGTCGTGCACGTCGCCCTTGACCGTGGCCATGAGGATCTTGCCCTTGGCTTCGGGCTTGTCGCCTTTTTCGGCCTCGATGAACGGGATCAGGTGGGCCACTGCCTGCTTCATCACCCGCGCGGACTTGACCACTTGCGGCAGGAACATCTTGCCCGCGCCGAACAGGTCGCCGACCACGTTCATGCCGCTCATCAGCGGACCTTCGATGACTTCGATGGGGCGCGACGCTTGCTGGCGGCACTCCTCGGTGTCTTCGACGATGTAGGCGGTGATGCCCTTGACCAGCGCGTGTTCCAGGCGCTTGTCCACGGGCATCGAGCGCCACTCTTCGTTTTCCACTTCCTTCGCCGCGCCGCCACCCTTGTAGTCGTCGGCGATGGCCAGCAGGGCGTCGGTGCCTTCGGGGGTGCGGTTGAGCACCACGTCCTCGACCTTCTCGCGCAGTGCCGGCGGGATCTCGTCGTAGATCTCCAGCTGGCCGGCGTTGACGATACCCATGGTCAGGCCGTTCTGGATGGCGTGGTAGAGGAACACCGAGTGGATCGCCTCGCGGACCGGGTTGTTGCCACGGAACGAGAACGACACGTTGGACACGCCGCCGCTGGACAGCGCGTAGGGCAGGTGGTCACGGATGTAGGCGCACGCCTCGATGAAGTCGACGGCGTAGTTGTTGTGTTCCTCGATGCCGGTGGCGACAGCGAAGATGTTCGGGTCGAAGATGATGTCTTCGGGCGGGAAGCCCACTTCGTTGACCAGGATGTCGTAGCTGCGCTGGCAGATCTCGCGTTTGCGTGCCGCGGTGTCGGCCTGGCCGACCTCGTCGAAGGCCATCACCACCACGGCGGCGCCGTAGCGCTTGCACAGGCGGGCGTGGTGCTTGAACTGCTCGACGCCTTCCTTCATGGAGATCGAGTTGACGATGCCCTTGCCCTGGATGCACTTCAGGCCCGCTTCGATCACCTCCCACTTGGAGGAGTCGATCATGATCGGTACGCGCGAGATGTCCGGCTCGCCCGCGATCAGGTTGAGGAAGCGGACCATGGCGGCCTGGGAGTCGAGCATCCCTTCGTCCATGTTGATGTCGATCACCTGTGCGCCGGCCTCGACCTGCTGCAGGGCGACCTCCAGGGCTTCGGTGTAGTTTTCCTCGCGGATCAGCCGGGCGAACTTGGCGGAACCTGTGATGTTGGTGCGCTCGCCGACGTTGACGAACAGCGACTGGCGATCGATGGTGAACGGTTCCAGGCCCGACAGGCGGCAAGCCTTGGGAATGTCCGGAATGGCGCGCGGCGGGTACTTGGCCACGGCCTCGGCGATGGCCTTGATATGCGGCGGGGTAGTACCGCAGCAACCGCCGATGATGTTGAGGAAACCGCTGGCAGCGAACTCCTCGACCACCGCGGCCATTTCCGCCGGGGTTTCGTCGTATTCGCCGAAGGCGTTGGGCAGGCCGGCGTTGGGGTGCGCAGACACGTGGGTACCGGCCTTGGTCGACAGTTCTTCCAGGTACGGACGCAGGTCCTTGGCACCCAGGGCGCAGTTCAGGCCGACCGAGATCGGGTTGGCATGGCGCACCGAGTTCCAGAAGGCTTCGGTGGTCTGGCCCGACAGGGTGCGGCCGGAGGCGTCGGTGATGGTGCCGGAGATCATGATCGGCAGTTCGATGCCGTCATCCTCGAACACCTGCTGCACGGCGAAGATCGCCGCCTTGGCGTTGAGGGTGTCGAAGATGGTCTCGATCAGGATCAGGTCGGCGCCGCCTTCGATCAGACCGCGAGTAGCCTCGATGTAGTTTTCCACCAGCTCGTCGAAGGTGACGTTGCGATAGCCGGGGTCGTTGACGTCCGGGGAAATGGAGCAGGTGCGGCTGGTCGGGCCGAGCACGCCGGCGACGAAGCGCGGGCGGTCGGGGGTTTCGAGCGTCTTGGCGTCGGCTACCTGGCGTGCGATGCGCGCGCCCTCGACGTTGAGCTCGTACACCAGTGCTTCCATGCCGTAGTCGGCCTGGGAAATCTGCGTGGCGTTGAAGGTGTTGGTCTCGAGAATATCGGCGCCGGCGTCCAGGTAGGCCTTCTCGATGGCGGCGATGACATCGGGCTGGGTGAGCAGCAGCAGGTCGTTGTTCCCCTTAACATCGCTTGGCCAATCGGCGAAGCGCGTGCCACGATAGTCGTCTTCCTCGAGGCGGTAGCTCTGGATCATAGTACCCATGCCGCCGTCGAGAATCAGGATGCGCTCCTTGAGGGCATGCTGGAGTGCTTGGAGACGAGCGCTGCGGTCGGACATGAGAACTACCTGGTCGGACAAATAACGGAAGTGCGGAATAATAACAAAGCTGCACGGATTTTAGGCGCATCGCCCGGTCTCATGAATTTGATTCATGTTGGTGGTGCCAAAGCTCAGTCCCAGGGACAGAAAGGCAAATCGTGACAGCTATCAAGAACCAGGACATTCGGCACATGGTGCATCGTTTTATCGTTGCCATCTTCGCCCTGCTCGTCAGCGGCGCAGCATTGGCGCAGGCCCCTCAATCGAGCTCGGCCATCTCTTATACCCGTGACATCCAGCCGATCTTCACCCAGAAGTGCGTGGCCTGCCACGCCTGCAACGACGCCGCCTGCCAGCTCAACCTGGGCAGCGCAGAAGGTGCCGAGCGCGGCGCCTCCAAGGTGCCGGTGTACCAGGGCGAGCGCAGCCAGGCGGTCGCCACCACGCGATTGTTCTATGACGCGCAGAATGAAGAGGGCTGGCGCAAGAAAGGCTTCTACTCGGTGCTCGACAATCAGGGCAGCCAGGCCGCGCTGATGGCGCGCATGCTCGAACTGGGCCACAAGACGCCGCTCACGCCTAACGCCAAGCTGCCCGAGGAGATCGTCCTGGGCCTGAACCGCAACAACATGTGCCCGCTGCCGCACGAGTTCGACGCCTATGCCGGTGCGCACCCGAAAGAGGGCATGCCGCTGGCGGTTACCGGGCTGACCGACCAGGAATATTCGACCCTGCAGCGTTGGCTGGCGGCCGGTGCACCGGTCGAGTACCAACCGATCCAGGCAAGCCCCAGCGAAGCGAAGCAGATCGCCGATTGGGAGGCGTTGCTCAACCGTCCGGGCTCCACCGAGGCGCTGGTCGGGCGCTGGCTGTACGAGCATTTGTTCCTGGCGCACATCTATTTCGTCGGCGGCGAGCAGGGGCACTTCTTCCAGTGGGTCCGCTCGCGCACGCCCAGTGGCCAGCCGGTCGACGTGATCGCCACGCGCCGTCCCAACGACCCGCCGGGCAATGACTTCTACTACCGGTTGATCCCGGTGCAGGGCGTGATCGTGCACAAGACGCACATCACCTACCCGATGGGGCCGCAGAAGCTCAAGCGGGTCAAGCAGCTGTTCTACAGCGGCGACTGGCGCGCCACCTCGCTGCCGGGCTATGGCCCGCAGCGCCGGGCCAATCCGTTCGAGACCTTCGAGGCGATCCCGGCGGTGGCGCGCTACCAGTTCATGCTCGACAACGCCGAGTATTTCGTGCGCACCTTCATCCGTGGCCCGGTGTGCCGCGGGCAGATCGCCACTGACGTGATTCGCGACAACTTCTGGGCGCTGTTCCAGGAGCCGGCCCATGACCGCTACGTCACCGATGCCGCCTACCGCGGCCAGGCCACGCCGTTGCTGGCCATGCCGGGGCAGATCGACGATGTCGGCAGCGTGCTGAGCCTGTGGCGTGCCTACCGCGACAAGCGCAACGACTACGAGACCCTGCGCCGCGAGGCCTACGCCGAAATGCCAGCGCCGAGCTGGTCGACGCTGTGGGCAGGCAACGACAACGCCTTGCTCAGCATCTTCCGCCACTTCGACAGCGCCTCGGTGAGCAAGGGGCTGATCGGTGACGTGCCGTTGACCATCTGGCTGTTCGACTACCCGCTGCTGGAGCGCACCTACTATCAATTGGCGGTCAACTTCGACGTGTACGGGAATGTCTCGCACCAGTTGCAGACGCGCCTGTACTTCGACCTGATCCGCAACGGCGCCGAGGTCAACTTCCTGCGCCTGATGCCGGCCAACAAGCGCGGCGCGATCCTCAGCGACTGGTACCAGAACAGCGGCAAGGTGAAGATGTGGCTCGACTACACCGACATCGACACCGATACCCCAAGCGCTCTGCAACTGAACGAGCACAATGCCACACGCGACTTCGGCCTCAAGCTGCTGCAACGCACCGGCAGCCTGAACGCAGCACCCGATCCGATCAACCGCTGCACCGGTGCCTACTGCTCGCGACCACAGATGAACGAAGAGTTTCGTGATGTGGAGCAAAGCCTGAGCCGCCTGGTGTCGCGCCCGGCGGCCGGGCTCAAGGTGATCGGCCAACTGCCCGAGGCGACCATGCTGCGCATCGAAGGGCAGGGCGGTCAGCGTCAGGTCTACAGCCTGTTGCGCAACCGCGCGCACAGCAACGTCGCCTTCCTGCTGGGCGAGGCCTATCGCTACCAGCCGGGGCTGGACACCCTGACCCTGTATCCGGGCGTGCTCAGCAGCTACCCGAACTTCATCTTCAACATTCCGGCCAGTGACGTACCGGAGTTCGTCGAGGACATGGAGGCTGCGCGTGACGACCAGGGCAAGTTCGAGCGTATCGTCGAGCGTTGGGGCGTGCGCCGCAGCCACCCGCAGTTCTGGCGGTACTTCCACGACCTGAACACCTACATCAAGGAGACCGAGCCGGTGGAGGCGGGTGTGCTGGACATGAACCGCTACGAGAACCTCTGATCGATTGCCGGGAAAGGCGTCCGACCTTTCCCGGCTTTCTGCGGTCGGACCTGTGGGTGGCCCCGGCGATGCGTTGCAGCCCATCGCGTGACAAGCTCGCTCCCACAGGCGGGAGCAGGCGGGTTCCGTGATTGGCGCGAGCAGTGCTCGCCTGTGGGCCTGAATGCACCAAGAACCGCAGGACAACCCATGCTGTATTCGCTTCAAGCGCTTCGGGCGTTCGCCGCCTGGGTGGTGGTCTGCCACCACTTCATGCAGATCTTCTTCGATTTCAATGCCAAAGGCCCCGTCGGCCGCCTGCTCGCCGAGCGCGGTGCGGTGGGGGTCGACATCTTCTTCGTCATCAGCGGCCTGGTGATCTACCTCTCGACCCGCGACAAGGAGATCGCCCCGCGCGAATTCCTGCTCAACCGCGCCTTGCGCATCGTCCCGGCGTACTGGTTCTACACCTTGCTCATGGCGCTGCTGTTGCTGGTGGCCAGCCGCTGGATGCCGCATCAGGTGTTCGAGTGGCAGCACCTGGTGCTGTCGCTGTTGTTCGTGCCAGCGGAAAACCCGGGTGGCTATGGGCTGTACCCCACCCTCAATGTGGGTTGGACGCTGAACTTCGAGATGTTCTTCTACCTGTTGTTCGGCCTGGCGTTCCTGGTACGCCAGCGTCATCACCTGGTGCTGGTCACCGCGGCGCTGCTGCTGGTCAGTGAGGTACTGGGGCGCCTGGGTGTGCTCAGCCGCTTCTACAACAACGACATCATTTACGAGTTCCTGCTGGGCATCGGCCTGGGTGTGCTGTACCGGCGCGGGCTGATCCGCGAGGGGCTTTGGCTGCCGCTGGCGGTGCTGGCGGCGGCTGGGTTTGCGCTGTACCAGCTCGACGCCTCGCAGCGCCTGCTGCACTGGGGCCTGCCGAGTGCGATGGTGGTGCTGGCCTTCATCGCGCTGGAGCCGTACTTTCGCGGCAATCGGGTGCTCAAGGCGCTGGGGGACTGTTCGTATTCGGTGTATCTCACCCACGTGCTGGTGCTGTGGGGCGGCTGGTTCATCAGCCAGCGGTTGCGGCTCAATCCGTACCTGGTGTTCGCCTTCTGCGTACCGTCAATCGGACTAATGTCGTGGTTCAGCTACCAGTGGCTGGAGCGCGGCCTGTATCGGCGCCTCAAGGCCTGGTTCGGGGCGCGCGGGACACGGCAGGTGGCGCCTGCACTATCCCGAGTCAATTACTAGGACTTTGTTCGAGGCCTGGCTTGGCGTACACTGGGCGGCAAGTCTGTGAGGAACTTCCATGAGCGCTATAATCATTACCGACGCCGCCCATGATTATCTGGCCGATCTGCTCTCGAAGCAGAACACGCCCGGGATCGGCATCCGCGTTTTCATCACCCAGCCGGGCACCCAGTACGCCGAGACCTGTATCGCCTACTGCAAGCCGGGCGAAGAAAAGCCTGACGACACCGCCGTGGGTCTGAAGAGCTTTACTGCCTACATCGACGCCGTCAGCGAGCCGTTTCTCGAAGACGCACTGGTCGACTACGCCACCGACCGCATGGGCGGCCAGCTGACCATCAAAGCGCCGAACGCCAAGGTGCCGATGGTCAACGAAGACAGCCCGATCAACGAGCGCATCAACTACTACCTGCAGACCGAGATCAACCCCGGTCTTGCCAGCCACGGCGGCCAGGTGAGCCTGGTCGATGTGGTCGACGATGGCATCGCCGTGCTGCAGTTCGGTGGCGGTTGCCAGGGTTGCGGTCAGGCGGACGTCACCCTCAAGGACGGCATCGAGCGTACGCTGCTCGAGCGCATCCCGGAGCTCAAGGGTGTGCGTGACGTGACCGACCACACGCAAAAAGAGAACGCCTACTACTGATTGATGCAGGGTTGGCGCCGGTTGAACCGGTGATCGCGGGGCAAGCCCGCTCCCACAGATAGTTCTGTGCCGGAGCGGCTTGCCCCGCGACCGTTTCAACGCCATTTGCACTGATCTCTAGCAACAAAGTGTTACTGTTTCAAGCCCTGCGACAACAGGCCGCAGCCCGTAAATCAAGGGCTGCAGGCCGATCTTCCGGGTGTCGGGTAGCTGGTCTCGGGGTGTCATGCCAGAATGCCCCGGTTTTTCGACCGGCCCTGCTCGAGGGCCGGCACCTTCCCTGTAAAGGATGGTTCCATGACTGATCTACTGACCCGGCGCGCGGTCGTCGCCGGGATGGGCGTACTGGGGCTTGGCCTGCTGGCGGGTTGCAACCCGGCCCGGGGCCTGGACTTCAAGTACGGCAAGAACATGAGCAACGAGATCCTTGGACGCAAGTTCAAGCTCAAGGATCCGCAGGGTAACGAGCGTACCCTGTCGAGCTTCTACGGCTCGATGCCGATGATCTTCTTCGGTTTCACCCAGTGCCCGGCGGTCTGCCCGACCACGCTGGCACGCGCCGCGCAGATCCGCAAACTGCTCAAGGGCCGTGACCGTGACCTGTTCCAGGTGGTGTTCATCACCCTGGACCCGGAGCGTGACACCCCTGAAGTGCTCGACGCCTACGTCAAGGCCTTCGATCCTTCGTTCGTCGCCCTGACCGGCACCCCGGAAGAAATCGACGAGGTGGCCAGGGAGTTCAAGGTGTTCTACGAAAAGGTCCCTGCCGGCGACACCTATACCATTTCCCACTCGTCCACCAGCTACGTCTACGATACGCGTGGCACCCTGCGCCTGAGTCTGGGCCATTCCCTGAATGCCCAGGAATGCGCCGAAGACCTGCGCACCCTGATGGAGATCTGCTGAATGTCGATGCAACCGATCAAGCGCGGCCTGGCCGCTCTCGCCCTGCTGGGCCTGGCCCTGCCGGCCCTGGCCGACACCACCGTAAGCGACGCCTGGGTGCGCGCCAGCGTGCCGCACCAGCAGTCCACCGGCGCCTTCATGACCCTGACCGCCAGCACCGACAGCAAGCTGGTGAACGTGGCTTCGCCGGTGGCCAAGACCGTGCAGGTGCACGAGATGACCATGAATGGCGATGTGATGGGCATGCGTGAAGTGAAGAGCGTGGAGCTGCCGGCCGGCAAGCCGGTGACCCTCGATCCCAATGGTTTGCACGTGATGTTGATGGGCCTGAACGAGCAGGTGAAGGAGGGGCAGCAGGTGCCACTGACCTTGACCATCGAAGATGCCAAGGGCCAGAAGCAGACAATTGAGGTGCAGGCGCCGGTCAAGCCGCTGACCGCCGAGATGGACGCCGGGCACGACCACATGCACATGAAGCACTGAGTACCCACAAGGGCCGCGCAAGCGGCCCTTGTTCTTTCTGCCTGCTGTCGTTCAGCTACGGAATCGCGGCAGCGGCCGGTCGATGGTCAGCGAAGTCAGGGTTTTGCGAACCTGGGCTTCGTCGGCCTCCAGGGCCTTGAGGCTCGCGCGGATCTTGCCGGCCGAGGGCACATCGCCCTGCCGGTCGATCCAGTCGGCGATTTCCTTGCAGGCGCTGCTCAGGCAGGCCTGGCGCTGGTTCATCAGCGTGATGAGGGTGGTGAGCTCTCGTTCTGACATGGCAGGATCCTCCGTTCAGCCTTCTCAGTGTAGCAGCGGCTGGCGGTCTTGCCGGGCGACGGGTCAGTGGTTCAGGCAGGCGAGGCGGTAGACGCCTGGCGTCACGCCGAAGGCCTGCTTGAACTGCCGGCTGAGGTGGCTCTGGTCGGCGAAGCCCAGTGCAAAGGCCACTTCCGAAGCCGGGAGGCCACGGCGCAGGAACTCCCGGGCGCGGGCCAGGCGACGCTGCTTGAGCCAGGCATGGGGCGGCAGCCCGGTGGCCTGGCGAAACACCCGGGCAAAGTGGAAGGGTGACAGGTTGACCGCCGCGGCCAGTGCCTCCAGCGAAGGCGGGTCGGCCAGTTGGCTCTCCAGCAGTTCGCGGGCCCGTGCCACCGCCAGCGGTTCGTGGCCGGGGGCAGCAGGTTCGCTGCAGTGGCCATGACGTTGTACCAGCGCCAGGACCGCCTCGCGCCAGGCGGTTTGCTGCTCCAGCGCGCTCGCGCCGGCCTCCGACAGGCGATGCACGCGGCTGAAGGCCGCCGCCAGGATCGGGTCCTGCACCACGCTCTGCCTGAAGTGCGGCAGGCCTTGGCGGCCCAGTTCCAACTCGTCCAGCACCCCGGTGACACGTTCGTGTTCCGGATAGAACGCACGGTAGCGCCAGCCCGCCTCGTGGGCCTTGGCGCCGGTGTGCAATTCGTCGGGGTTGATCAATACCACGCTGCCGACCGGTGCCAGGTGATCACTGCCCCGGTGCCAGAAACACTGGGCGCCGGACTCGATCACGGTGAACACATAGCCTTCGTGTACATGCGGCGCAAAGCGCTGCTGTACGTAGCGGGCGTGCAGCATCTCGACATCGCCGAGGGCGGGTGCCTGCCACAGGTGGATCTGTTCGCGCAGGGGCGTGCTCATGTCAGCCAGCTGCGCAGGACAAAGAAGATCAGCATGCTCGCCAGCATGCTCAGCAATACGCTGCGGGTCAACAGCACCAGGGCGATGGCCACCAGCGAGCCGAGCAGGTACGGATTGAGCGGATCGAGGTTCAGCTGATGCTCGGGCAGGAAGATGATCGGCCCGCAGATTGCCGTGAGCATTCCCGGCACGGCGAAACCGAGGAACTGGCGCACGTTGGAGCCCAGGCGCAGGGGCAGGCGCGGCTCGAGAAAGACGTAGCGATTGAGGAACACCACCACACCCATGGCGACGATCAGCAGCCAGATCATGCGCGGCTCCCGGCGAATTTCTGACAGACAAAACCCGTGGCCATGCCCAGCAGGCCGGCGGCCACCAGCGCCGTTTCCCAGTGCCAATGGCTGAACAGCACCGAGCAGAACAGCGACACCGCCACGCACACCAGGGTCGGCACGCTGCGTACCAGCGGGGTGATCAACGCGACGAAGGTGGCGACGATCGAGAAGTCCAGGCCGAGCTGGTCCAGGTGCGGGATGTTCTGGCCGAGGATGATGCCGGCCAGTGTGAACAGGTTCCAGGCCACATAGAAGGTCAGGCCCACGCCCAATGCGTACCAACGGTTGAACTGTTGCTGGTCGTGGTGGCTGGTCAGGGCGAAAAGTTCGTCGGTGAGCAGAAAGCCCAGCCCCAGTCGCCAGCGGGTCGGCAGGCCGGACACCACAGGGCGCATCGACAGCCCATAGAGTAGGTGCTGCGACGTCAGCAACAGGGTGGTGAGCAGGATCGACAGCAGCCCAGCGCCGCTCTTGAGCATGCCGATCGCCACCAGTTGCGCAGCTCCAGCAAAAACGATCGCCGACAGCCCTTGGCCTTCCCAGGCGCTGAGGTTGGCTTCGATGGCCATGGAGCCGGCCAGCAGCCCCCAGGGCGCAACGGCGAGCGATAACGGCAGGATGGCGACGGTGCCTTGGGTGAAAGCATGGCGGGCGAGGGACGGACTGCTGGACATGGCGGCTACGGACAGGGGCAGGGATGTCCAGCATGCCAGAGGAAAAAGCTGCCTGGCTTGAACGATCTTGCTGGTTTGCGGGTGCGATGCGCTTCACGACATTTTTTTCACATCCCCTTGCTAGGATCGCCGCCACAAGAAGGAGCGATCGATGATTCAAGTGTTGCGCAAGCGTGGTGTCAGGCTGACCTTGACGGCGACGGTAGGCGTGGTGGCCTGCGCCCTGGGCTTCTTCGCCTGGCAGACGTTCTATCCGGTGCAGGCCTCCGATGGCTGGCACGTGCAGGTGCTGCACCGTGACGTGGCCAAGGCCGCCTCGCTGCTGCCGCTGGCCGATGGCAGCCTGTTGGTCAGCCGCGAGCTGGACGATGGGCTGGGCAGCATTCTCAAGATCACCCCACAGGGCGAGCGGGTGGTGGTGGTCGATGGCCTGTCCAAGCCTGACGGCATGGTCGCGGTCGAGGGCGGCTGGGTGTTCAGCCAGGAGGGCGGACTGGCCCCGGTCAGCGTGTCTCGCGATGGCCGTATCACCGCCTTGTTCAACGGCGAAAGCGTGCAGGGCTTATGGAACGATGGCGATCACCTCTACGCCATCGAGGATCGCAAGGGCGATGGCCGCCTGATGCGCTACGACTGGCAGAGCGGCCAGGTGGAAGTGCTGCGCTCGGCGCTGACTGAAACCGAAGGCCTGACCCGCTGCAGCGGTGGCCAGTTGCTCTATACCGAAAAGGCTGCCGGCAAGATCCGCGCGCTGAACGAAGGGGGTGAAGACCCGGTGGTGGCCGAGGGGCTGCGCAATCCCACCTTCCTGTTCTGCGACCAGCGCGGGCTGTGGATCAGCGAAGACTCCACGCATCGCGCGCGCCTGCTGCGCATCGATGTCGATGGCAAGCGGCATACCGTGTTGTCCTTCCTCAAGGCACCGCAGTCGATCGTGCCCGATGGCAAGGGTGGCTACCTGCTCGCCGAAGGCGGCCGCGATCGCGTTCTGCACCTGTCGCCGCCCGAGCAGGAACTGGATGCGCATGTGGCCAGCCTCGACGGCCAATAGCCCTGGCCCGTTGGGCGGGCAATGCGTTGCGGCAAGCCCTCCCAGGGCCGGCAAGCGTTTCACTTGGGTTGCGCGATCAGCAGCAGCGACTGCGGCACCGGGCTTTGGGGGTGTTGCGGCTCCTGTAGCGTGCACAGGTTGAAGCCTGCCATGTCCAGTGCGGCAAGCCAGCTGGACAGCGTGCGGAAATACCAGGGCATGGGCGCCCAGTTGCCCTCGAAGCCTGCAAAGGACTCGACCCGCCAGCCATCCTGGTAGTTGCCCGCGGCAGCACTCCACGGGTGCAGGGTCTGGATCAATAGTGCGCCGTCGTGTGCCAGCCTTGGCGCCAAGGCGCCGAGCAGCGGGATGATGTCCTGATGCAGCAGGGCGAAGTTGGCACAGATCAGCGAATAGTCCCGACCGATCTCCACCTCGGCGCCAATCAGTTGCGCGTAGCTGGCCAGGTGCACCTGCGCCGAGCCTGCAGCCTTGGCCGACTCGACCAAGGTCCTGTCGCCGTCTACACCCACCGCCTCGATTCCCCGGCTCTCCAGGGCGCGCAGCAGCCAGCCCTCGCCACAGCCGAGGTCGAGCACACGCTCCGGCTGGCGGCCGAGGATCGCCAGCAAGATCGCCTGGTCGGTGACCTGGCGGCGCGAGGCGATGCTGCCGCTGCGCACGGCCTCGATCCAGGCCTTGGCATTGTGCTGCCAGCTGTCCAGTAACCGGGTGGTGGGATTGGGCATTGATTGGCCTGCGTAGCGTGGGCGGTGAACAGCATTCTAGTGCAACCCTGCCGCGATACTTGTGCATCGGCCCATGCCGCCCCCACACTGGCCTCCCTGGACAAGGAGCAGCGCATGGCACTTTCGACGACGGATTTCACCACCCGGTTGCTGATTGACGCGGGCATCGGCCCTGGCATGCGGGTGCTGGATGTCGGCTGTGGAACGGGCGATGTTAGCGTGCTGCTCGCCGAGTTGGTCGGGCGTGACGGGGCGGTGGTCGGGGTCGACCAGTCTCTGGCCGCGCTTGAGCTGGCGCGCCAGCGTTCGCCTGTTTCAGGCCATGCCCCGGTCGAGTTCGTCGCCTGTGACCTGCATCGCTTGCCTGAAGCCCTGGGGCTGTTCGATGCCATCGTCGGTCGGCGGGTGCTGATGTACCAGCCAGACGCCGTCCTGGCTGTGCGCAGGTTGTCCAGGCTGTTGCTGCCTGGTGGCGTGCTGGTGTTCCAGGAACACGACAGCACCCTGACCCCGGCAAGCCTGGCGCCTTTTCCGCTGCATCGCCGTGCCCAGCAGTGGCTGCAGCGCATGCTCGCCCACGAAGGGGCGGACCTGCATATCGGCTTCAACCTGCATCGCATCTTCACCGAAGCCGGACTGCAGGTGCAGAGCCTGCGCGCCGAATGCCTGTTGCAGACCCCGGACAGTCCCTACGGGCTGGCAGCGATCATACGTGCGTGCCTGCCACGAATCCTCGAGCACGGCATCGCCACGGCGCGTCAGGTGGGGATCGAAACGCTACAGGCACGGCTGGATGCCGAGCGCATGCAGTCGCAGGGGATCTATATCGGTGACATGGCCTTCGGGGTCTGGGCGAACAAGCGTTGACGCAGTAGGAGAGGGGGCTTGCCAATCGCTAATGATTCTCGTTAATGTAATGTTATTACGTTATTAAACGCCCTGTCGGAGAATCACCATGCAAGTCTTGTCATCCCTCAAGCACGCCAAGCTGCGCCACCGCGACTGCCAGGTGGTCAAGCGCCGCGGCCGCCTGTATGTCATCTGCAAGTCGAACCCGCGCTTCAAGGCGCGCCAGGGTGGCGTGAAGAAGAAGCGCGGTTGAGCGGCAAGTCTGCTTTCAAGGATGTGAGCAAGACGGTTGCTCCCATCCGCGAATGTGCGGCGGTATACTCGCCGCCCGTTCGACTGTTAATCCGAGTATTTCAATGGGTTTTTCCGCTACCGTCACACCTGAGCCGCGTCGCCTTGGCGCGCCGCTGATTGCCCTGGCCCTGCTGCTGGCAGGCGCCTGGTTCCTCAACCTCAATGCCGGTTTCAAGCAGGTGCTGTTGCTGCTGGTCGGCGCGGCGCTGGGCCTTACCCTCTACCATGCCGCTTTTGGCTTTACCTCGGCCTGGCGGGTGTTCATCAATGAACGCCGTGGCGCAGGCTTGCGCGCGCAGATGGTCATGCTGGCGCTGGCGGTCCTGCTGTTCTTCCCGGCGCTGTCGGCGGGCAGCTTGTTCGGCAACCCGGTCACCGGTCTTGTGGCCCCTGCCGGGGTGTCGGTGGTATTCGGTGCGTTCATCTTCGGTATCGGCATGCAACTGGGCGGTGGTTGTGCCTCGGGCACGCTGTTCACTGTCGGTGGCGGCAATGCGCGGATGCTGGTGACGCTGCTGTTCTTCATCATCGGCTCGGTCACCGCGACCCACCATGCCGACTGGTGGTTCGCCTTGCCCTCGTTCCCGGCCACCTCGATCGTCCAGGCCTGGGGCATGGGGCCTGCGCTGGTGGCCAGCCTCGCACTGTTCGGGGTGATCGCCTGGGTCACCGTGCTGCTGGAGAAGCGTCGCCATGGCGCACTGGAAGCTCCCGTGGGCAGCGAGCACCAAGGCCTGCGCCGTTTCCTGCGCGGGCCTTGGCCGCTGGTGTGGGGCGCAATTGCGCTGGCGCTGCTGAACTACGCCACCCTGGCGCTGGCCGGACGTCCCTGGGGCATCACCTCGGCCTTCGCCCTGTGGGGGGCCAAGACCTTGAGCGGGTTGGGCGTGGATGTGGGCAGCTGGGTGTTCTGGCAGGCGCCGGCCAATGCCAAGGCCTTGGCAGCACCGCTGTGGCAGGACATCACCACGGTGATGGACCTGGGGATCGTGTTGGGTGCCTTGCTCGCTGCCGGCCTGGCTGGACGCTTCGCGCCGAGCCTGAAGATCCCGGCGCGTTCGCTGGTCGCCGCGGTGATCGGTGGCCTGCTGCTGGGGTACGGTTCGCGCCTGGCCTATGGCTGCAACATCGGCGCCTATTTCAGCGGCATCGCCTCGGGCAGCGTGCATGGCTGGTTGTGGTTGGTGGCGGCTTATGCCGGCAACCTGATCGGTGTGCGACTGCGGCCGCTGTTCTTCGCTGGCGAGCGACGCGCAGCGACTCTGACCGGTTGCTGAGGCGCGTTCAGGGCACTGCAGCGTAAGCGATAGGTGCCTGCCAAATGTTGAGAAACTACATGAGGTTTTTCTATAAATGACCTCATGTATGTTTCTTATGCTATTGATATACATGAGATTATTTCGCTGATTATTCCGATCTTGCCGCGGCTCTGAACCTTACAAGCTGATCCTCTGTTTTCGTTGTGATGACAATTCGATAATGATTCTCATACGAGATTCGTTATCATATGAATGCCGGTCAACCGGTATCCAGGACTTTCATCGAATCGAACAAGGAGAAAGGCAGCGATGTTCGCGCCCATCAGCCGTAGCATGACCCTCACCCTGGGTTTGTGCGCCACCGTCATCAGCCCGGCAGGGTTGGCCGAAGAGCGCGAAAAGCGTTCCGAGGAAGGCGTACTGGAGCTCGGCTCCACCGAAATCCTCGCCCAGGGCCTGGGCAGCACCACCGAGCACACCGGCTCCTACACCACCGGCAGCATGAGCGCCGCCACGCGCCTGAACCTGTCGATCAAGGAAACCCCACAATCGGTCTCGGTGCTGACCCGCCAGCAGCTGGACGACTTCCAGCTCGACACCCTGTCCGAAGCGCTGAGCCACGTCACTGGCGTGACCGTCCAGCGCAACGACTCCGAGCGACCGACGTACTATGCGCGCGGCTACTCGATCAACAACTTCCAGATCGATGGAATGCTCAACACCTTCTCGGGGCTCAAGTCCGACTCCGACACCATCATCTACGACCGTATCGAGGTGGTGCGTGGCGCCACCGGCCTGACCACCGGCGCGGGTGATCCCTCCGGCACCATCGCCATGGTGCGCAAACGCCCGACCCATGAGCTGGCGGTGAAGACCGGCATCAGTGCCGGCAGTTTCGACAACTACTACAGCTACCTGGACGTTGGCGGCCCGTTGGGCTGGGACGGGCGCTTGCGTGGGCGCACGGTGCTGGCCTATCGCGACAACAAGTCGTACATGGACCACTACCAGACCCAACGTGAGGTGGCCTACGGCATTCTCGAGGCCGACCTTACCGACAGCACGGTGCTGGCGGTCGGCTACGACTACCAGAACAAGCATGTCCAGGGCTCCAGCTGGGGCACCGTGCCCTACTGGAACGCCGATGGCAGCAAGGCCAACCTGCCGCGCTCGACCAACCTGGCGGCCCCCTGGTCGTCCTGGCCGCTGAAGGACCAGACGGTGTTCGCCACCCTCGATCAGCAACTGGGCAATGATTGGCTGCTCAAGGCGGCCTACACCCACCGCCAGAGCGACAGCGACGGCAAGGTCTACTACGGCGGCAATGGCTTCCCCGAGGCCGACCGCAGTGGCATGAAAGCCTGGAGCAGTCATTTCTCCGGAGAGGAGCAGATGGATGCCGTGGACTTCAACCTTGCCGGCCCCTACCAGCTGCTGGGCCGTACCCACGACTTCATGATCGGCTACGGGGTCTCCGAGCGACGCGACAGCTCGCCGTACTACACCGGCCGCAACGATCCGCAGGGCTACGCGATCATCCCCGACTGGAAATACATGGGCGGGATTCCCAAGTTCTACGATCGCAAGACTGGCCTGGATGAATCGCGCTCGCGCATCGAGCAGAAGGCCGGCTACATCGCTACCCGGCTCAACCCTACCGATCGCCTGCACCTGGTCCTCGGCAGCCGCTACGGCAGCTGGAAGACCACCAGCAAGTCCTGGACATACGATGACAACCTGGCGGTCACCGACATCTCCCGCAGCGAGCAGACCCAGAACGACCAGTGGACGCCCTATGCCGGTGTGCTTTACGACCTCAACGAGCAGTTCACCGCCTATGTCAGCTACACCGACATCTTCAACCCGCAGACCAACAAGGACATCAGCGACAAGTACCTGGACCCGGTCGTGGGCAAGGTCTACGAGCTGGGCCTGAAGGGCAGCCTGTTCGAGGATCGGGCCAACCTCAGCGCCGCGGTGTACCGCAGCAAGCAGGACAACGTTGCGGAGGTCGACGACTCGGTGCCGCCAGGCCCCAACGGCGAGCAGTACTACAAGTCCGGTGGCAAGGGGGCGGTGGTCGAGGGCTTCGAGGCCGAGTTGGCAGGCGAGGTGATGGCGGACTGGCAGATGAGCCTGGGCTACAGCTACACCCACGCGCTGCGCGGCGACAAGACGCGCAAGGACACGGCCCGACCGATGAATCTGGTGCGTTTCTCCAGCACCTACAAGGTGCTGCCAAAACTGACCGTGGGCGGCACCCTCGACTGGCAGAGCCACACCTTCGGTGTCGGCAACCGCCCGGTGGGGCGCAATGGATCGGGTGGCATCATCACCGTCAGGGACCGCATGAGCCAGCGGGCGTTCTCGGTGGTCGGGCTGATGGCCCGCTACCAGGTCGACGAACACCTGTCGGCCTCGGTGAACGTGAAGAACCTGTTCGACGAGCACTACTACAACAACCTGGGGTTCTACAACGGCGTCTATAACGGCGAACCGCGCACCCTGATGGTCAGCCTGGACTGGTCGTTGTAGCGTCTTGCGCCTGGCCTGCGATGCGCACGCACGCGCTCGCAGGCCAGGCTCAGCGCCCCAGCGGCAACGCCACTGCGATCATCGCGAACAGCGCGCCGCAGCAGCGGTTGAAACCCTTGCCGCCCTTGGCCAACCACGGCCTGATGCGACCGGCCAGGCGTGCCAGCAGGTATTCGACCAGGCATTCCACGCAGGCGAACGTCGCCGCCATCACGATGAACTGCAGGGCCAGGCCGCGTTGCGGGTCGATGAACTGTGGCAAAAAGGCGCCATAGAACAGCAGCACTTTCGGGTTGGACAGCGCCGACAGCAAACCCTGGCGGAACAAGCCGGCATTTCCCAGCCGGGTCTGGCCCTGGGCCAGGTCCAGGTGCAGGGGTGGGGCACGCCAGAGCTGGATGCCGAGCCACAGCAGATAGGCGCCGCCGACCCACTTGAGCACTTGCAGCACGGAACCCGACGTCTGCAGCAGTGCGCTCAGTCCGAACATCGCCAGGGCGATCAGGGCGCTGAAACCACACATGCCGCCGAGGATGGTGAACAGCGTTCGCCGCGCGCCGTAGCGGGCGCCATGAGTGAGGGCCAGCAAACTGTTCGGTCCCGGGGTCAGTGACAGGCCGATGCTTGCCAGCAGGTAGATGAACCAGGTGTCGAGTGCCATGAGAACGCCTTGTAGGAGAAGGGGCGGCGGGTCCGCTGCGCGGAAGCGGCCCTGTGAGTGCGGAGTATAGGGCCGCTTGTCTTTATGCATGGGTATGATCTGACAGTTCAACTGTTGGCTTGCCAACACCCTGCGCACACTTTGCCCGCCATCGATCACCGCGTATTTGGCAAATCCCAGCAAAATCAGGGGGTTGAAACCCGGCACAACTCCTGCAAAAGCCCCTGCATGCCCAGTCATCCGCAGGAGCGCCCTTGAACCGACTCTACTTCCCCTTGATCCCGCTCTGTGCCGTGCTGACGCTGGTCGGCTGCGAGCGTGCCGAGCAGGTCACGACCCATAGCGACCAGCCGGTGCGCGGCGGAACCCTGGTCTATGCCACCGACCGCGAGCCCACCTGCCTGGACCCGCATGTGGCGGGTGACATGCCGCAAGTGTTCGTGGCCCAGAAGTATCTGGATTCGCTGGTGTCGATGGACAGCGACGGCCGTATCGGCCCTTGGCTGGCCGAGCGCTGGGAGGCGTCCGCCGATGGCCTGAGCTACACCTTCCACCTGCGCCACGACGTGCATTTCACCGACGGCACGCCGTTCAATGCCCAGGCGGTCAAGGCCAATCTCGACCACATGGCCGACCCCAAGACCCAGTCCAGCACCGCAGGCGGCTATATCCGCCAGTATCGCGGCACCGACATCGTCGACGAATACACCGCCGTGGTGCACCTGGCCACGCCTTACGCCGCCTTCCTCGAAGTGCTCGCCCAAGGCTTTCTCGGTATCCAGTCACCCACCGCGCTCAAGCGCAGCCGTGACGAGAACTGCGAAAGCCCGGTGGGCAGCGGGCCGTTCAAGGTGCTGCGCTGGGACCGGCAGAACCAGGTCGAGCTGGTGCGCAATGCCGACTACAACTGGCCGCCGCCGACCGCCAGGCACCAGGGCCCGGCCTATCTAGAGCGCATCGTGTGGAAGTTCATCCAGGAACCTTCGGTGCGTTTCGCCTCGCTGCAGGCCGGTGAGGTGGACGTCATCGAGAGCGTACCGCCCGAGTCGCACGAGGCGGCGCGCCGCAATCCGGATGTCGAGCTGATCATTGCCCAGCGTCCCGGCAACCCCACCAACGGCACGTTCAACCTGCGCCGGGCGCCCTTCGATGATATCCGTGTGCGCGAAGCTTTCGTGCGCAGCGCCGATATCGAAGGTGCGCTCAAGAGTGTGTACTTCGGCGAGTTTCCGCGAGCCGGCGGCCCGCTCAGCGTGGCCACGCCGTTCTACAGCGGCGAGTTCGAGCGCAGCCAGGACTACGATCCGCAGCGCGCCGCCCGATTGCTCGATGACGCAGGCTGGACCGGGCGTGATGCGCAGGGTTACCGCACACGCAATGGCAAGCGCCTGAGCGCGGTGGTGCTGATCGGCGCGCGTACACCGCCTTCGGAGCTGACCCTCTGGGAGCAGGTGCAGGCCACCACCCGTCAGGCCGGCCTGGAGCTGGTGATCGACCAGATGAGCGACGCCCAGGTCACCGCGCGTCAGGCCGCCTGGGACTACGACATCCGCACCGGCTACTGGAATACCAACACCCCGGATGTGCTGCGCATCATCTTTGGCTCGGCGTTCGTCCAGCCTGCAGGCGTCGGCGGCTACCACCAGAACTCCTCGGGCTTCGCCGATCCGGGCTTCGACGCGCTGCTCGACGACGCCCTCGCCACCCAGGACCCGGAGCGCCGTCGGGCGCTGTACTTCAAGGCTCAGCAACAGGCCGCCAGCCAGTACCTGCAATTGACCACTTACCCGCAGAGCACCCGGCTGGGCCTCTACAAGACTGCCCACGGTGTGCGCCTGGAGCCCTCGCTGGCGGTGACCTACCTCTATGACGCATGGGTGAGCAAATGAGTGAAGCGACGACCCTGACCGATCCCCGCCGCGAGCGCCTGCGTGCGCTCGGACGCCGCGCCGCTATTCGCCTGGGCGGCGGCCTGCTGGTGCTGTGGGCGGTGGCGACCCTGACGTTCTTCGCCCTGCGTCTGATGCCGGGTGACCCGGTGCTGGCGATTCTCGGTGGCACCACCGGCAACCCGACGCCGGAGGCCATCGAGGCAACCCGGCGCGAATACGGCCTGGATAAACCGTTGCCGGTGCAATACGCGCTGTATCTCGGGCGTCTGGTGCAGGGCGACCTGGGCCAGTCCTATTCCCAGCACCAGCCTGTGACCCGCGTGCTGGCGGAACAGGCCGGGGCAACCCTCGAGCTGACGTTCGCCGCACTGGTGCTGGCCTGGTTGCTGGTGCTGCTGTTGACGGTGGTCACGGCTGGCCGTGGCCGGCTCATCGGCGGACTCGCCTCGCTGGCCGAAACCCTCTGCGCCGCCTTGCCGCACTTCTGGCTGGGGGTGGTGCTGCTGGCGGTATTCGCCTTCGGCTTGCGCTGGTTCCCGCCGGCGGGCAGCGACAGCCTCGCAAGCCTCGTGCTGCCGGCATTCTCCCTCGCCATTCCGTTGGCAGGGTTCATCGCCCAGGTGACCCGTGAATCACTCGAGCTGACCCTCGATCAGCCCTTCATTCTCAGCGCCCGCAGCCGTGGCCTGAGCGACCTGGCGGTGCGCTTCCGGCATGCCCTGCGCCACGCCCTGCTGCCGGGCGTGTCGCTGTCGGGCTGGGCCATCGGTGCACTGATCAGCGGGGCGGTGGTGTGCGAAGTGATCTTCTCGCGCAAGGGCGTGGGCCGTCAGTTGTACCAGGCGGTGCAACTGCAGGATTTGCCGCTGGTGATCGGCATCACCCTGGTGGTGGCCGCTGCCTACGTGCTGGCCAACATTCTCGTGGACCTGCTCTATCAATGGATCGACCCACGCCAACAGGAGGCGAGCGCATGAGCGACCTTATTCTGGAACACAGCCAGGCGCCGCTGCGTCGACAACGTCGTTTGCAGTGGCCGCCTCTGGGGGCGAGCCTGGCGATCCTGTTCCTGTTCGCGCTGTTGCTGGCGGCGCTGGCGCCGGGGCTGTTCACTCGCATCGACCCGTTGGCGATCGTGCCTCGTGAGGCGTTCCAGGCACCGAGCTGGACGCACTGGCTGGGCACCGACCAGTCGGGGCGCGACATCTTCGCGCGTATCGTCCACGGCGCGCGTCAGAGCCTGCTGATCGGCGTGGCGGCCACCTTGCTGTCGATGGCCATCGCCGTTAGCCTCGGGCTGCTCGGCGGGTTGGGCGGGGCGCGGGTGGACCGTGGCGTGGGCTGGCTGCTGGAGGTGCTGTTCGCCTTTCCCAGCCTGGTGCTGGCGCTGCTGTTCGTGGCGGTGTTCGGCAGCGGTGTCGGCCCACTGATCATCGCCACTGGTCTGGGTGGGGCACCTGGCTACGCGCGGATGGTTCGCGGCCAGGTGCTGGCGGTGCGCAATTCGGGCTATATCGAAGCGGCGCGGGCGCTGGGGCACCCGACCGCACGCATTGTCCTGCGTCAGTTATTGCCCAATGCCATGCGGCCGTTGGTGGTGACCCTGACCATGGGCGTCGGTCAAGCCATTGTCTGGGCATCTGCCCTGAGTTTCCTGGGGCTTGGTGCCCGACCACCTGCGCCTGAGTGGGGCACCATGCTGTCGATGGGCCGCGATTTCATCGCCAGCGCCTGGTGGCTGACCTTTTTCCCCGGCCTGTTCATCGTGCTCACCACGTTGGCGACCACCGCGGCCGGCCGCTACCTTCAACACCGCCTGGAGGGCCGCCTGCCATGAGCGACAAGACCTTGATCGTCGAGGGCCTGAACGTGACGTTCGAAGGCCGCAGCGTGGTGCGCGAACTGTCCTTCACCCTGGCGCCGGGTCGCTGTGTGGCCCTGGTGGGGGAGTCTGGCTCGGGCAAGAGCGTCAGCGCCCGCAGCCTGGTGGGGTTGGTGGGGGCGCGTGGCGAGGTGACCGCGCGCACCTTGGGCTTTGCCGGTCGCGACCTGCTGGCCCTGAGCGAGCGTCAGTGGCGTGCGGTGCGTGGCAAGGATATCGGCTTCGTGCTGCAGGATGCGCTGGTGTCGCTCGACCCGCTGCGGCCCGTGGGCAAGGAAATCCTCGAGGTGTTGCAGACCCATGGCTATGGAGATCGGGCGCAGCGCGCTGCGCGCGTACTGACGCTGCTCGAACGGGTCGGGGTGCCGGACGTGGCGTTGCGTGCGCGGCAGCGGCCAGGCCAGCTTTCTGGAGGGCTGCGCCAACGGGCGCTGATCGCCAGTGCGCTGGCACTGGATCCGGCGCTGGTGATCGCCGATGAACCCACCACTGCGCTCGATGCCACGGTCCAGGCGCAGATTCTTGAAGTGTTCCAGCAGATCAAGGCGCGGGGTGCATCGTTGCTGATCATCAGTCATGACCTGGCGGTGGTCGCGCAACTGGCCGACGAGGTGGTGGTGCTGCGCCATGGCGAGGTGGTCGAGCAGGGGCCGATGCAGCAGGTGCTGCGCCTGCCTCGGCACCCCTATACCCAGGCGCTGTTGGCCGCGGTGCCGGCGGAGCATCCGCGTGGCAGCCGCCTGTCGCCGGAGCGTTCGGGCGAGCGAGTAGCGCGTAGCGTCGTGCCTGGCGAGGTGCTGCTGCAGGCCCACGGCCTGGGTAAGCGCTACACCGGCCCTGACGGCGTGGTGCGTCAGGTGGTCCAGGGCGTGGACTTCACCCTGCGCGCCGGGCAGACCCTGGGCATCGTCGGTGAGTCCGGTTCGGGCAAGACCACGGTTGCGCGCATCGCCCTCGGACTGCTGCAACCGGACCAGGGCGAGGTGCTGTATCGCGGCCAGCCATGGAACCGCCCGGGCAATACCGTCAGCGAAGCCAGCCGCCGCCCGCTGCGCCAGCAGATCAGTGTGATCTACCAGGATCCGCTGGGTTCGTTCGACCCGCGCTGGACCGTGGCACAGATCCTCGATGACGCCTTGCAGGTGGCGGGCTTCGAGGCTGCGGCGCGCCCGGCGCGCATTCATGTGCTGCTCGAACAGGTGCGCCTGCCGGCCAGCCTGGCCAGCCGCCGCCCGTTGCAGCTCTCCGGCGGCCAGCGCCAGCGTGTGGCGATCGCCCGCGCCATCGCCAGCGAGCCGAAGCTGATCATCTGCGACGAGCCGGTGTCGGCGCTGGACGTGTCGGTACAGGCCCAGGTACTCGACCTGCTGGCCGACCTGCAGGACACCTTGGGCCTGGCCTATCTGTTCATCTCCCACGACCTGGGCGTGATACGCCATGTCAGCGATGACGTGCTGGTGATGCGCCATGGCCAGGTGGTCGAGCACGCGCCGGTCGAACAGTTGTTCGAGCAGCCTGCCCACGAATACACCCGCCGTCTGCTCGGCTCGGTGCCGCGCTTGCCGGGCAGCGGCGCCGAGCTGGTGGTGCCGCCACTGGACCTGGAACACGAAGCTTTCGACCTGTTCGATGAATCACGCCTCTGGAAAATCGCCATTTAAGGATTGCCCCATGACCACCTTCCAACGTTTCCCTTCCCAGGCTCCCGCTGCCAGCGTCGAGGCCTTGAAGGCACGCATCGATGCGCTGCTGCCACACATCGCCGCCGGTGCGGCCGAACGCGAGCGCGAGCGCCAACTGCCGTTCGAGGCCATCGCCCAACTGGCTGCGGCCGGGCTCTACACCGTGCGTATTCCGACCCGTTATGGTGGGCCCGGTGGGACGGTGAGCGATGTCATCGAGCTGCTGCTGAAGATCGCCTCGGCCGATTCCAACGTTGCCCAGGCCCTGCGCCCAGGTTTCGCCTTTGTCGAGGGCCTGCTGGTGTCGAGCGCAGAGGATGCCGAACAGGAGCGCGAGCGCTGGTTCGCGCGCTACCTGCAAGGCGCGGTGATCGGCAATGCCGGCTGGGAACTGGGCGGCGCCAATGGTGCCATCGCTGCACGGCTGGTCCGCGAGGGTGACCACTATCGCGCCAATGGCAGCAAGTTCTATAGCACCGGTGCGCTGTTCGCCGACTATGTCAGCGCCGTAGCGCTGGATGAGGACGAGCAACCGGTGTCGTTCATCCTCCCGCGTGATCGCGACGGCCTGGAGCTGGTCGATGATTTCGATGCCATGGGCCAGCGCCTGACCGCCAGCGGCACCACGCACCTGCGCAATGTGCGGGTGGAGGAGAGCGAACTGCGCACGCGTACCGTGGAGGAGGGCCGGCGTACGCTGGTGACGCCGTTCCTGCAACTGTTCCTGGGCACCGTGCTGGCCGGGATCGCCCGCAATGCGCTGGACGATGCCACCCGCTTCGCTCGCGAGCATGCCCGGCCGATCAAGCACAGCACGGCCAGTCGTTCGGTGGACGACCCGTATGTGGAACTGAGCGTGGGCGATATCGCAGCGCGCGCCTACGGCGCCGAGGCGCTGGTGCTGAAGGCGGCCGCCACGATCGACCGGGCCTGGGCGGCGCAGTTGGACGAGGCAGCGGTGGAGCAGGCTGCCCTCGAGGTGGCGCAGGCGCAGTACCTGGTCGCAGAGCTTGCGCTCAAAGCGGCCGAGACGCTGTTCGACGTCGGCGGCGCCTCGACCACCGGGCGCGCGCACAATCTCGACCGCCATTGGCGCAATGCCCGGACCGTAGCCAACCACAATCCACGGCAGTGGAAGGCGGCGGTGGTCGGGGCCTGGCAGCTCAAGGGCACCCGCCCACCGGTGTCGGGGTTGTTCTGAGGAGGCGCTATGCAAACCTGCACTCACAGCTTGCACATTCAATGATGTTCCTTGCGCGCCACTGCAGGTATGCTCGGGGAAGCCTTTCCGAACTGTCCTGATCCAAGGAGCTGCACGCTGTGTTCAAACATGTCGATGCCTATGCCGGCGACCCGATTCTCTCGTTGATGGAAGCCTTCAAGGTCGATCCCCGTGCCGACAAGGTCAACCTGAGTATCGGCCTGTACTACGACGAAGCCGGTGTGGTGCCGCAGCTGCCATCGGTAGGCCAGGTCGAGGAACGCCTGGCCGGCCAGCCGCATGAAGCCTCGCTCTACCTGCCCATGGAAGGCCTGGCCAGCTACCGCCAGGCGATCCAGGCACTGCTGTTCGGTGCCGACCACCCGGCCGTGACCGGCGGGCGTGTCGCCACTGTGCAGACCGTGGGTGGCTCGGGTGCGTTGAAAGTCGGTGCCGACTTCCTCAAGCGCTACTTCCCGCAGTCCGAGGTGTGGGTCAGCAATCCGACCTGGGACAACCATCGCGCGATCTTCGAAGGCGCGGGCTTCAAGGTGCACACCTACCCGTACTTCGACCAGGCCACCCGCGGCCTGGACTTCGATGGCATGCTGGCAAGCCTGCAAACCCTGGCCAAGCACAGCATCGTCCTGCTGCACCCGTGCTGCCACAACCCCACCGGCGTCGACCTGAGCCAGAGCCAGTGGCAGCAAGTGGTCGAGGTGGTCAAGGCGCGTGAGCTGATCCCGTTCCTCGACATCGCCTACCAAGGCTTCGGCGAAGGCCTGGCCGAAGACGCCTATGCCATCCGTGAAATGGCCCGTGCCGGTGTGCCGTGCCTGGTCAGCAACTCGTTCTCCAAGATCTTCTCGCTGTACGGCGAGCGGGTAGGGGGGCTGTCGGTGGTCAGCGATGATGCACAAAGCGCCCAGAGCGTATTGGGTCAGCTCAAGGCTACCGTGCGCCGCAACTACTCCAGCCCACCCAGCCATGGTGCGCTGCTGGTCGCTGGGGTGCTCGGTGATGCCGGCCTGAACGCCCAGTGGCAGGCGGAAGTCGAGACCATGCGCAAGCGTATCCTCGACATGCGCCAGGGGCTGGTCGATGCACTGGCCAAGCAGTTGCCAGGCCAGGACTTCCAGTTCTTCCTGCGCCAGCGCGGCATGTTCAGCTACACAGGCTTCAGTGCCGAGCAGGCACGTCGCCTGCGTGACGAGTTCGGTGTGTACATCATCGACAGCGGCCGGGTGTGCATGGCGGGCCTGCGTCCGGACAACCTGCAGCGTGTCGCCGAGGCATTCGCGGCGGTGCAACAGGGCTGATCCGCCGGCCCAGGCATGCCTGGGCTGTGGGAGCGGGCTGCCCGCGAATGAAGACGTGAGATTACCGACGCCTTCGCGGGCAAGTCGCAGCGGCGAACCGCCGCTCCCACCATCATCCGCTTCCTTTTCCCAAAACAGGTGCCGTCCCTCGGACGGGGCTTCGCAACAGCACCTATTCAGTGCACAATCGCGCCCCTCTTTTTCGGTTGAGGTGGCGTGAGGCTTCTATTTCGCCACTCTCAGCCTGTTGCAGTCTTGCGAGTGGAGTTGCACCCGGAATGAATGAGCAGGCCCAAAGCGTTGAACAACGCTTCGAATCGACCCAACAAGCCACCCTCGGTAGCTGGTCGCGTCAAGACACCACCTGGATGCTGGGCCTGTTCGGCACGGCCATCGGCGCAGGTACGCTGTTCCTGCCGATCAACGCCGGCCTCGGCGGTTTCTGGCCGCTGCTGATCCTGGCCGTGCTGGCCTTCCCCATGACCTACTACGCACACCGTGCGCTGACCCGCTTCGTGCTGTCCGGCAGCAAGGGCGGCGATATCACCGAGGTGGTCGAGGAGCATTTCGGCATCACTGCCGGTGCACTGATCACCGTGCTGTATTTCTTTGCCATCTTCCCGATCCTGCTGATCTACAGCGTGGCGCTGACCAACACGGTCGCAAGCTTCATGGAGCACCAGTTGCACATGACGCCACCGCCCCGGGCGATCCTCTCGTTCGTGCTGATCCTCGGCCTGCTGGCCATCGTGCGCTGCGGTGAGCAGGCCACGGTCAAGGTCATGAGTCTGCTGGTGTATCCCTTCATCGTCGCCCTGGCGCTGCTGGCCCTTTACCTGGTGCCGCACTGGAATGGTGGCATTCTCGATACTGCTGGCCAGTTGCCGTCCGGCTCGGCGTTCGTGCACACCCTGTGGCTGGCGATCCCGGTGATGGTGTTCTCCTTCAACCACTCGCCGATCATCTCGGCCTTCGCGGTCGACCAGAAGCGTCGCTATGGCGATCATGCCGATGAGCGCAGCGGGCAGATCCTGGCCCGTGCCCACCTGCTGATGGTGGTGATGGTGCTGTTCTTCGTGTTCAGCTGCGTACTGACCCTGAGCAGCGCGCAACTGGCCGAGGCCAAGGCGCAGAACCTGTCGATCCTGTCGTACCTGGCCAACCACTTCAGCAACCCGGCCATCGCCTTTGCTGCGCCGCTGATCGCTTTCGTCGCCATCGCCAAGTCGTTCCTGGGCCACTACATCGGTGCCAGCGAAGGCCTCAAGGGCATCATCGTCAAGACCGGCCTGCGCCCGGGCGCCAAGACCCTGGACCGCGTAGTCGCGGCACTGATGCTGGTGGTGTGCTGGATCGTCGCCACGCTCAATCCGAGCATTCTGGGCATGATCGAGTCGCTGGGCGGGCCGATCCTCGCGGTGCTGCTGTTCCTGATGCCGATGTACGCCATCCGCCGTGTGCCGTCGATGCGCAAGTACAGCGGTGCGATGTCCAACCTCTTCGTCGTGGCGATCGGCCTGGTGGCCTTGAGCTCGGTGGTCTACGGCCTGCTGAACTGAGGCCGTTGCACAGCGCAGGCGGGCGCGCGCCAATCCGCGCCTGCCTGTTGCTCGAAGCTTGCAGCCTGGCGCTAAAAGCGATTAACTCGGAATCCTTTTCAAACCCCGTATAAGGATTTCTGCCATGGCTCAAGTGACTCTCAAAGGCAACCCGGTTCAGGTCAAGGGCGAGCTGCCCAAGGTCGGTGCCCAGGCGCCTGCCTTTTCCCTGGTCGGCGAAGGCCTGGCCGACAAGTCGCTGAAGGACTATGCCGGCAAGCGCAAGGTGCTGAACATCTTCCCGAGCGTCGACACCCCGACCTGCGCCACCTCGGTACGCAAGTTCAATGCCCAGGCCAATGACCTGGCCAACACCGTGGTGCTGTGCATCTCGGCCGACCTGCCGTTCGCCCAGGCCCGCTTCTGCGGCGCCGAAGGCCTGGAGAATGTAAAGAACCTGTCGACCCTGCGTGGTCGTGAGTTCATCGAGAACTACGGCGTTGCCATCGCCGACGGCCCGCTGGCCGGCCTGACCGCCCGCGCCGTCGTGGTGCTGGATGAAAACGACAAGGTGCTGCATGCCGAGCTGGTCGGGGAAATCGCCGACGAGCCGAACTACGAGGCGGCTCTGGCTGTTCTGAAGTAAACGCTGGCCAGAGGGTCGCCCGCGCGGCCCTGGCGGTTTACACACTGTTACGCCGGCCCGGAAGCCATTCCGGGCCGTTTTCATTTAAAGTTCATCGTTTTAGCAACGTCAGCCAATGGTAAATGCCTGGTAAAGGCCCTTTGCTAAAACGATGCCAGTGCTTATCGTTCAAACCTCCCCAGTCGCCATTCTCTGAACAAGGTTCGTTCAACCCATGCAAGCTTCTGCCTCCCGTTCTCCCCGTCGCTGGCTGTTCGGCCTGCTGATCCTGCTGCTGGTGGCCTTGCTGGCCTGGTGGCTGTGGCCTGCCGCTGCCCCGACGCACAAGGAGCAGGGCGTGCGCATGGGCAAAGGCGGGCGCCCAGGCTTTGGTGCCTCCAGCGACCCGGTGCCGGTGCGCGTCGAGCCGGTGCGGGTCGGCGACTTCCCGCTCTACTACAAGGCGCTGGGTACGGTGACGGCGACCAACACGGTCAATGTTCGCAGCCGGGTGGCGGGTGAGCTGGTCAAGATCCACTTCAAGGAAGGGCAGCAGGTCAAGGCTGGCGACCTGCTGGCGGAAATCGACCCACGCTCGTACCGTATCGCCCTGCAGCAGGCAGAGGGCACCCTGGCGCAGAACCAGGCGCAGTTGAAGAACGCTCAGGTCGACCTGGCCCGCTATAAAGGCCTGTATGCCGAAGACAGCATCGCCAAGCAGACCCTGGACACCGCCGAGGCCCAGGTGGGGCAGTTCCAGGGGCTGGTCAAGACCAACCAGGCGGCAGTCAATGACGCGCGCCTGAACCTCGAATTCACCCAGATCCGTGCACCGATCAGCGGTCGCCTGGGGCTGCGCCAGCTCGACCTGGGTAACCTGGTGGCAGCCAACGACACCACGGCGCTGGTGGTGATCACCCAGACCGAGCCGATCAACGTCGCCTTCACCCTCCCGGAAACCGAGTTGTCCACGGTGCTCGAGCGCTACCGCAGCGGCGCGCGCCTGCCGGTCGAAGCCTGGGACCGTGGCGACAGCAAGCTGCAGGCCACCGGCGTGCTCGGCAGCCTCGACAACCAGATCGACACCACCACCGGCACCCTGAAGTTCAAGGGTTTCTTCGAGAACAAGGACCTCGCCCTGTTCCCCAACCAGTTCGTCAACGTGCGCCTGCTGGCCGACACCCTCAAGCAGGTGGTGCTGGCCCCGGCGGCGGCGATCCAGTTCGGCAACGACGGCACCTTCGCCTATGTGGTCAACGGCGAGAACAAGGTCAATGTGCGCAAGCTCAAGGTCGGCGCCAGCGACGGCGAGAACAGTGTGATCCTGGAGGGCCTGAAGGCTGGTGAGCGTCTGGTGCTCGAAGGTACTGACCGCCTGCGCGAGGGCACCCAGGTCGAGGTGGTCGAAGACAGCTCGCAAGTCCCGACCACCCCTGGCCAGCACCTGCAAGGCCAGGAAGCGAAAGGTTCGGCCCAGACCGGTGAGTCGAGCAAGGCGGGCGCATGAACATCTCGCGGCTGTTCATCCTGCGCCCGGTCGCCACCACGCTGAGCATGCTGGCCATCGTCCTGGCCGGCCTGATCGCCTACAAGATGCTGCCGGTGGCGGCCTTGCCCCAGGTCGATTACCCGACCATCCGAGTCATGACCCTGTACCCGGGCGCCAGCCCTCAGGTGATGACCAGCGCGGTCACTGCGCCGCTGGAGCGCCAGTTCGGCCAGATGCCGGGCCTCAGCCAGATGGCCTCGACCAGTTCGGGCGGTGCTTCGGTGCTGACCCTGCGCTTCAACCTGGACATGAACATGGATGTCGCCGAGCAACAGGTCCAGGCTGCGATCAACGCCGCCAGCAACCTGCTGCCCAGCGACCTGCCGGCGCCGCCGGTGTACAACAAGGTCAACCCCGCCGATACCCCGGTGCTGACCCTGGCCATCAGCTCGGGCACCCTGCCACTGCCAAAGCTCAATGACTTGGTCGATACCCGCGTGGCGCAGAAGATCGCCCAGATCAGCGGTGTCGGCATGGTCAGCATCGCCGGCGGCCAGCGCCAGGCGGTGCGGATCAAGGTCAATGTCGATGCCCTGGCCGCCAACGGTCTGAACCTGGACGACGTGCGCACCTTGATCGGCGCCTCCAATGTCAACCAGCCCAAGGGCAACTTCGATGGCCCGACCCGGGTGTCGATGCTCGATGCCAACGACCAGCTGCGTTCGCCCGACGAATACGCCAACCTGATCCTCAAGTACAACAACGGCGCACCGCTGCGCCTGAAGGACGTCGCCGAGATCGTCGACGGTGCCGAGAACGAGCGCCTGGCGGCCTGGGCCAATGAAAACCACGCGGTGCTGCTGAACATCCAGCGCCAGCCCGGCGCCAACGTCATCGAAGTGGTCGACCGCATCAAGCAGATGCTGCCGTCGATCACCGACAACCTGCCGGCCGGCCTCGACGTCAGCGTGCTCACCGACCGTACCCAAACCATCCGCGCTGCGGTGCGCGATGTGCAGCACGAGCTGCTGTTCGCCATCGCCCTGGTGGTGATGGTGACCTTCGTCTTCCTGCGTCGGGTCAGTGCCACCATCATTCCGTCGATCGCCGTACCGCTGTCGCTGATCGGCACCTTTGGTGTGATGTACCTGGCCGGCTTTTCAATCAACAACCTGACCTTGATGGCCCTGACCATCGCCACGGGTTTCGTGGTGGACGACGCCATCGTCATGCTGGAGAACATTTCCCGGCACATCGAAGAAGGCGAAACGCCGATGCAGGCAGCACTCAAAGGCGCCCGGCAGATCGGCTTCACCCTGATCTCGTTGACCTTCTCGCTGATCGCGGTGCTGATCCCGCTGCTGTTCATGGCCGATGTGGTCGGCCGGCTGTTCCGCGAGTTTGCCATCACCCTGGCGGTGGCTATCCTGATTTCGCTGGTGGTGTCGCTCACGCTCACGCCGATGATGTGCGCGCGTTTGCTCAAGCGTGAACCCAAGGAAGAGGAGCAGAGCCGCTTCTACCGCGCCAGCGGTGCCTGGATCGACTGGCTGATCGAACGCTACAGCCACGCCCTGACCTGGGTGCTCAAGCACCAGCCGCTGACCTTGCTGGTGGCGGTGGGGTCGCTGGCGCTGACGGTGTTCCTCTACATCATCGTGCCCAAGGGCTTCTTCCCGGTGCAGGACACCGGGGTGATCCAGGGCATTTCCGAAGCCCCGCAGTCCATTTCGTTCAGCGCCATGAGCGAGCGCCAGCAGGCGCTGAGCAAGGTGATCCTGCAGGACCCGGCGGTACAGAGCCTGTCTTCGTACATTGGTGTGGACGGTGACAACGCCACGCTCAACAGCGGGCGTTTGCTGATCAACCTCAAGCCCCATGCCGAACGTGATGTCACGGCCAGCCAGGTGATCAGCCGCCTGCAGCCGCAGCTCGACCGGCTGGTGGGTATTCGCCTGTTCATGCAGCCGGTACAGGACCTGAGCATCGAGGACCGGGTCAGTCGCACCCAGTACCAGTTCAGCCTGTCCTCGCCTGACCCGGACATGCTCGCCGAGTGGAGCGGCAAGCTGGTCCATGCCCTGCAACAGCGCCCTGAGCTCACCGACGTTGCCAGCGACCTGCAGGACAAAGGCCTGCAGGTGTACCTGGTGATCGACCGCGACATGGCCAGCCGCCTGGGCATCACCGTCGCGCAGATCACCAACGCCCTGTACGACGCCTTCGGCCAGCGGCAGATCTCGACCATCTACACCCAGGCCAGCCAGTACCGCGTGGTGCTGCAGTCGCAGGCAGCGGCCAGCATTGGTCCGCAGGCGCTGGAGTCGATCCACGTCAAGGCCACCGATGGCGGCCAGGTTCGCCTCTCGGCGCTGGCGCGCATCGAACAGCGCCAGGCACAGTTGGCCATTTCGCACATCGGCCAGTTCCCCGCCGTGATGATGTCCTTCAACCTCGGCCAGGGCGTGTCGTTGGGCGAAGCGGTGCAGGTGATCGAGCAGGTGCAGCAGGACATTGGCATGCCGCTGGGCGTGCAGACCCGCTTCCAGGGCGCCGCCGAAGCCTTCCAAGCCTCGCTGTCGAGCACCTTGCTGTTGATCCTCGCCGCCGTGGTGACGATGTACATCGTGCTCGGCGTGCTCTACGAGAGCTACATCCACCCGGTGACCATCCTCTCGACCCTGCCGTCGGCGGCAGTGGGCGCCTTGCTGGCGCTGCTGCTCAGCGGCAACGATCTGGGGATGATCGCCATCATCGGTATCATCCTGCTGATCGGTATCGTCAAGAAGAACGCGATCATGATGATCGACTTCGCCCTCGAGGCTGAGCGTCACCAGGGCATGACCCCGCATGAGGCGATCTACCAGGCGGCGCTGCTGCGTTTCCGGCCGATCCTGATGACCACCCTGGCGGCCCTGTTCGGTGCCTTGCCGCTGATGCTCGCCACGGGCTCCGGTGCCGAACTGCGCCAGCCGCTGGGCCTGGTGATGGTGGGCGGGCTGCTGGTCAGCCAGGTGCTGACGCTGTTCACCACGCCGGTCATCTACCTGTACTTCGACCGCCTGGCGCGCCGCTGGCGCCCGGCTGACGACACCGCGCAGGCCGAGGCATGAACCTTTCCGGTCCGTTCATTCGCAGGCCAGTAGCGACCATGCTGCTGAGCCTGGCGATCATGCTGCTGGGCGGTGTCAGCTTCGGATTGCTGCCAGTGTCGCCGCTGCCACAGATGGACTTCCCGGTGATCGTGGTGCAGGCCAGCCTGCCGGGTGCGAGCCCCGAGGTGATGGCCTCGACCGTGGCAACGCCGCTGGAGCGCAAGCTGGGCAGCATCGCCGGGGTCAGCACCCTGACCAGTAGCTCCAGCCAGGGCTCGACGCGGGTGATCATCGGCTTCGACCTGGGGCGCGACATCGACGGTGCCGCGCGAGAGGTGCAGGCTGCGATCAACGCTACCCGCAACCTGTTGCCCAGTGGTATGCGCAGCATGCCGACCTACAAGAAAGTCAACCCGTCGCAGGCGCCGATCATGGTGCTGTCGCTGACCTCGGATGTGTTGTCCAAAGGGCAGCTGTACGACCTGGCCGACACCATCCTCTCGCAGAGCCTGTCGCAGGTAGCCGGGGTAGGGGAGGTGCAGATCGGTGGCAGTTCGCTGCCGGCCGTGCGCATCGAACTCGAGCCGCAACTGCTCAACCAGTACGGCCTGGCCCTGGACGATGTACGCACCGCAGTGGCCAACGCCAACCAGCGTCGGCCCATGGGCTTCGTCGAGGACGCCGAACGCAACTGGCAGGTTCGCGCCAACGACCAGCTGGAAAAGGCCGATGACTACAAGCCGCTGGTGATCCGCCAGCAGAACGGTGCGATCCTGCGCCTGGCCGATGTGGCCAAGGTCAGCGACGGCGTCGAGAACCGCTACAACAGCGGCTTCTTCAACGACGATGCGGCGGTGCTGCTGGTGGTCAACCGCCAGACCAACGCCAACATCATCCAGACCGTGCAACAGATCAAGGACCAGCTTCCGGCCCTGCAGTCGCTGCTGCCGGCCAGCGTCAAGCTCAACATCGCCATGGACCGCTCGCCAGTGATCAAGGCCACGCTCAAGGAAGCCGAGCACACCCTGCTGATCGCCGTGGTGCTGGTGATCCTGGTGGTCTACCTGTTCCTCGGCAACCTGCGCGCCTCGCTGATCCCGAGCCTCGCTGTGCCGGTGTCGCTGGTGGGCACCTTTGCGGTGATGTACCTGTGCGGCTTCTCGCTGAACAACCTGTCGCTGATGGCGCTGATCCTGGCCACGGGCCTGGTGGTGGACGATGCCATCGTGGTCCTGGAGAACATCTCCCGGCATATCGAGAACGGCGCCAAGCCCATGCGCGCGGCGTTCCTGGGCGCCAAGGAAGTGGGTTTCACCCTGCTGTCGATGAACGTTTCGCTGGTGGCCGTGTTCGTTTCCATCCTGTTCATGGGTGGCATCGTGCGCGGGTTGTTCCAGGAGTTCTCGATCACCCTGGCGGCGGCGATCCTGGTGTCGCTGCTGGTGTCCCTGACCCTCACGCCGATGCTCTGCTCGCGCTGGCTCAAGCCCCATGCGCCACAGGGCCAGACGCGCCTGCAGCGTTGGAGCGACCGGGTACACCAGCGCATGGTCGAGGGGTACGACAAGAGTCTGGGCTGGGCCTTGCGCCATCGGCGCCTGACGCTGATCAGTCTGCTGGCGACCATCGTGCTCAACGTCGCCCTGTACGTGATTGTGCCCAAGACCCTGATGCCACAGCAGGACACCGGCCAGCTGCAAGGCTTCGTGCGCGGTGATGACGGCCTGTCGTTCACCGTGATGCAACCGAAAATGGAAACCTACCGCCGTGCGCTGCTCAAGGACCCTGCGGTACAGAGCGTTGCCGGCTTCATCGGTGGCAACAGCGGCACCAACAATGCCTTCGTGCTGGTGCGCCTCAAGCCCATCGGCGAGCGCAAGGAAAACGCCCAGAAGGTCATCGAGCGGCTGCGCAAGGAGCTGCCCAAGGTGCCGGGCGGACGCCTTTACCTGATGGCCGACCAAGATCTGCAGCTCGGTGGCGGTGGCCGTGACCAGAGCACCTCGCAATACCTCTACACCCTGCAGAGCGGCGACCTGGCGGCCCTGCGCGAGTGGTTCCCGAAAGTGGCTGCGGCCTTGCGCAAGCTGCCCGAGCTGACCGCCATCGATGCCCGTGACGGTGCTGGCACCCAGCAGGTGACGCTGGTGGTCGATCGCGACCAGGCCAAGCGCCTGGGCATCGACATGGACATGGTCACCGCAGTACTGAACAACGCCTACAGTCAGCGGCAGATCTCGACCATCTACGACAGCCTCAACCAGTACCAGGTGGTGATGGAGATCAACCCCAAGTACGCCTGGGACCCTAGTACGCTCGAGCAGGTTCAGGTGATTACCACCGATGGCGCGCGCGTGCCGCTGTCGACCATCGCCCGCTACGAGAACAGCCTGGCCAACGACCGTGTCAGCCACGAAGGGCAGTTCGCGTCCGAGGATATTTCCTTCGATGTCGCCGAGGGCTACAGCGTCGACCAGGCCTTGGCCGCGCTGGAGCGCGAGGTGGCCAAGCTGGGCCTGCCGGAGTCGGTGATCGCCAAGCTCGGTGGCGACGCCGATGCCTTCACCAAGAACGCCGAAGGCCAGCCGTTCATGATTCTCGGTGCCCTGGTGCTGGTGTACCTGGTGCTGGGCATTCTCTACGAAAGCTACATCCACCCGCTGACGATCCTCTCGACCCTGCCTTCGGCCGGCGTCGGTGCGCTGCTCACGCTGTACCTGACCGGCGGGGAGTTCAGCCTGATTTCGTTGCTGGGCCTGTTCCTGCTGATCGGGGTGGTGAAGAAGAACGCCATCCTGATGATCGACCTGGCCCTGCAACTGGAACGCAACGAAGGCCTGTCGCCGGAAGAGTCGATCCGCCGCGCCTGCCTGCTGCGCCTGCGGCCGATCCTGATGACCACCATCGCTGCCATCCTCGGTGCGCTGCCGCTGCTGCTCAGCCAGGCCGAAGGCGCGGAAATGCGTCAACCGCTGGGCCTGACCATCATCGGTGGCCTGGTCTTCAGCCAGATCCTCACCCTCTACACCACGCCGGTGGTCTACCTGTACCTGGACCGCGCGCGCCACCGTTTCAACCGTTGGCGCGGCGTGCGCACCGACGCCGCCCTGGAAACCCCGCTATGAACTTTGCCCAGACCCCGCTGCACCGTGCCCTGCAACTGCTGACCCGTGGCCGTGGCTCGCGCCTGCTCGGTGCCGGCCTGTGCGTGGCGATGCTCAGCGCCTGTACCCTGAGCCCGGATTATCATCGCCCGGAGGTCAGCAGCCCGGCGCAGTTCAAGCAGGCCGAGGGCTGGACCCAGGCCAACCCGTCGGATGCCATCGCCCGCGGGGCCTGGTGGGAGCTGTACGGCGACAAGGGCTTGAACGCTTTGGTCGAGGAGCTCAACCGCAGCAACCAGACGGTCGCCCAGTACGAAGCGCAGTACCGCCAGGCCCAGGCCCTGGTACGCAGCAGCCGCGCCTCGCTGTTCCCGTCGCTGAACCTCACCACCAGCAAGAACCGTTCAGCCCAGGGCACCGGCAGTTCCAGCTCCAGCCTGTCGAACAACAGCAGCGGCATTCGCGACACCTACAACGCGCAGTTGGGCGTGAGCTGGGAGATCGATCTCTGGGGCAAGTTGCGCGAGACCATGAACGCCAATGAGTCCAGCGCCGAGGCCAGCCTGGCCGACATGGCGGCGATCCGTCTGAGCCAACAGTCGGAGCTGGTGCAGAACTACCTGCAACTGCGCGTCATCGACGAGCAGAAGCGCTTGCTCGAAGCCACCGTGGCCGCCTACGAGCGCTCGTTGCGAATGAACCAGAACCAGTACCGTGCAGGCGTCGCCGGCCCCGATGCCGTCGCTCAGGCGCGTACCCAGCTCAAGAGCACCCAGGCCGACCTGATCGACCTGGCCTGGCAGCGCGCCCAGTATGAAAACGCCATCGCCGTACTCATGGGCAAGGCGCCTGCCGAGTTCTCGCTGGCTGCCAGCAATGATATTCCGGCATTGCCGCCGATCCCGGTGAGCCTGCCATCGCAGTTGCTGGAGCGCCGCCCGGACATCGCCTCGGCGGAGCGCAAGGTGATGGCGGCCAACTCGAACATCGGTGTGTCGCGCGCAGCCTATTTCCCCGATCTGTCGTTGAGCATGAACGGCGGCTATTCGAGCAGCAGCTTCAACAACTGGATCGAGCTGCCGAACCGCTACTGGTCGGTCGGGCCACAACTGGCGCTGACCCTGTTCGATGCCGGCAAGCGCAGCGCCGAGGTGGACCGCACCGTGGCGGTCTACGACCAGACCGTGGCGCAGTATCGGCAGACCGTGCTCGATGGCTTCAAGGAGGTCGAGAACTACATGGTGCAACTGAAGGTGTATGCCGACGAAGCCGTGGTCCGCCAGGAGGCGCTGGATGCTGCCCGCGAGTCGTTGCGCCTGACCGAGAACCAGTACCGCGCCGGACTGATCGGCTACCTGGACGTGGTGAACGTGCAGACCACGGCGCTGAGTAACGAGCGCAGTGTGCTGAATCTGCTGCAGGGTCGCCTGGTGGCCAGTGTGCAGTTGATCGCGGCATTGGGTGGCGGCTGGGAAGCGGGGCCGGCGTTCGCCGAGGCTGACAAACAGTAAGGTTGCAGTGCCGGCGTGATCGCGGGGCAAGCCCGCGATAGCGTCGGCACCGTGCGTAACCGACCGCTGGATCTTCCACCCTGTAGCCCCCGCAAAATCCCGTGCCTTTCCTCCCTGTTCGCGTAGAATCCTCCGCCTTTTCCGGGCCCTTCCTCGCCCTCTGCCGGAACTTGAAATGCTGACAGGTAGCTACTCCTCTTCGCTGGTGTTGATCTCGCTGTGCGTGGCCATCCTGGCATCCTACACCGCACTCGACCTCGCAGGCCGCATCGCCACCGCCAAGGGTCGCGCGGTGTATCTGTGGATGGGCGGCGGGGCGCTGGCGATGGGAACCGGCATCTGGTCGATGCACTTCATCGGCATGCTGGCCTTCGAGTTGCCCATCGAGCTGGGCTACGACCTGGGCTTGACCGCGCTGTCACTGCTGATCGCCGTGTTGTCTGCAGGCTTTGCCTTGTGGTTGGTCAGCCAGCCGCGATTGAGTTGCCCGCAGGTGGGGTTGGGTGCGCTGTTCATGGGTACCGGCATCGCCTGCATGCACTACACCGGCATGGCTGCCTTGCAGATGCTGCCCGGGATCGACTACGACCCAACGCTGTTCGGTGCTTCGCTGGCCATCGCCGTGGGCGCCTCGGCGGCAGCCTTGTGGATTGCCTTCCGCCTGCGCAGGCAGACGCCGTACGTTCGGCAGATCCGCGGTGCTGCTGCGGTGCTGATGGGGGTTGCCATCGTCGGCATGCACTACACCGGCATGGCGGCGGCCAACTTCCCCGTGGGCAGTTACTGCGGTGCGCTGGTCGGCGGGTTGTCTGGTGACTGGCTGGACTATGCAGTACTGATCACCACCCTGGCGGTGCTGGCGGTGGCCTTGCTGACGTCGGTGCTGGACGCGCGCCTCGAATCCCGCACCGCGGAACTTGCGCGCTCATTGACCCAGGCCAACCAGGAGCTGACGCAACTGGCCCTGCATGACACCCTGACCGGGCTGCCGAACCGTACCTTGCTGGCCGACCGTATCGAGCAGGCCATGGCCAAGGTGGCAGAGCAAGGCGGTTGCTTTGCGCTGATGTTCATCGACCTGGACGGGTTCAAGCCGGTCAACGATGCCTTTGGTCACCATGTTGGCGATCAGTTGCTCAAGGCCGTGGCTGCGCGGTTGCGCGGGCATCTGCATAGCCAGGACACCCTCGCGCGGATTGGCGGCGACGAGTTTGTCCTGCTGGTCGAGTTGCAGGAGCCCGACGATGCCGTGGGCGTGGCGGACAAGCAGGTCAATCTGGTGGCCAGGCCTTTCCGCGTGGCAGACCACGACCTGCAACTCTCGGCAAGCGTGGGTATCGTGCTCTATCCGGGTAACGGCCAGGACCAGCACGAACTGTTGCGCAACGCCGATGCGGCCATGTATCACGCCAAGAGTGCCGGGAAGAATGGCTACAGTTTTTTCGACACCTCGATGAACAGCAATGCCCGCCAGCAACTGCAATTGCTGCAGGACCTGCGCGCGGCGCTCGAGCATGGCCAGTTCCGCCTGTATTACCAACCCAAGTTCGACGCGCACCGATGCACGCCGATCGGCGCCGAGGCCTTGTTGCGTTGGGAGCACCCCCAGCAAGGGATGTTGCTGCCGGACCGTTTCATCGGCCTGGCGGAGAAGACCGGCCTGATCATCCCCATCGGCGAATGGGTGCTGGGCGAGGCCTGTCGGCAGATGCGCCTGTGGCTGGATCAGGGCCATGAACATTGGCGCATCGCGGTGAACCTGTCGGCGATCCAGTTCTGCCATTCAGGGTTGGTCGACAGTGTCGCCCGGGCCCTGGCCGATAACGGCCTGCCGGCCAACCGCCTGACCCTGGAGATCACCGAGACCACCGCCATGCGCGATGCCGATGCCAGCCTGACGGTGTTGCAGCGCCTGTCCGACATGGGCGTCGATTTGTCCATCGACGACTTCGGCACGGGCTATTCCAGCCTGATGTACCTCAAGCGTCTGCCGGCGAACGAACTGAAGATCGACCGCGGTTTTGTCCGCGACCTGGAGCATGACAGCGACGATGCCGCGATCGTCTCGGCGATCGTTGCACTGGGGCAGGCGTTGGGCTTGCGGATCGTGGCCGAGGGCGTTGAAACCGACCGTCAGCAGGACTTCCTGACCCGCTTGGGCTGCGACTCGTTGCAGGGTTACTTGCTGGGGCAGCCGGTACCGGCCGAGCAGTTCATGCAAGGGCTGAAGCAGGGCGAGGAGGGTTAACCGGCGTCGCGCAGGGTAGGGAAGGGCATGAACGCGTCCATCTCGGCTTCGACTGCCTCGATGATGCGTTCCACATCTGCCGCAGCCATGATCGCGGCGCAGGGAATACCAGCGATGGCCAGTACGGTTTCGCCGGTGGCCCGGTCGAACAACCGCGCGACCATGCTGCGGGGCGCATCCATGCTGGCCTCGAAGCCCAAGGGGTGGAAATGCCAGCGCATTACCTGGCAGGCGTTGGGGAACGTCATCTTGTTCATGCCAGCCTCCATTTCCGGGTGTTCGGGCGCCTGGTCGTTGTACGGCGAAACCTAAACATAGCAGCTACGGCGCCAGTGTCGCGCAGCGAAGATGACAAATCGGCGAATGCTTGACCCAGGTCACATCCATGCGGCTCTGGCAAATCTGCGGCGGCCATGCGTGCAAGCGTTTACCTCGTGGCCTGGCGAGGAACGGCGGCGAGCTTGAGCGACTTGCGCTTTCAGACCAGCGGTCAACTGAGCAGGCCGGCAGCGATATTGATGGTGAAGCCCAGGATCGCGGTGTTGAACACGAAACCGACCAGGGAGTGGGCCAGTACCACCCGGCGCATGCCGCGGCTGGCCACGCCGATGTCGGAGGTCTGGACCGCGACACTGAGGGTGAAAGCGAAATAGTGGAAGTCCCAATAGTCGGGGTTGCGCTCGCCATCGGCGAAGCGCAGAGGGGGTTCCTTGCGGCTGTCGGTGTAGAACAGCCGCGCATAGTGCAGGCTGAAGATACAACCGATCAGCAACCAGGATCCGGCCACGGTCAGGCCGGTATACAGGTAGTGCAGGGCCTGCGCGCTACCGTGCAGGCCGCGGCTGGAGGCCAGTTGCAGGGTCACGGCGACCAGGCTGGCAATAGCAGCGATGCACACGGTAAACAGCACCAGGCCTGCGTTCTCGTCCTCGATGTTGGCCACCTTGCGCACGGTCTGCGATGTGGCGCGCCAGGTCAGCCACAGCACCAGCGCCAGGTACAGCCAGACGCCGAGGTTCCAGCCGGCGAGAAAACGTTGGGTCCAGTCGTCTGCGGAAATCAGCCAGCCGCCGAGCAGGCCGACGAGCGTGGCAAGGGTCAGGCGTGGGTGGGTGTGGGTCAGGCGGTAGAAAGCCATGGGCGCTCGGCGGTGGTGGATTGCCCTCCACTTTAGCCTGCGCCAGGTGATGTTGTATCGCCACGTGTTCGATCCGAACTCGATCATCAGGTACCATCCGCGTTCGCCATCAATAAAAGCCTTGCGTATCAAGGTGATGACTCGCTTCACGCAACAGGATCCACGTTTTGACCGATTCCCTGCACAATCCCTTGCTGCAGTACCTGGCACGCCTGGCGCCCTCCAGCCAGTTGACCATGCGCTATATCCTCCAGGATGCCGCCGACCGGCTGGGGTTCGCCGACTGTGACATCGCCGCGGTGCCCTGGCACCTGATCGAACCTGGCCACGTGATTGCCCTGGTGGCGGCCTTGCGTGCCGATGGTTTTGCGCCCAACACGTCCTCGCTGTACGTCAATGCCGTGCGCGGGGTGATGAACGAGGCCTGGCGCCAGGGCCTGATCGACCACGAGCATCTGCTCAGGATTCGCGAGGTCAAGCCTGCGAGTGGCACGCGCCTGCCGCCGGGGCGCAACCTGCGTCGCAGCCTGATCCGTGAGCTGATGGAGGTGTGCGCTGCCGATCCGCGGCCGCAAGGTGTGCGCGATGCGGCGATCATCGCCTTGCTGTACGGCACCGGCATGCGCAAGTCCGAGTCGGTGGACATCGACTTGTGCGATGTCGATTTCCACGAGCGCAGCCTGCAGGTGCTGGGCAAGGGCAATCGGCAACTGGTCAAGTACGCCCCGGCCTGGGCCTTCGACAAGCTGCAGGCCTGGCTTGACCTGCGCCGCGCGCAACTGCCGGAGGGCACGGGGGACGATCCCTTCCTCTTCAACCGGATCCGCCGGGGCAGCCATATCACCCGTGCGCGCATCACCAAGCATGCGATCTACTACATTGCCCGCCAGCGCGGCGCGCAGGTGGGGGCGAAGATCATGCCGCACGATTTTCGCCGGGCGTTCATTACCCGGGTGATCGAAGAGCACGATCTGTCGATTGCCCAGAAACTTGCCCACCACGTGAATATCCAGACCACGGCAGGTTATGACCGGCGTGACGACAACGAGCGGCGGCGGGCGGTGGACCGGTTCGATTATTGAGGTCAGCGTTTCGCCCCGGCCCGCGTCTGTGAGTACCACTGCCAGCAGGAGCTCCCCGAGGGGAAGGGTCAGTGCGGGATGACGGAGGGCACTTCGTCGCCACCCAGCGAAAAGCGATACCCGGTGTCGATCTCGGGGGCGGGCCGCTGGCAGTGTGTGCGACTGAGCAGGAATTCGAACGCCGGCTCGTACAACCCGTCACGCACCACTGCGCCGGCAAGGACCTCGACCTGGTACCAGCCGTTGTCGAGTTCGATCATCGGCCGGCCTGGCACCTGATAGCGGGCCATGAAGTCGCCAAGGGTCTTGTTGGTGAAGTGCTGCAGCATGCGCCAGGTGAACAGCATCAACGCCCGGTTCTCCACGTGCAGCACGTAGCCTGCGCGGCGGTGTGCCACGCGATTGCCGGCTTCGAGCAAGGCCGGGGTCCGTTCGTCGAGGCTGAAGATGATGCGGTAGGGCAGGTTATCGATGCCCGCCAGAGGCAGTACTACACCTTCAAGCACGGCACGGTCGCCGCTGTCGGTGCTGGTGAATTCGCGGGCGAGGTCGTCGGGTAGCGCGTTTTCATCCTTGAAGCGCGCCAGGCGCTGGATGTCGCCGACGAGGAAATAGTCGACCAGGTCGTTCAGGACTTCGCTGAATTCGTAGCGCATCGGCTTTTCCTTGTTCTATGTGCGCTGGCGGGTAAACAGAATGTAGCGGATGCCGTGGGGGCTGTCGCCTCTACCGCATTGCGCTGTGATCAATGGCGTTGCGCGATCTGGATCAGGTTGCCGCAGGTATCGTCGAACACCGCCACGGTGACGGGCCCCATTGGCGTAGGTGGCTGGGTGAACAGGACGCCGCCCGCGTGCAGGCGCGTGTATTCGGCCTGGATGTCACGCACTGCGAAGGAGGTGGCCGGGATACCGTCGGCCTTGAGTGCAGCCTTGTAGGTTTTGGCAGCCGGATGGACGTCGGGCTCGAGCAGCAGCTCGACACCATTGGGGTCGTTGGGGGAGGTGAGGGTGAGCCAGCGGTACCGGCCCATCGCGATGTCTTCTTTGGGCTGGAAGCCCAGAACGTGATGATAGAAAGCCAGGGCCTTGGCCTGGTCGTCGACGAGGATGCTGGTGACTACGATCTTCATAGGCTGCACCGTTCCTGAGGGACGTACCTTGAAGTAAAGACGCTGTACGGCATTTGACCAGTCTGATGGCGTCAGGCGCCGACGCCGCTGCGCACCCCTTGTATCCGCCTCACTGCGGCGACCCGAACATTGCTGTCCAGTAGATCCCCGCATCGCTCTTGGGGTCCACGGCATAGGCGGCGCCCAGTTCGCGGTAATCGGGGTTCATCAGCGTTGCGCAGTGGCCAGGGCTGGCCAGCCAGCCATCGACCACCTTGCGTGGCGTGTCGCGGCCGGCAGCGATGTTTTCGCCGATCTGCTGGTAGAGATACCCGGCAAGCTCGGCCCGGTCACCCGGCGTGCGACCCTCTCGGTCGATATGATCGAAGAAGTTCTGGTTGGCCATCGCCCGCGTGTGGTTGGCGGCGGCACCGGCCAGCGTGGCATTCCAGCTCAGGGCCGGTGCTGCGGCGAAGGGCTGCCCGCCGCATTGGCGCGGGATCTTGCGCGCGGCATTGACCTCTTGCAGCAGTTTCTGACCCTCTGCCTGCCAATCACCCAGACGCCCGCTGAGCAGCGGGCGCGCCAGCACGATGCGCCAGTCGCGGCCTTCCTGGCTGACACCGATATCCACGAACTGCGGGTCGAGCACCACCTGGCAGAAGCTTTCTTCGATGGCGTGCATCGCCGCCTTGGCATCCCGTGGCCCGGACAGGCTGATGGCCTGGACGTTGACCATGGGGTAGGCGGCACGGGTCATGGCCTGCTGCAGGTCGCGGGTGCCTTCCGGCGACAGCGCCAGGCGGGTGTCGCTGTTGAGCGGCGGCAGCTCCAGCGAGCCTGCGGCGCCGCAGCGCTGGGCCTGGCTGCGGTAGGCATTGATCGACTCGATCAGTTGCGCTTCGTCGCCGCTGATCGCCTGGGCACTGGTGGAAATGACCAGGCCGAGTGACAGGGCGCCAAGGCAGGCAACAGATGACAGGACGCGCATCAAGAATCTCCCTATGACTGGCAGCGACCTCGTGTTGGCGCTGCCCATCCTACACAAGCCGTAGGCTGTTGGTCTCGTCTTGTGAGTTGCAGTAAACCACCGGCAACCGATTGTTGCGGCAAAAGAGGCAGTAGACCGGCGAAGGGCGAAAAAGTGCGATTGGTTGGAAATAATTCGCAATATCCATTATAAACACGACTCACTCGCAATCATGCATGCCAGGAAGGCGCTCCATTCACCTCATCGGGAGCCTTTCATGGCACGTTCCTGTCCTTTTCGTCCGACCCTGCTCGCCCTCTGCTGTTCCCTTGGCGTTGCTGCCCATGCGGCTGACGCGCCGCTGGAGCTCGACGCCACCGCCATCAACGCCGATGCCGTCAAGGCGCCTCGCACCCAGTTGCCGGAGGCCTTCGCAGGTGGGCAAGTGGCCCGTGGCGGGCAGATGGGCGTGCTGGGCAACCAGGACATGATGGACGTGCCGTTCACCATGACCAGCTACACCTCCCAGTTGATCGAGGATCAGCAGGCCGAGGATATCGGTGATGTGCTGCTCAATGACCCATCGGTGCGCCAGTCGTTCGGCTTTGGCAACCAGTCCCAGGTCTTCGTGATCCGCGGCCTGCCGTTGAGCGGCGACGATGTGTCGTTCAATGGCTTGTATGGTGTGCTGCCGAGGCAGATGATCTCCACCGACGCGGTAGAGCGGGTCGAGCTGTTCAAGGGCCCCAACGCGTTCCTCAACGGTGCCAGCCCTACCGGCACCGGCCTTGGCGGCAACGTCAACTTGCAGCCCAAGCGCGCCGGCGACACGCCGATCCGGCGCTACACCCAGGACATCAGCAGTGATGGCCGGGTGGGTGAGCACCTGGACATCGGTCAGCGTTTCGGTGAGGACAACCGTTTCGGTGCGCGCCTGAACCTGTCCCAGCGTGAAGGCGAAACCGCCGTGGACGACCAGGACCAACGCAGCAAGCTGTTCGTCGCCGGGCTGGACTACCGTGGTGACCAACTGCGCCTGTCGGCCGACATCGGTTACCAGAAGCAGCGCGTCAATCACCTGCGCAACTCGGTGCGCCTGGGTTCGGCGGTGACCAGCATCCCGCGCGCACCGAGCGCCGATCACAACTACGGCCAGGACTGGTCGTGGACCGAAACCGAAGACACCTTCGGCATGCTGCGGGGCGACTACGACTTCAACGAGAACTGGAGCGGGTACATCAGCGGTGGCGTCAAGCACACCCGTGAGAACGGCTTCTACGGCACGCCGGTCCTCACCAACGCTGCCACGGGCGCCGCGACCATCGGCGGTTCGCAGATCCCGCACAACGAAGACAACACCAGCCTGATGGCCGGTATCAACGGCCGCTTCCAGACCGGCCCGGTGAGCCACCAGCTGAATCTCGGTGCGGCGAGCATCTGGACCCAGCAGGAAAACGCCTATGTGTTCTACAGCTCGCAGAACACCAACATCTTCAACACCAACCCACTGCCCAAGCCGACCACGCCTACGCTGGTCGGCGGCATGCTCGATGACCCAGGCGTGACCGGCAAGACCCGCAACCGCAGCCTGGCGTTGTCCGATACCGTGGGCCTGTTCGACGACACGCTGCTGCTCACCGCTGGCGTGCGTCGCCAGCAACTGCGCGTCGAAGGCTATGCCTACCGCGGCACGGGCGTGGACGCCGGACGCACTGCGTTCTACGACGAAGCGGTCACCACGCCGGTGTATGGCATCGTCTACAAGCTCAACCCGTCGGTCTCGTTGTACGCCAACAGCATCCAGGGCCTGGCCCAGGGCGCCACGGCATCGGGGCAGGTGGTCAACCTCGGTGAGGTGTTCCCGCCGGCCAAGACCAAGCAGATCGAGGCGGGCATCAAGTTCGACCGCCAGACCTACGGTGCCAACCTGGCGGTGTTCCGTATCGAGCGGCCCACCGATGGCTACGTGCAGGGCAATCTTTATGTGCAGGACGGCGAGCAGGTCAACAAGGGCGTTGAACTCAGCGTGTTTGGCGAGCCGGTGCCGGGCCTGCGCCTGATGGCCGGTGGTACGCGCATGGACACGGAACTGAAGAACACCCAGAACGGCACCAACGATGGCAATCACGCGGTGGGTGTCCCGACCTTCCAGCTCAATGCCAGCGTCGACTGGGACGTGCCAGGGCTCGACGGCGTGGCGCTCAATGCACGCATGCTGCGCACCGGCGGGCAGTACGCCAACCCGGCCAACACCCTGAGCCTGCCGACCTGGAACCGTTTCGACGTGGGTGCGAGCTATCGCTTCAACGTGCAGGAAAAAGACATCACCTTGCGCATGAACGTCGAAAACCTGACCGACAAGAACTATTGGGCTTCGGCCAACGGCGGTTACCTGACCCAGGGCGACCCTCGGTTGGTGAAGTTCTCCGGGACCATCGATTTCTGATGGCCCGTCGCCGGGCTATCGCGCCAGTGCCTGGTTGGGCTTGTAGAAGATGAAGTGCGTGGTCTGCGCTGTGCGCCGATAGGCCTTGGCCCAGTCTGGCCGCACAGTGCGATCATGGAAGTACAGCGCTCCGGCGGTGCTGTCTCGCAACTGCTGGTTCAACGCCTTGCGCGCGATTTCCTTGGCGACCTCGTAGCGCTCCTTTTCCTCGACCTGGTCAGGACGCCCGTCGCACCACCAAGAGAATTGGCAGCTCTTGCTCTCGACGCCTTGCTTGACCACGCCGCAGATGGTGTCGGGGAAGCCGTCCTTGCCCAGGCGGTTGAGCACTACGCTGGCCACTGCCTTCATGTCTGTCTCGTCGGCGCCTTTTGCTTCCCAGTAGAGGGTGCGAGCAAGGCAGGTGATGCTGTCGTCCAGCGGCGCCTGCCCGGCCGGGTCCACGGCCTGCACCTCGGTGGGGGTGATCTTCTCCGGCGCCTTGGGTGGCGGGGCGTCGTTTACCACTTTCTGTTCCAGCGCCTGGGCCTTGTCTTCGGCGACTGCGGCCTTGGCGCTGTCGGCGGCATGCAACGGGCCTGCGGGCAGGGCCAGGAACAGGCTGATGACCATCCACGAGTGGCGCATGATCGGGCTTCCGCGTCAGTGAGCTGACTCCATTCTAGCCAAGCGGCTTCAACTTAGCGTGAGGCTGAGCATCAATGGCAAGGTGGCCGCTGCAGCGACGGTCTGCAACGCGATGATGGTCGCCATCAGCGGCGCGTTGCCCCCCATCTGCCGGGCCATGACGTAGGACGACGACGCGGTGGGCAGTGCCTGGAACAGCACGGCCACCACGGCGGCCTGGCCGCTGAGACCGAGCAGGCGACACAGGCCGAAGGTGGTCAGTGGCATGACCAGGAACTTGAACGCCGAGGCGGCCACCAGGGGCTTGACCTGCTGGCCCATCCGCGCGCCGCCCAATGCCGCTCCGACGCACAGCAACCCAAGGGGCAGGGCGGCCTGGCCAAGGGCCTTGACCGTGGGTTCCAGGCCCGCCGGCAGGCCAAGGCCGGTGACCCGCAGCAGCAGGCCAGCCGCACAGCCCACGATCAACGGGTTGGCGAAAATCGCCCGCAGCACGGTGAGGGGAGAGCTGTGGCGAGCGCTGAATCGGGCGAACACCAGTACGCAAAGCAGATTGACCAGCGGCACGATTGCCGCGTTGGCCACGGCCGCCAGGGCGATGCCGGCGCTGCCGTAGATGCCTGCCGCCAGGGTCGCGCCGATGTAGTTGTTGAAGCGTATGCCGCCCTGGAACACCGAGGTGAAATCAGCGCCATCGTGGCCTGCTGCGCCCTGGTAGAGCACCAGCAGGAGCGCGCCGGCCAGGGTCGAGAGCATCAGCACGCCGACCATGCCGAACACCGGTACACCCTCCAGGTTGGCGGTGGCCAGGCCATGCAGGAACAGCGAGGGCAGCAGCACGTAGTAGCTCAGGCGCTCGGCGCCGGGCCAGAAACCCTCCGCGAGAAAACCGCGCACCCGCAACAGGGTGCCGAGGGCGATCAGCAGGATGATGGGCACCAGGGTGGTGAGGAGCAGGGGCAGCATGGTCGCGGTTCCGTGGTCGGGTACCGGCACAGGTTAGCGGGGTGAGTCAGCAGAAAAAACCGTTGTTTTCTGCATTGACTGTTGAGGAAAACTGCATGGTTGCGGGTGGCTGCGTGATCAACTGCCCAAGGCGGTCTTGAGCACCGCGCTCAGGTGTCGGCGCTGACTCTTTTCATGTTCCAGCAACACCACGTGGCGACTCAATTGCGGCTCGCCAAAGGGCAGCACGGTGGCGGGCGGCAGCCGTTGCAGGTCATCGTCGCTCATCGGGATGATCGCCACCCCGAGGCCCATTGCCGCCATGCGTGCCAGGGCTTCCTGGCTGTCCAGCTCCATCTGCTCGCTGACCTGCAAATGCTGGCGGCGCAGTTCCTGTTCGATCTGCCGGCCCGCCCAGGCGCGTTTGTCGAAGCGCAGGAACGGTTGACTGGCGAGCAGTTGCGCCAGGCTTTGCCCGACCAGGTCAGGGCTGGCCACGGCCCAGAAACGGTCCGAGAACAGCGGGCTGAATTGCAGGCTCTGCGGGTAGGGGCTGACCGGTTCGGTGGTGATGGCGGCGTCCAGTTCACCGTCTTCGATCCGCCGGGCCAGCTCGGCGGACATGCCCGAGACCACGCTGATGTGCAGTTGCGGATGGTGCGCCTTGATCCACACCAGCGCCTTTGGCAGGCGTCGGGCGAGCACGGTATGGATCGCACCGATACGCAGCCGACCACGCAGGCTCGGGCCGCTGGCCAGGGTGTCGGCCAGCTCGTCGTAGGCGGTGAGAATGCTTTCGGCGCGTGCCACGGCCAATTGCCCGGCTTCGGTGAGTGTCACCTGGCGGCGGCTGCGGTCGAACAGCGGCACTTGCAGTTCGTCCTCGAGCGTCTTGATGTGCAGGCTGACCGCCGAAGGGGTCAGGCTCAGCAGGTCGGCGGCGCGGGCGAAGGTGCCGTGGCGGGCGATGGTGACCAGGGTACGCAGGGCTTTGAGGGACACGCGACGGTTCTCCTGCACAGGAATGCCCGGCACGGTACGCGCATCGCGCCTCTGGGGGCAAGCGCCAGGCGGGTCAGTAGACCCAGACCTCGACCCGGCGATTGCGCAGGCGTCCCTGTTCCAGGTCGTTGTCGGCCACCGGCAGTTCATCACCCATGCCGGTGACATCCCGGATCTCCACGCCATTGCGCGCCAGTTCGCGGCGCACGGCCATGGCGCGCAGGCGCGAGAGCAGGGCGGCGCGGCCGGGTGTTTCCTTGGGGTCGCCAAACCCCACCAGTACCGTTTTGTCATGCAGCTTGCCGACCTGACGCAGGTAGTCGCTGACCCGCTGTACATCGCGCAGGGCCTTGTTGTCGAGGCTGGCGCTGCCTTCCTGGAAGCGGAAGTTGACGCTCAGGCGCTGGGCCTCTGCAGCCAGGGCACGGTATTGCGCGGGCATCTGGGCCTGTACCGCGACCGGCACTGCCTTGACCTGCTGCGAGACGAAACCCTGGGCGGCGACAATGGCCTGGCCGGCTGCGCTCTGGGTGAATTCGGCCAAGGCCTTGGCCTGAGCATTCGGGTGAGTCGGCAGATAGAAGAACAGCCGCCGCGACAGTGGATAGTCTTCGCTGGCCACGGCTGCATGGGTTGGCAACAGGGCTGGAGCATCACCTTCGGCGATTGCCAGCAGCTTGGCGCCATGCACGGTGGTCAGGCTGCTGAAGCCGATGGCAGCGGGATCGGCCTTGACCCGTTCGGCCAAGGCGTCGCCGGATTCGAAGCGTTCGGCCCGTGGCGAGAGCTCCAGTGCCTGCGGTTGCAGAACCAGGGCGCGAAAGGTTTCGAAGGTGCCGGAGCGGTCGTCACGGGCGTACAGGTGAATGGGACCGCCCGCTACGCCGAGTTGCTCCCAGCGTTGGATCTGGCCAGAGAAGACCTGTGCCAATTGTGCGGTACTCAACTGCTGCAGGCGGTTGTCGGGGTGCACTATGACCGCGACGCCGTCCAGGCCGATCACCTGCTCGCTGGCCGCGCTGCGCAGGTCGCCCAGACGTTGCAGTTGCTGGGCTTCCTGGTCGGAGATAGGGCGCGAGGCGGCGGCAAGGTCGGCTTCACCGCTGTCCAGGGCACTGAAGCCGGTGCTGGAACCATGGGCGGCGATATTGATCAGCAATGGCTGGCCCTGGGCGTCGCGGGCACGGATGTCAGTCTCGTTGGGCAGTTTTCCACGCTCGCTGCGGATGTTTTGTGCACCTTGGCTCTGCAGCAGCCCACGAACCAGCGCAGGGCCCAGTGCTGCGCCAATGGTGTTGGAGCCCTGGATACGCAGTGTGGCGGGCTCCGCCTGAGCCAGCAGGGGTAGCAGGCAGAGCAGAACAGCGAGAGGGCGGGGCATGCCGGGATCCTTGAGGCACAGGTATGTCCGGCAGATTACGACAGGGGTGTGAATGAAAAATGACGATCAGGCGCAGGCGATCGTTCAGAAGGTTGGCGGCGTGATCACCCAGATGACCACCGTGTCCACCTCGCCAGGGTTGCCATAGCGGTGTGGCTCCTGGCTGGGAAAACTGAAGCTGTCGCCTTCTTCGAGCAGGAAGTGGCGTTCGCCTACCCACAGCTCGAAACGCCCTGACAACACATAGCCGGCTTCCTCGCCTTCGTGGCTGTAGCTTTCCTGGCTGTAGGCGCCCGGCGGGAAGCGTGAATGCAGCATCTCCAGCTGGCGGTTGGGTTGCGGGGTGAGCAACTGGTCGACCACGCCATCTTCGTAATGCACGCTCAGGCGGCTTTGCCTGCGCACCACGAAGCCTTGGTCCTCGGGCGCGGTGCTGGCTTCGCTGGCGAAGAACCACTGGATGGTCACGCCCAGGCTGCGGGCGATGTTGAACAGCGCCGGGATCGAGGGGTATGAAAGGTTGCGTTCCAGCTGGCTGATGTAGCCGGCGGTCAGCTCGCTCAGACGGGCCAGCTCCGCCAGGGTCATGCCGCGGCGCTTGCGCAGGCCGCGGATGCGGGAGCCGAGGAACTGCGGGGCGGTAGTGCCGCCTTCGGCGAGTTGCGGGACGAGGGGACGCTGGCTCATCAAGGGTCGGTCCATCGGCAAAACCGGGAGTATGACCAGCCTCAGAGCGACCAGGCAACCGCCAGGCCGTCATGGATCGCCTCTTCAGCGGTTCGCGGGGCCAGGCAGTCGCCGATGCGCCGTACTTCGACCAACCCGGCCAGCTCCTGGGCCAGGGTGTCGACAGGCTGGTGACCCAGGCACAGCACCAGGGTGTCGATCTGTTCGAAGATCATGGGCTCGCCACTGGCGGTGTGTTGCAGATACACGGTGTTGTCGTCGGTGCCGTAGAGGCGGGCGTAGGGGGTGATGGGGATCCCGAGGCGGTGCAGTTCCCCGGCCATCTGGTCACGTACGTAGAGCGGCAGGCTCTCGCCGCAGTGAGTACCGTTGACCGCCAGTTGCACGTGATGGCCTTCACGCACCAGGCGTTCGGCGATGCCCGGGGCGATCCAGTCGCAGCGCCAGTCCAGCACCAGCACCGAGCGCCCCAGGGCGTGCTCGTTGCGCAGCACCTGCCAGGCATCCACCACCTGCAACTCGCCGCTGCGCTCGAATGCAGGCCAGTAGGGCTCGGCGCCGGTGGCAGCAATCACCAGGTCTGGCCGTTCGCGCTCGACCAGCGCGCGGTCTACGCGGGTATTGCGCACCACCTGCACCCCGGCCAGTGCCAGTTCGCGCTGCAGGTTGGTGCTGGCGCCGCCGAACTCGCTGCGACGTGGCAGCAGTTGTGCCAGCAGCACCTGGCCGCCGAGCTGCGGGCCCGCTTCGTACAGCGTCACCTCATGGCCTCGGGCGGCGGCGACGATGGCCGCCTTCATGCCCGCCGGACCACCGCCGGCCACCAGGATGCGCTTGCGCAGGGGCGCGGGTGTGACGCTGCCGTACTGCAGTTCGCGACCGGTTTCCGGGTGCTGGATGCAGGAGATCGGCAGGCCACGGTGGAAATGGCCGATGCAGGCCTGGTTGCAGGCGATGCAGGCGCGCACGTCCTCGACACGGCCTTGTTCGGTCTTGGCCGGCATCTGCGGGTCGCAGATCAGCGCGCGGGTCATGCCGCACACATCGGCCAGGCCGCGGGCGAGAATCTGTTCGGCTTCCTGTGGCTGGTTGATACGGCCAGTGACGAACAGCGGGATGTCCAGGCGCGACTTGAAACTGCCGGCTTCGCGGGCCAGGTAGGCCGGCTCGATGGCCATCGGCGGGACGATATGCACCGCGCCACCCAGGGTGGCCGAGGTGCCGGCGACGATGTGCAGGTAATCGACCTGGTTCTGCACCGCGATGGCGGCCGCCAGTGATTCGTCTTCGCTCAGCCCTTCGCTGTCGCGTTCGTCAGCGCTGATGCGCAGGCCGACGATGAACTGTTCGTCAGTGGCTGCACGCACCGCCGCCAGCACTTCGCGCAGAAAACGCAGGCGGGCTTCGAGGTTGCCGTTGTAGCCATCGGTGCGGCGGTTGACGCGTGGGTTGAGAAACTGCGCGGGCAGGTAACCATGGCTGGCCACCACCTCGACGCCATCCAGCCCTGCCTGGTGCAGGCGCCGGGCTGCACTGGCGTAGCCCTGGACGATTTCGTCGATCATCGGCTGTTCCAGGGCGCGCGGCATCACGCGAAAGCGCTCGTTGGGCACCGCCGAGGCCGAGTAGGCCACCGCCAGCAGGCCATCGGCCGATTCCATGATCTCTCGGCCGGGATGGAACAACTGCGACAGCACCACCGTGCCGTATGCATGACAGGCCTGGGCGATGCGCCGGTAGCCGTCGATGCAGGCATCGTCGGTGGCCATCAGCACGTGCGAGGTGTAGCGCGCACTGTCGTGCACCCCGGCGACCTGCAGCACGATCAGGCCGGCGCCGCCCTCGGCGCGGGCGCGTTGATAGGCGACGAGCTTGTCGTTGACCAGGTTGTCGGTGGGCAGACAGGTGTCATGACCACTGGACATGATGCGGTTCTTCAGGCGTTTGCCACGGATCTGCAAGGGTTCGAACAGGTGAGCAAAGGCAGTCGACATGCGTGCGGGCTCCAGCGTGCGTTCTTGTTTTTTTCATGGAAGTGTACCTTCAGTAAAAAATCAACTTGTTTTTTTACTTTGGCAGGACTAGCTTCGGCTCATCCCCTCGTACCGGGGTAAGCTCGTCCCACAAGAACAACCCTGGATGACACCATGCACCCCAGCGAACGTACCCTGCGTGAGGAACTGGCCGCTTGTTATCGGCTGATTGCGCATTTCCGCATGACGGACCTGATCTTCACGCACATCTCGGTGCGCATACCCGGCCCCGAGCATCATTTTCTGATCAATCCCTACGGCCTGCTGTTCGAGGAAATCACCGCGTCCAACCTGGTGAAGATCGACTTGCAAGGGCGCGCCGTGGAGGCGTCGCCGTACCCGGTCAATCCGGCGGGCTTCGTCATCCACAGCGCCATCCACGGCGCACGCGAGGATGCCCAGTGCGTGTTGCACACCCACACCCGCGCCGGGTGCGCGGTGGCGGCGCTTGAGTGCGGGCTGCTACCGGTCAACCAGATCTCCATGGAGTTCTACGGCAAGGTCGCGTACCACGACTATGAGGGCGTTGCCCTGGACATGGGCGAGCAGCAGCGCCTGGTCGCCGACCTCGGCGACAAGCCGGTGATGATCCTGCGCAATCATGGGTTGCTGACGGTGGGGCGCACGGCGGGCGAGGCGTTTCTGCGCATGTTCTATCTGGATAAGGCCTGCGAGATCCAGTTGGCGGCGCAGAGCGCCGGGAAGGTGGTGCTGCCATCGCCCGAGGTCTGCGCGCATACCGAGCGGCAGTTCAATGCCCCGGCACGGCCGCTCAAGCCCGGTGAGTTGGCGGACCCGGATGCCATGGGGCTGGCCTGGGGGGCGCTGTTGCGGTTGCTGGAGAAAGTGGCGCCGGATTATCGGGACTGACAGCAGGAGCGGCCTTGTGTCGCGAAAGGCCGCTCCTGCAAAAGACCGCGCTGGCGTCGGTCAACGTGCCTGGGGTTCGATCAACTGCGCCGGTGCGTGCTTGGCCTTGCCCCGGGCAACCCAGTAATACAGCACGCTAGGCACCACCAACCCGATCAGCCACGACACATCGACGCCGCCCAGGTGCGCAACCATGGGCCCGGTGTACAGCTTGGTGTCGATGAAGGGCATCTGGATCAGCACTCCGATGCTGTAGACGATGATGCCAGGCCAGTTCCAGCGGCCATAGCGCCCGTCGGGATCGGCCAGGGCAGGGATGTCGTAGCGCTCGCGGGTGATGAAGTAGTAGTCCACCAGGTTGACCGCGCTCCAGGGCACGAAGAAGGTCAGCAGGAACAGGATGAACGACTTGAATGCACTCAGGAACGAATGCTGGCCGAGCAGGGCCACAAGCGTCGCTGCACCCACGATGCCCAGCACGAACAGCAAGCGCTGCAGGCGGCTGATCTGCAGGCTGCCGCGAAAACCGCTGATGATCGTGGCGATGCACATGAAGCTGCCGTAGCTGTTGAGGGTGGAGATGGTCACCTTGCCGAAGGCGATGGCGAAGTACAGCAGCGCTGCGGTGGTACCGGCGCCGCCCAGGCCGACGATATAGGCCACTTCACGCCCCGAGAACTGGCCGCCGGCAATGGCGGCGGCGAACACGCCGAGGATCATCGATGCCTGGGCGCCGATCACCGAGCCCAGGCCGGCGGCGAGAAAGGTCTTCAGCGCGGAGGTGTTGCTGGGCAGGTAGCGTGAATAGTCGGCGACGTAGGGGCCGAAAGCGATCTGCCATGAGGCGGCCAGCGATACCGCCAGCAGGAACGAGGCCCAGCTGAAGTGGCGGTTGTCCAGCAGTTGGCCGATATCGGCGAGCAGCAGGATACGGCTGAACAGATAGACGAACGCAATGATCCCCAGCACGCTGGCCACGCGGCCGATCCAGTGGATCACGCGGTAGCCGGCGAGGGTGGCCAGCACGATCACGCCGGCGAAGATCAGGATGCCGGCGCTGTCGCTGACGCTGAGCAACTGGCCGATGGCCTGGCCCGACAGTACCGTGCCGGTGGCGGTGAACCCCAGGTACATCAGGCACACCAGCACCATCGGGATGGCCGCGCCATAGACGCCGAACTGCACGCGGCTGGAGATCATCTGCGGCAGCCCCAACCGCGGCCCCTGGGCGGCGTGCAAGGCCATGACCGCTCCGCCGATCACCTGGCCCAGCAGCAGGCCGATCAGTGACCAGAACACATCACCGCCAAGCACGACGGCGAGGGCGCCGGTCACGATGGCGGTGATCTGCAGATTGGCTCCCAGCCACAGGGTGAACTGGCTGTACACGCGTCCATGGCGTTCAGCTTCGGGAATGTAGTCGATCGAGCGCCGCTCGATCACGGGCTTGCTGGGCATGTGGGGCTCCGCTTGTTTGTTGTTGTAGGGCGGCTAGGGCAACCAGAGGAATGACTTCGTTCTTATATCATCATGTATATACAAGATGGTCAATGCATAGGAATCGACTTCTGCAGCAGTGGCCTCTTGTCGCGAAAGGGCCGTGCAGCAGCCCCCGACATGCTGAATCTGCATCGAGCGTCAGTAGCGCAATGGAAGGCAGAACAGGTGGCGAAGAGGCCGAAACGAGCGAAGCGGGTCATTAACCCGCGAAAAGACACCGCGCTGCCTGGCACGGGCTACGCCCGTGTGCGCGGGACAAGTCGCGGCGGCGAACCGCCGCTCTCACAGGGATCGGGCTAGACCTTTAGATTTTGAGCAAGACAGAATTTCCCACAGCGGCGTGCTGCGAAGAGGCCTGTCAGTGTGCGCCGGCAGCCTTGCTCAGGTCACCCTCGGCCCACTCGGTATACACGCAGGCATCGGCCACCGCCCAGCGTACCTTGACCGTATCGCCCGGCTGCATCGGCATGCCCGCCGCCGACAGCGCCTTGACCGTCATCTCGGTACCGCCTGCCGTCACCACGTGGCAGGTCTGGCTTTCGCCGAGGAACAAGACTTCGCCGACCTTGGCGTTCACCTCATTCCAGCCTGCGGGCAGCGGCTCGCGGGTTGCCTGCTCGGTGCTCAACGCCAGGGCTTTTTCCGGGCGGACCATGATCAGTGCGTCCTGGCCAGCGGCCAGCCCTGAGGTCAGGCGAATGGCCAACGACTGGCCTTCGAACGCCGCCGCGCCATGGCTGCTGGCAGTGACCCGCAGGAAGTTGGAGTTGCCCAGGAACGAGGCGACGAACGCGTTTGGCGGGTTCTGATAGAGGTCGTAACCGCTGCCCAGACCGACGATCTTGCCGTGGCTGAAGATGGCGATGCGCTGGGACAGGCGCATGGCTTCTTCCTGGTCATGAGTGACGTAGACGATGGTGATGCCCAGGCGCCGGTGCAACTGGCGCAACTCGTCCTGCAGGTCTTCGCGCAGTTTCTTGTCCAGGGCGCCGAGTGGCTCGTCCATCAGCAGGATGCGTGGCTCGTACACCAGTGCTCGGGCGATCGCCACGCGTTGTTGCTGGCCGCCGGAGAGTTGGGCAGGGCGTCGGTGTGCGAAGGTTTCCAGCTGCACCAGCTTGAGCATGGCATCGACGCGCTTGGCGATCTCGGCGCTGCCCAGCTTGCGGATGGTCAGTGGGAAGGCGATGTTGTCGCGCACGCTCAGGTGCGGGAACAGCGAGTAGCGTTGGAACACCATGCCGATGTCACGCTTGTGCGGCGGCACGTTCACCAGCGAGCGGCCTTCGACCAGGATCTCGCCGCTGCTGGGGGTCTCGAAGCCGGCCAGCATCGACAGGGTGGTGGACTTGCCCGAGCCGCTGGAGCCGAGGAAGGTGAGGAATTCGCCGTCCTGGATGTCCAGGCTGATGTTGTCGACCGCGGCGAAGTCGCCGTAGTGCTTGTTCAGGTTGCGCAGGGTGACCAGGGTCTTGCCGTGCGTGGCTTCTTTGATGACTGCACTCATTATTGTTGTCTCCGGCACTCAGGCGTTGGTTTCGTTGCGGCGGCGCAGGGCGCTGGCGATGAACATGACCAGCAGCGACAGGCCGATCAGCAGCGTCGAGGCGACGGCGATCACCGGGCTCAGGTCCTGGCGCAGGGTGGTCCACATCTTCACTGGCAAGGTCTGCAGGTCGGGGCTGGCCATCATCACGCTGAGCACCACCTCATCCCACGACACCAGGAAGGCGAACAGGCCGCCGGCGATCATGCCCGGGCGGATGGCCGGGAAGGTGACCTTGACGATCGCCTGCAGCCGCGAGGCGCCGCAGATCACCGCGGCATCCTCGATCGACTGGTCGAACAGCTTCAGCGAGTTGATGATCGAGATGATGGTGAAGGGAAGGGCGACGATCACGTGGCTGACCACGAAGGCGAACAGCGTGCCGGTATAGCCCAGCTTCAGGAACAGCGCGTAGACCGCGACCGCGATGATCACCAGCGGCACGATCATCGGCATGGTGAACAGGCCGTAGAGCAGTTCGCGCCCGGGAAAGCGCCCGCGCACCAGGGCGAAGGCAGTCGGCAGGCCCAGGGCCACGGCGGCGAAGGTGGTCAGCACAGCCACCTTGAGGCTGGCCAGCGCGGCGTCCATCCACTCGGGGTTGGAGAAGAACTGTTCGTACCATTTGAAGGTCCAGCCGGGGGGCGGGAACACCAGCCACTGGGAGGAGCCGAACGACAGCAGGACGATGAACACCACCGGCAGCAGCAGGAAGGCAGCGATGATCCCGGTGGTCAGGTACAGGCCGGTGCGCAGCGGGCGACCCATGGCGTTGGGGGACAGGAGCATGAAGAATTACCTCGCATTGCCGACCGGGGATTCCGGCTGCAGCTTCAGGTACAGGTAGAAGAGCACCAGGGTGATCACCACCAGCAGTGCCGCGGCGGCGCTGGCCAGCCCCCAGTTCAGGAACGACTGCACCTGCTGGATGATGAACTCGGGCAGCATCATGTTCTGCGCACCGCCCAGCAATGCCGGGGTGACGTAGTAACCGAGCGACATCACGAACACCATCAGCGCACCCGAGAACAAGCCTGAACGGCACAACGGGATGAACACTTTCCAGAAATTGGTCCAGGGGCTTGCGCCGCAGATCGAGCCTGCCTGCAGCACCATCGGGTCGATGGCCTGCATGGTCGCCTGCAGTGGCAGCACGATGAACGGGATCATGATGTAGCTCATGCCGATCACCACACCGGTGAGGTTGTGCACCATTTCCAGCGGCGCATCGATGATGCCCAGCGCCATCAGCAGCTTGTTGATCACCCCCGAGCCTTGCAGCAGCACCAGCCAGGAATAGGTGCGGGCCAGCAGGCTGGTCCACATGGACAGCAGCACGATGTTCAGCAGCCAACGCCCCCAGCCACGAGGCACCAAGGTGATCGCCCAGGCCAGCGGAAAGCCCAGCAATACGCTGATCACCGTCACCAGGCCCGCCACCGAGAAGGTGTTGAACAGCACCCGCGCGTAGGCTGAGTTGGCGAACAGCTGCTCGTAGTTGCCCAGCCCTGGCACCGGCTCCAGCACGCCGCGCAGCAGCAAGCCGATCAATGGCGCGAAGAAAAACAGGCCGAGAAACAACAGGGCCGGCAGCAGGTTGCGACTGCCACGCCAGCGCTGGCTCAGTGGCGGGCGGCGCACGGCCGCTCGCGGGGCGCCGGTGCCGGGGTCGGCACCTTGGGCATTGTGCAGGGCGTTGATGGCGACTTTCATTTGACCAGCCACTCATTCCAGCGCGCAGCGATGGCCTGGCCGTTCTTGGCCCAGTAGGCGAAGTCGAGGGTGACCTGGTCCTGGGCGTAGGCGGTTGGCAGGTTGGGCGCGAGTTTCTTGTCGAGCTCGGCGACGCTGTCGAGGTTCACCGGGGCGTAGGCGGTAAGGTTGGCGAAGTCGGCCTGGCCCTTGGCGCTGCTGGCGTTGGCGAGGAACTTCATGGCCGCGTCCTTGTTCTTGGCGCCCTTGGGAATGACCAGGAAGTCGGCCATGACCAGGTTCTGCTTCCAGCTCACGCCCACCGGGGCACCATCCTGCTGCAGCGCGTAGACGCGCCCGTTCCAGAACTGCCCGAGCGCGGCTTCACCGGAGGCCAGCAATTGCTGGGACTGGGCACCGCCTCCCCACCAGACGATGTCTTTCTTGATGGTGTCGAGTTTCTTGAAGGCGCGGTCCAGATCCAGCGGGTAAAGCTTGTCGGCAGGTACGCCGTCGGCGAGCAGGGCCAGCTCCAGCACGCCGGGGCTCGGCCACTTGTACAGCGCACGCTTGCCGGGGTAGGTCTTGGTGTCGAACAGCGCGCTCCAGTCGACCGGCTTGTTGGCCCCAAGCTTGCCCTCGTTGTAGCCGAGCACGAAGGAGAAGAAGAACGAGCCGACGCCATGGTCGGAGACGAAGCGCGGGTCGATGCGATCACGCTGGATGGTGGAGAAGTCGAGGGGTTCGAGCAGGCCTTCGCTGGCGGCCCGCAGGGCGAAGTCGGCTTCGACGTCGACCACATCCCATTGCACGTTGCCGCTTTCGACCATGGCCTTGAGCTTGCCGTAGTCGGTCGGACCGTCCTGTACGACCTTGATGTTGCTGCCCTTGCTGAAAGGGTCGGCCCATGCCTGTTTCTGGGCGTCCTGGGTGGTGCCACCCCAACTGACGAAGTTGAGGCTGTCGGCGGCCTGGGGGGCCTGGCAGGCCAGTGCCAGCAGGCTTGCGGACAGCACAGCGGTGACTCGTTTGCTCAACAGCATGGTTACGCCCTCGTTGCTTTTGTTATTCGAGGCGGGCTTTTGTCGCGCCCGCCAACTGTGTTCGGGAGCAGCTATCTCAGGTAATTCGTGGCCGTTGTGTGATTGTAGGTGCGGCCGGCAGATTCAAGGTCTACGGGATATCATATTATGGTATTCCAAGCTTTTGGCAAGCGTTCGGTGTTACCAGTCATCCTGTCGGTGACGCAAGATTCAGTGAGCTTCGAATGGAATGCTCTGCACCACTTCCAGCTCATACCCCGCCAGCCCTGCGTACTTGAGCGGTGGGCCCAGGTGGCGCAGTTTGCCCACGCCCAGGTCCTGCAGGATCTGCGCGCCGGTACCCACCTCCGAGTACACCTTCGATTGCCCGCGCTGGTAGGGGCGCTGTGGCTGGGTGAGTTGCGGCACGCGTTCGAGCAGGGCCTGGGAGGACTCATGGTTGGCGAGGATCACCACCACCCCGGCACCCTCTGCCGCGACCCGCTCCAGCGCCGCCCACAGTGTCCAGTTGGCAGGGCCTGCATATTCAGCGCCGACCAGGTCGCGCAGCGGATCGATGACATGCACGCGTACCAGCGTCGGCTGCTCGCGGCGAATGTCGCCCATCACCATGGCCATGTGCACGCCACCTTCGATACGGTCCTCGAAGGTCACCAGTCGGAACGTGCCGTGGACCGTTGGCAGCTCGCGCTCGCCGATGCGCTTGACCGTCTGTTCGGTGCTCAGGCGATAGTGGATGAGGTCGGCGATGGTGCCGATCTTGATGCCGTGGTGCTCGGCGAACAGCTCCAGGTCCGGGCGGCGGGCCATGGTGCCGTCGTCGTTGAGCACTTCGACGATCACCGAGGCCGGTGCGAAGCCTGCCAGGCGCGCCAGGTCGCAACCGGCTTCGGTGTGTCCGGCGCGGGTCAGCACGCCGCCTTCACGGGCGCGCAGGGGGAAGATGTGGCCAGGCTGGACCAGGTGCTCGGGGCGGGCGTCTGCGGCCATGGCGGCGGCCACGGTCCGCGCGCGGTCGGCGGCAGAGATGCCTGTGGTGACACCGCTGGCGGCCTCGATCGATACCGTGAACGCCGTGCTGAACGCGCTGCCGTTGGTCGGTACCATCTGCTCAAGGCCCAGACGTTGGCAGTGTTCGTCGGTCAGGGTCAGGCAGATCAGGCCGCGTGCTTCGCGGGCCATGAAATTGATTGCTTGCGCGTCACAGCGCTCGGCGGCGATCAGCAGGTCGCCTTCGTTCTCCCGGTCTTCGTCGTCCACCAGCAGCACCATCTTGCCCTGGCGGTAGTCTTCGAGAAGGTCTTCGATGCTGTTGAAAGCCATGCTGCACGCTCGCTGTGGTCAGGTGATTTTTATGGTATACCATAATACACAAATAACCCTGTACAGGAGAGCGACGGATGAAGGCTTACTGGATCGCCCATGTGGACGTTACCGACCCGGAGCAGTACCAGCAGTACACCCAGCGTGCGCCGGCGGCGTTCGTGGCATTTGGCGGGCGCTTTATGGCCCGGGGTGGCAAGAGCGAGGCGATGGAGGGAAGAGTGACGCCGCAGCGCAGCGTGGTGATCGAATTCGACTCGTACGAGCAGGCGCTGGCCTGCTACCGGTCTGATCTGTATCAAGAGGCGTGCCGACATCGGCAGGGAGTGGCCAAGGCCGAGGTGATCATCGTCGAAGGGTTCGAGCCGTAGAGTCGCCCGATTCAGCCGAGAAAGGGCAGCACAAAAACCAGCTAGCCCTGCACAAATGCAGGGCTAGCGCTATGCATCAATGTCCGGCAGCGAGCTTGGCACCCACCTGGCGACGACGGTAGGCGCTGTCACGGCTGGCCAGCCACCAGTACAGCGGCGTGGTCACCGCCAACCCGACCAGCCACGACAGGTCGGCACCATTGATGTGTTCCGATACCGGGCCTACGTACAGCGGCGTGTTCATGAACGGAATCTGCACCACGATCCCGACGGCGTAGGCGATCAGCGCCTGAGGGTTGTAACGCCCGTAGATTCCGCCGTCGACCTTGAAGATCGACTGGATGTCGTACTCGCCCTTGTGGATGGCATAGAAGTCGATCAGGTTGATCGCGGTCCATGGCACCAGCACGACCAGCAGCACCAAGACCATGTCGACGAAGTGACCGATGAAGTCGGACGAGGCGAAGACGGCCACCACGCTGCACGCGGCCAGCACGATCAGCGAGAGCACGGCGCGGGTCTTGGCGGTCGGGATCCAGCGATACGCGAAGGTCTGCACCAGGGTGATGATCGACAGCACCGCACCATACAGGTTGAGCGCGTTGTGGCTGATCACGCTGAGCAGGAACAGCACCAGCATCAGCGGGCCGATGGCGCCGGTGGCCAGCTTCACGGCGTCCATGGTGTCCATCCCGGCGGGGATCGCCAGCACGGCGACTGCGCCGAAGATGAACGACAGGCTCGAACCCAGGGCTGAGCCCAGGTAGGTGGTCCAGAAGGTCGACGACACTTTCACGTCGGCCGGCAGATAGCGCGAGTAGTCCGACACGTATGGGGCAAAGGCGATCTGCCACAGCGCCGCCAGCGACACGGTGGCCAGCCAGCCGGAAATGTTGAAGCTGCCGCGGGTCAGGAAGTCATCGCTCTGCACATGGGTGAAGATGTAGCCGAAGCCGACCACGATGCCGATGCCCAGCACCCAGGTGCCGATGCGGTTGAGCACATGGATGAAGCGGTAGCCGATGATGCCGATGATCCCCGAGCCCAGGGCGCCGATGACGATGCCTACCGGCACCGGCACGCTTTCGACCACGCCATGCAGCGATTTGCCGGCCAGCACGATGTTGGAAGCGAAGAAGCCGATGTACATCACCCCCGCGATCACCACCACCAGCAAGGCGCCGAGGGTGCCGAACTGGGCGCGGCTCTGGATCATCTGCGGGATGCCCATCTGCGGGCCCTGGGCCGAGTGCAGGGCCATCAGCACACCGCCGACCAGATGGCCGACCAGGATGGCGACGATGCCCCAGATCAGGTTGAGGTGGAACAGCTGCACGCCCAGGGCGCCGGTGACGATGGGCAGCGGCGCGATGTTGCCGCCGAACCACAGGGTGAACAAGTCCTTTACCTTTCCATGGCGGTCTTCGGGGGGCACGTATCCGATCGTGTGTTTTTCTATGAGAGGTGCCGATGTGGCTGCGCTGGTCATGACGGACTCCAAGGCAAGGATGGGCACTTCACAGGTGCCCGGATGCGCGTCGGCAAAAGGCGACGCTTTCTTGTTGGAAGCGATCATGGGGCGTGGGCGCAGATGGATAAATTAGTAAATATGTGCTCATGAACGTTAAAAAAACTAAGTTCGCGAATGGGGCACGGTAGACCGTCGCAAAGGCTGTGCCACCAGGCTGCAGCGCGCATGGGACGGGGTAGGTGGGAGGCGGTTGCGGCGCCTTTGCACTAAAAGAGTGCTTTGCGCGCGCAGGTGGGGCGGGTCAGGAAAAATCGGCGAGGGCGTTCGGGGCGCTGGAACGCGCCCCGGAGGGGGAGGATCAAGCCTGGGCGACCACTGTTCGCTGGCTGAGCGGCCGGAGCAGGGCGCTCAAGGCAAGCAACAACACAGCCCCGCCACCCATGACGGCCCAGGCCCAGTGCAGCGAGCTGAACTCATCGCGCACCAGCCCGGCCACCACCGGCATCGAGGCTGCAATCAGGTAGCCACCCCCTTGCACGAAGGCCAGCAGCGACCCGGCTTCGGCCGGTGAGCGTGCATGATCGAGGGTGACGATCAGCGACAGCGGGAACAAGGCACCGATGCCCAAACCCAGGCACAGGATGGCCAGGGCGGTCAGTTGCAGTGGCGCCGTCATCAGGCAGGCCAGCCCGCCGATCAGCAGCAGGATCACCAGCGCCAAGGGTTGACGGCGATCCGGGAAACGATGAATCAGCGCCGACACCAACAAACCGGCGATGACCTCGGTAATGGTTAGCGCGCCGAGCAGGTAGCCGGCACTTTTCGCTGTCCAGCCCAGCTCGACGTAGAACGGGGGTAGCCAGGCGAGCACCAAGGTGTATGCCCCGGTTCCAATCCCGAAGAACACCAGCAGCAGCCAGGCCCGGCCACTGCGCCAGGGCAGGCCGGCCGCCGTGGGATAGGCATGGACGTTGCCTGCGGCGAGCAGCCAGGCGATCAACGCGATCATGGCCGGAATGGCGGCATAGCCGAGGGTGAGGTTCCAGCCCAGCTTGCCCGCGCTGGGAGCAGCAATGGCGGCGGCGATGGCTGCACCGCCCATGATCCCCGTAGTGAACAACCCCATGAGCATCCCTGCGCTTTGCGGGTGGTTGCGCTTGATGAATGCAGGCATCAGCGACTGGATCACGGCAATGCCGACGCCACCTACGGCAGCGCTGGCGATCAGTGCGCTAGATGACTCGACATAGGTACGTACCGCGCAAGCCGCAGCAATCAGGGTCATGCCGATGGCCACGCCCTTGACCTCGCCGAGCAGGCGCAGCAGCCAAGGGCCGGCGAGGGCGAACAGGCCCATCATCATCACCGGCAGTGTGGTCAGCAAACCGCCCTGGAAGTTGCTCAGGCCCAGGTCGCGCTGTAGCAGATCGAGCAGCGGGCCGACCGAGGCCATGATCGGCCGCAGGTTGATGCCGACCAGAATCGCCAGCAGCACTACGCTGGCCTTGGAGGGTGTATCACCCATGTCGCTGTTGCTCCTGCAGGAAACCACTGAGTGCCCGGTTGAAGGCCGGGGCATGGGAAACGTTGAAGACATGGCCGTCGCCTGGAAGAGTGATGAGCTGGGCGTGAGCAATACGGCTGGCAATGGCCTCGGCCTCGCCAGGTGGACTGATGCGGTCGCCGTCGGTGCCAAGTACCAGGGTGGGCGCCTGGATGTGTGACAGTCGATCGTTCAGGTCGTAGGTTTTCATACCCTCGCACCAGTGGATCTGGCAGCGCGCCCGCTGCATCGCGGCCTGGGCATGCCAGGCCTGGTAAAGGCTCTGCCCCTGGCTGGAGGCGGCGAAGGAACTGCCGACCAGTTGTGGCCATGTTGTCTTGAAGCGCTTCAGGCAGCCGTCCGGCTGGCGAAGGTTTTCGGCCCACTCATCGAGCTGTTGATGGCGCGCGGTGCTGCTCATGCTGGCGAAGGACGCGGCCACCACCAGTTTGTCCACGGCATCCGGGTAGGCGCAGGCCAGTTCCAGGGCAATCATGCCGCCCAGCGAAAGCCCGATGAGCTGAGTGCTGGCCAGTCCGAGGTGATCCAGCAGTGCGATCAGCTCCTGGGCTTGCAGATGAGGCGTGATGTGTTCCGGCGCATTGCTGGACGCGCCATGGCCGAGCAGGTCCGGTACGATGACGCGATGGCCCAGGCGCAGCAGGGCCCCGACCTGGTCTGTCCAGGCGCGGCCACTGTTGCCCAGCCCGTGCAGGAGCAGGGTGGGGGTGCCGGCCCCGGCGTCAAAGTAGTAATAGCGATTTCGGTTGTGTTCGAAGAACGCCATGTTCCCTCCCGATTCATACCTCGTGCATACCAAGATAACTTAACGTTAAGATACTTGGAAGGTGCCGGGGTGCGGCAGGGATGTGGCCCTTGGGGAGTTCAGGGTGAACGGACGGTTATGCCAATGAAAGATCATGTCGATTTCGTCGTCGCGCAATGGGCGCAGGCGATGCCCTCCGTGGATGCTTCGTCCATGGAGGTCTTCGGGCGCATGGCGCGCCTGCAGAAACACCTCGAGCGCCGCCGTTGCGCGGTGCTCGAGCAGTACGGTTTCAAGGAGGGGGAGTTCGATGTCATGGCGACCTTGCGCCGCTCCGGTGCACCGTACCAGTTGACCCCGACCGAGCTGTACAACTCGTTGTTGATCACCTCCGGGGCGATGACCAATCGTCTGAGCCGCCTCAAGGAGGCGGGCATGGTCGAGCAGATCCACGACCCTGCCGACAAGCGCAGCTACAAGGTGGCGCTGACCGCAGCAGGGCTTGCGGCCATCGAAAAAGCGGTTTTCAGCCACACCGATCTGCAGAACCAGTTCCTCGCTCCGCTGCGGGTCGAGGAACGTGAAGCTCTCGCGCAGATGCTCAAGTTGATGCTGGCCAAGCTTCCCGAAGACGTCGATCCCATCCCATGAACATGATGACCCAGGAGGGGCCTGCATGCTTCACAGCAATTATCTGAAGCAGCTGGACCTGCAAGACATCGTGGTGTTTCTCAACTTGCTGGAATATCGCAGTGCCAAGCGCACCGCCGAACTGATGAACGTCAGCCAGCCCACGGTGAGCTACTGCCTCAAACGCCTGCGCGGTTGTTTCGACGACACCCTGTTCGCCTCCTCGCAGGGTTTGTTGCAGCCAACCGCCAAGGCGGAAAAGATCGCACCCTACCTGCGCGTGGTGATCGAGTCGGTCAACCGCTGCGCCGAGGATGCCCCCTCCGGCGATGGCGTCGCTGCCCCGAGGATCTGGCGCCTGTGCGCGCCGGAATACTTCGAGCTGGCCTTTCTGCCCCAGGCCCTGGCGACCTTGTCGAGCAATCACCCCAATACCTCCCTGCACCTCGATCGGTTAAGCCGCGACTTGCCGGTGGACCGGTTGATTTCCGGCGATATCGACCTGGCCATCGGCTTCGGTCCGAGTTACCACCAGCTGCACCCCGAGCTGCAATGGCAGCCGGTGCTCAGCGATGGTTTCGTCTGCCTGACCAGCCAGCGTGGGCTTGCGCTGGACGGGGCGATGAGCCTGGATGAGTTCTGTGCTTCGGCGCATGTCTTTCCTACGCCGTGGATCTCGGAGAAGAACATGGTCGATAGCTGGCTGGAGAAAATAGGCCGCACGCGCAATGTGCTGGTGCGGGCGAACGGCTACCAGGCCTGCGTCAACATCCTGGCCGCCGTTCCCTCGACCTTGGCCTTGCCGGCGCGCTTGCTGCCACACCTGCGTATCCCCGAGGGGGTGCGGGTGTGTCAGCCACCGATGGGGTTTCCGGTGTTCACGGTGGATATGATCTGGTCGCGTGATCGAGGGCTGGGTACGGATGTCTCCAGTTTGCGCAGGTTGATCCAGGATGTGGCGGGGGACCTGCTCCGCGCAGGGTGACACAGGTTATTGACACGGATTGCAGGCGCTCAGGATGAGTGAACATTCAGTGGTTACAGGGCCTTTTGCGGCCTCTTCGCGTAAGGCCATGCCTATCGGCAGCGCTTGCTCGGGTGCGATGTTTCGTGCCCCGACAAACGCTCCCCCCTGTGCGTTCCGTCGCACGGCCGCACTTTTAATTTTTCATCACGGCTTTAGGTTTCTTAAAACCAGCACCCACGACATTTCCCCTAACGTGTTTTCGTCAGGCGGCGGACGGCCTGCCTGTCTGTAATCCATTTCCCAAGGAAGATGTCAGATGTTGGCCCACACTCAAGCTAAAGCTCTACCTTTCTATCGTCATCCCACGCCGTGCTACGGCTTCGAATGTGTCTATGCCGTCGAACCGGGACTGCGCGTCTTCGACTCGATGGACACTGCGGCGCTCTATGAAGACCTGGCCCATAGCGGCGCGGTGATCTACCGCGACTTCAGCGACTTGCTCGAAGACTTCAACGATTTCGTCAGCGCGCATTCCTCCCGGGTCACCTTCGATCCCGCGCGCAAGGCCGCCACGGCCAATACCGCCGAGATCGAAGCAGGCGTTCACGAGATGGGGCTGCACCGGGAGAACGGCAATTTGCCGTTCAACCCGGACCTGCAGTGGTTCTACTGCCTGGAAGCGGCGTCGGTCGGCTCCGAGACCACGTTGTGCGATGGCGAGCGAGTGCTGTTCGACCTGTCGCCGAAAACCCGTAAGAGCTTCGAATCGCGTGCCATTCGCTATGCGCGACGCATTCCCTGGCACAACGTGCGGCGCTTCCTGAGCATCGAGCTGCAATTGCCGATCGACAGCGTCACCGACGAGCACTTGCAACAGGTCAACGACCAGGTGGCCGGCCAGACCTACCGTCGCATCGACCAGAACCTGATCGCCTCCGAATTGGTGATCAGCGCGGTGGAGACCAGCTGCTTCAGCGGTCGCAAGGCCTTCTGCAATTCGATGCTCGGCCCTAGCGTCAACTACGAGCCGCCACGCATCACCTGGGCCGACGGCGAGGAGATCGCCCTTGAAATCTGGGACGAGATCAAGGAAGTCACCGCCCGTAATACCTACAGCCACTTCTGGAAGAAGGGCGACATCGTGGTCATCGACAACACCCGCGTGATGCACGGTCGCCGTCGCCTCGACGATATCAGCCGACGCATCTTCGGTGCCCAGAGCTACCGCATCGGGGGTAACGGCCAATGATCAGCCAGAAAATGCAGCACTACCTGACCACCAGCACTGACCGCGTGGTGATCCGCGAAATGCACGGGCGCGACTACACCCTGCATGGCCTGCGCGATGACGTCGAGCGCCTGGCCCAGGCCCTGCAGGCTCGGGTCGGCAACTGCGAGCGCAAGGTGTTCGGTATCGCGATGCGCTCATGCTACGAGTGGGTGTACACCCTGCTGGCGATCCAGAAGGTCGGTGGTGTGTTGCTGCCGGTGCCCATCGAGTTTTCCGACGATCAGATCGGTAGCCTGCTCGGCAAGGCCGCCGCCGTGTTCGTCAGCGATGAGCCGACCGCCCGGCGCCTGCACCGCATCCTGCCGGACAAGCCGAGCTTCATCCCCCGGCAATTGATGATCCAGTCCACTGACACGCCCTGGGCCCAGGACGACGAACTGATTCCCGCCGGTATCGTCTCGGTGATCCACACCTCGGGTACCACCTCCAAGCCCAAGGGCGTGATGATTCGCGACGCGGCCGTGGGGCTGCTGGTCGACAACGTGATGAAGCGCTTGCCGCAGCAGCCGCTGCACTACTTCTCGATCGTGCCGATGAGCCTGCTGATCGAGCAGGTGCTGGGTGTGTTTATTCCGATCCTGTCCGGTGGCACCCTGACCCTGATGCCCGAGGGCGTCACCGAGTACGGCGCGGCCAGTGGCAATGCCCGTCATTACCTGGAGTTGATCGCACCCAATCACCCCAACTTCCTCTACCTGCCGCCCAAGCTGCTGGAAGAGGCCAACCTGCTGCTTGAGCAGGGTGCGAGTGTCGAGGACCTGTTCGGCCCCACCAATCCGCACATCATCACCGGCGGCGCGAAGATTCCAGCCACGGTGCTCCAGGCCCTGGATGCCCGCGGTGTGCAAGTGTTCGAGGCCTATGGGCTGAGCGAGAACTCCTCGATCATCTCGCTGAACTCGCCTGCAGAGCGGCGCATCGGCTCGGCCGGCAAGCTGCTCGACGGCATCGAGCCCAAGCTGGTCGACGGCGAGTTGCTGGTGAAGACGCCGACCCTCTGCGCGGGTTACTACAACGCCGACGACACGGCCTGCGACCTGTCCGACGGCTACCTGCACACCGGCGATATCGCCGAGTTCCGTGACGGTTTTCTGTACATCACCGGGCGCAAGAAGCACGTGATCATCCTCTCGACGGCACGCAACATTTCGCCTGAGTGGGTCGAGAACGTCTACAAGGAGAGCCCGCTGGTCGACGACATGATCGTCATGGGCGAAGGACGCGACGAGCCGTGCGCCATCATCCTCAGCACTGCGAGCCCTGCCAGCGTGCAGGACGAGATGGCGCGCCTGGAGCACCGCCTTGCGGACTTCGCACGGGTGCGACGCATCCAGGTCGTCGGCGACATCGCAGGGTTTCGTGACCAGTTCTACACGGTCACCGGACGACCGCGGCGCGCCGAGATCGAAGCGCGGTTCATCGATCAACTGTACGCCTAGGACGGGACGTCGCCCATGTACATCGTGCGCAATTTCTACAAGGGTCGCCCCGGCTACCGCTGCCTGCAGGAGGCGGTACGGGGTCATTACCTCAAGCACTACGAGGCAACGCCCGTGCCGCAGCCTGACCTGTTCGTCTGCCTGACCGGTTCCACCGGCGGGGCGCCGGGCTACGCCTGTGCCGGCATCAGCTATGGCGACTCCGGCAAACTGTTCAGTGAGTACTACCTGGACCAAACGCTGGATGAACGCTACGCCATCGACCGCGCGCGTATCGCGGAGATCGGCGCTTTCGCCTCGTTCCAGAGCGGCAGCGGTGCTGGCAAGTATCTGCTCGACAACGTCATCCGCACCCTGGCCCTGCGCAACTTCGGCCTGGTGGTGCTGACCGCGACGCCGCAGGTCCAGCAACTGCTGGCAGCGATTGTCGACAACCTCGACGACCTGGGCCAGGCCGATCCACGCCGGGTCAAGGACCCCAGTGTCAACTGGGGGACCTACTACGACCAGGCACCGCGCGTACTGGTTTCGCGCCTGTCCTCGCCCAGTGCCTGGCTCAAGGCGCCGACACCTTCCATCCCGCCACCGCAGTTCGCCCACCAGGCGTCTGTCTGACCCATGTGCGTGCCGGGCGCTTCGCTGCCCGGCACGCCGGAGATCCTATGCACGCCAACACGCGTTATGAAAACTTCATCGTCTTCCTGGCTCCCCTGGTCAACAGCCTGGGGGGCATCGCCATCGACCTGTATGCGCCGAGCCTGCCGTCCATCGGGCGCGAACTCGGGGCGGGGCCTGCGCTGATGCAGAACACCATTACCATCACGCTGCTGTTCTATGCCCTGGGGCAGCTGTTCTTCGGCGTGATGGCCGACGCGCGCGGGCGGCGACCTGCCGTACTGCTGGGCCTGGGTGTGTTCGTGGTCGGCAGCCTGCTGGCGACCGCCGCGACGTCCATCGAGATGCTGCTGCTGGCGCGTGCGCTGCAGGGCTTTGCCATTGGCGCCTGCCAGGTCGTTGCCCGTGCTGTGCTGGTCGACGTCGTCAAAGGCCCGCGCTTCTACGTCGCGATCATCTACCTCAGCCTGGCGTTCGGCCTGGGGCCCGTCATCGCGCCCTATATCGGTGGGCTGATCGAGGTGCATTTCGGCTGGCGCTACAACTTCGTGCTGTATGCCGCCTATGCCGTCATGGTCCTGGCTTTCGTCGTTGCCGGGCTCAAGGAGTCGCTGCCGGCCAGTGCCCGCCGCGGCGCCTTGCAGACAGTGGTCGGCTATCGGTTCATTCTGGCCGACAGACGCTTCCGTGCTTCGGTGGTGGTACTCGGCGCGAGCTTTTCCGCATTCTTGCTGTGGAACGTGTTCGGGCCGCATATCGTCCAGGATGTGCTCGGCCATGACGCGCATTACTTCGGCACCACGGCGCTGGGGGTGGGGTGCTGCTATCTGGTCGGCACGCTGACCAACCGTGCGCTGGTGCGCATCGTCTCACCCGATACCCTGATGTGGAGTGGGTTGGCGCTGTTTCTGCTCGGGGTGCTGTGCATCGCGGCGGCTGCCGACACCTTGAGCCTGGTGAACATTCTTGCTGGCATCATGCTGATCGCCTTCGGCCAGGGCTTTATCTTCTCCAATGCCATGGCCCGCTCGATGGCACTGTTTCCCGACCGCGCCGGGGTGGCTGCGAGCTTGCAGGGCTGCTTGATGCTGGTGTTCGGTTCGATTGCCTCGGCGACGGTCAGCGGCTTCGGGTTGGAGTCGAACCTGCCGATCGCCGGGGTGTTCGCGGTACTGATGCTGGTATCTTTTTCCGGGATGCTGGGGGCACGGGTGGCGCGCCAGGCGTCCTTGGCCTAGGGGCTTGCACGAGTCGTATAGCGCGCCCGACCAATCCAGTGGCCGGGCCAGCGGACTGTCGAGCCACTGGGCATAGGCCGCAAGCGTTGCCAGCCTCGCGCAACCGTCACCCCAGTGCTTCGTGCTCTTGCTTGTACAGTTGCAGGCCACGGGCCTGATAGTTGGCCAGAGCGGCGGGGTGGTCGAGGCTGCAGGTGTGCACCCAGACCCGCTGCGTGCCGGGCCACTCCCACGCGCTGCGGATGGCCTGGCTGAGCAGCGGGCCGCCGAAGCCCTTGTCAAGAAACTGCGGGGCGAGGCCGAAGTAGCGGATCTCGGCGTTCTCGCCGTCGGGGCGGTGCAGTTCGTAGTAGCCGGCGATGGCGCCACGGTAGTAGGCCACCCAGGTGCGGTGGCAGTCCTGGCCGACAACCGCCAGCCACTGCTCGTCGCTCCAGCTGTTCAGGTCGTTCCAGCCCCAGGCCTTGCCCACCAGTTGGTAGAGGAAACGGTTGAGCTGCGGTTGGACGACTTCGCACTCGACGATCGTCAGGCCATCGGGGACAGGCTTGCTGCGCAGGGCGTGCGCAGAGGTCATTTCCAGGTAGTAGGTGGTCAGCGTGGTGGTCACCGGCGGGGCTCCAGGTCGGGGGCAAGCCCGCTAGCGTACCTGCCAGGACGTGAGGATCAAAGCCTGTCGGCCTTTACTCAAGCCGATGTAGGCGGATATCGGCGGGTGTATCGATATCGCGCAGGATGCCAGGGTCGTCGAGATCCAGCACAAGACAGGCGTGAGGGTTGGCTTCGATGACCGGTCGCCCACCCTGGTCACCGTGCAGGCGGGTGAGGGCCGCCCAGAAATGGCGCCCGAAGATGACCGGATGGCCACGTCGGCCTTGGTAGCACGGCAGGAGGATACGCTCGGCAGCGAGGTGACCGAGCAGGTGTTCGAAGGTGCGTGGTGCGATCCACGGCATATCGCCAAGCAGCACGGCCACGGCCGGGGCATCGATGCTGGCCAGGGCCGTGATGCCGGCCGCGAGGCTCGCTCCCATGCCATCAGCTGCCTGTGCGGCGCGTACGATGTGGACTTGCGCATCGATGCCCAGGGTTTGCGGATCATCGTCGCAGCGCACCACCACATACACCGGGTCGAAACAGGCTTGTACCTGTTTCAAGGTGCTGGCCAGTAGGCCCTGTCCGTCCGCGAGCACGGCCTTGCGCTTGTCGCTGCCAAAGCGCGTGCCGCGTCCGGCGGCGAGCACCAACGCGGCGCAGCGAGCTCTGGCTTGGGGTTCGGTCATGGTGGGTTGTCCGAGTGTGACGGCATGGAAAGCTCGCAAGCATACCGCAGGGTCAGGTGGCAGGCAGGGTCTGTTCACGCGCCTGCTTGGCCTTGGTGACGTTCACTGCACCAGGCAGTTCGACGCCGTTCTTGGCGGCGAGGATCTCGGCCATCACACTCACGGCAATTTCGGCTGGGGTCTTGCTGCCGATGTAGATGCCGATGGGGCCGTGCAGGCGCGCAAGGCTGGCATCGGACTCACCGAAGTGCTCGATCAGCCGCGCGCGACGCTGCTGGCTGTTGCGCCGCGAGCCGATGGCACCGATATAGAAAGCCGGGCCACGCAGCGCTTCGAGCAGGGCCAGGTCGTCGAGCTTGGGGTCGTGGCTGACCGCGACGATGCAGGTGCGCACGTCCGGGGCGAAGTCGCGCACGACATCGTCGGGCATGCCGACCAGGCACTCGACACCGGCCACGTTCCAGCCGTCGATGTACTCGGGCCGAGGGTCGCAGACCGAAACACGAAAACCATTGAACAGGGCCATGGTCGCCAGGTATTCGGCCAGGGCGCCCGCGCCGATCAGCAGCAGTCGATAACCTGGACCCAGGGTGCTTGCCATGTGCTCGCCATCAACGCTGAACTGCTCCGGGGCCGCACTGGGGAGGAGGGTGGCCGCGCCACTGAGCAGGTCGAGCTGACGGCGCACCAGTTGGCCGCTGTCGAGCTGCTCAAGCAGTTGGGCCAGCGACTGCCACGATGGCGAAAACTCCAGAATCAGCTCCAGCGTGCCGCCACAGGGCAGCCCGAAGCGATGGGCCTCGTCGGCGGTAACGCCGTAGCGCACCCGCTGCGGGGTGCTGTCAGGCAGGCCGGGGCCACCGTAGGCGGTGGTGTAGCGGTGGATCAGGTCGTCTTCGATGCAGCCGCCGGAGACGCTGCCGACCACACGCCCGTCGCTGCGCAGGGCCATCATCGAGCCGACCGGGCGTGGCGACGAACCCCAGGTACGGGCGACGGTGGCCAGTAGCACGCGGTGGCCGGCTTGCAGCCAGTCCCGAGCGGTACGCAGGACCAGCAGGTCGATACTTTCCATGGGCGCTCCTTCAACGCATATGCAGCACGATCGGGCTGCTGCTGGCAGGGTCGGTATGTTCACGCAGCTTGGCCACCGCCAGTGCATCGACCGCACCACCGGTATTACCCCAGGTCGTACGGACGAAGCTCAGCACTTCGGCGATCTCCTGGTCCGACATCTGCTCACGCAGCGCGGGCATCCGGTAGGCATCCGGCACCCCGGCGGCGACGATACGCTGCGAACCGTTGAGGGTGATATTGATTGCCGAGGCGTTTTCCTTGGCCAGCATCGAGGTCGCACCGGCCAGTGGCGGAATCCACTCGGCCTGGCCCTGACCGTCCAGGCCATGGCACGACGCGCAGCGGGTCACGTAGCTGTGTGCGCCTGGGGCATCGAGGCGGGTAGCCGCCGATACGGCTTGATACTGCCAGGGGGCGCCGTCGCGCTGGGGGTCGCCCGGCAGCGACTTCAGGTAGCGGGCTATCGCGCCCAGGTCTTCGTCGCTCATGAACTGCGTGGAGTTGTTGAACGCCTCGGTCATCGAACCGTACACCACCGCATGCTTGTTACGACCGGTCTTGAGGAACTGCACGATCTCGGGTTCGCTCCAGCGCCCAAGCCCGGTGTTGTGGTCCTGACGCAGGCTCGGCGCGTACCAGCCGTCGAGCAGGGCTCCGGCGAGAAACGCCTTGCCGGAGTCGTCCAGTGCCTTCTCGTTGAAGGCAAGGCCACGTGGCGTATGGCAACTGCCGCAGTGGCCCGGGCCCTGGACGATATAGGCGCCGCGATTCCACAGGGGGTCTTCGGTGGGCTTTTCAGCGTAGGGCTTGTCGGCGGCGAACAGGCCGTTCCACAAGGCGATCGGCCAGCGCAGGTTCAGCGGCCAGGGAATATCGCTGGGAATATTGGCCTGGTCTGACGGCTGCACGCCCTTCATGAAGAAGGCATAGAGCGCCCTCATGTCGTCATCGCTGAGCTTGGCGTAGGACGGGTAGGGCATGGCCGGGTACAGCCGGCGCCCGCCCGGCGCGACGCCGTGGCGCACGGCGCGGTCGAAGTCGGCGAGGCTGTAGCTGCCGATACCGTTGTTGCGGTCCGGGGTGATGTTGGTGGCATGGATCGCGCCCAAGGGTGTTGCCATTTCCAGGCCGCCGGCGAACGGCGCCTTGCCGGGCAGGCTGTGGCACGCCACGCAGTCGCTCAGGCGCGCGACGTATTCGCCGCGGGCGATCAGCGCCTGGTCGGGGCTTGGGGTTTCCTGCTCGAAGGGCGAGGTGACCTCGCGGGTGACATACCAGGCCAGCAGGCCTGCCGCAACAAGGCACGGCAGCGCGAGCCAGCGGGTGGTGGTTACCAGTCGGCTGTTTTTCATGAGGGCTTCCGTGTCAGGCAAAGGTATGGCGGCTCAGGGGCAGGCTGCGCGCGCGTTGGCCGGTCAGCCGCGCCACGGCGTTGGCCACCGCTGGTGCCACTGCCGGCAGCGGCGGCTCGCCGATGCCACCCATCTTCGCCCCGCTCTCGACGATGCGCACATGCACCCGGGCCATGCGCGATGGCGGCAGGATCGGGTACAGGTCGTAATTGCGCGCACGCGGCATGCCGTTGACCCACACCGCTTCCTCCACCAGCGTCTGCGACAGGCCGAGCGCCACGGCGCCGTTGACCTGATGCTCGACGATCGCCGGGTTGACGATGCTGCCCGGGTCGATCGCCTGCCAGATGTCGTGCACCTTGACCTGGCCGTTCTCGATCGACACTTCGGCAATCACCGCCGCCTCCGAACCGAACGGCGAAGCCATGGCCACGCCGCGGGCACGCTTGGTGCCATCCTCGGCGGTAAATGGCCCGCGTTTCCAGCCACCGGACAATTCGCCGACCGCCTGAAGCAGGGTGGTCAGGCGTTGATTGTCGCGCAACAGGTGCAGGCGCAGCTCGAACGGGTCGTGCCCGCCTTTGTCGGCCAGTTCATCAAGGAACGACTCATAGAAGAAGTCGTTCAGCGAATTACCGACCGAACGCCAGTAGCCCAGCATGGCCGGGCCCTTGACATAGATTTGCGCGATGCGTTTGTTGGCAATGGCATAGGACTTGCCCGCCAGGCCTTCCACGGCAGTGGGGTCGATCTTCTCGCCCTGTTTGCCGGCGATTGCCTCGGTCGGGCCCTCGGTGGCGCTGACCGCTTCGATGGCAACCGGCAGGCCCTTCTCGTCGAGCCCGGCGCGGAACTTGACCACTGCCACGGGCCGCAGCACGTCACGTACGAACTCTTCCTCGCGGGTCCAGATCAGCTTGACCGGGCGCCCGACCGCCTTGGCCAGGGCAATGGCCTGTGGGTAGGGGTTGGCCGAGTCGTACAGGAAGTGGCGCCCGAAGAAGCCGCCCAGGAGCGGCGAATGCAGGATGATCTGTTCCTTGGCAAGGCCAGTGCGCTTGGCGATGTCGTCGCGGAACATGTCCGGGGCCTGGTTGGGCAGCCAGACTTCGAGCGATCCATCGGGATTGAAACGCGCGAGCGCCGACGGTGGTTCGAGCTGACCGTGGTTGAGGTACTGGTTGTGGTAGGTGGCTTCCACCTGGGTCTTGGCCCCCTTGAGCGCAGCCGCCACATCGCCTTCGTTCTCGTCATCGCGCGCCGGGCCGGTTTGTGCGGCCAGGTGATCGCGATAGGCATCGCTGGAGAAATCGGCTGGCATCGTGCGCACCTTTGAATCGGCGCCCGGCTCCTGCCAGTCGACCTGTACCGCCTCCACGGCACGCTTGGCATGCCACCAGCGTTCGGCGACCACCGCCACGGCACCCGGCAGTACGTGCACCGAATGCACGCCCTTCATCGCCTTGACCTGCGCTTCGTTGCGCAGGCCGCCCACGGTCATGCCCAGCCGTGGCGCGTGCTGTACCGCCGCGTGGAGCATGTCGTCGACCTTGAGGTCGATACTGTACTGGGCCTTGCCGGTGGACTTGTCATAGGCATCGACACGGCGTACCGGCTTGCCGATCCAACGGAACTGGCTGGGATCGCGCAGCTTGATGCTCGCCGGATCCGGGACTGGCAGGTCCATGGCGCGCTCGGCCAGGTCGCCATAAGCGACCGAGCGGCCGGAGGCGGCATGCACCACCTTGCCCGGCTCGGTGCTCAGTTCACTGACCGGCACCTTCAGGGTGTCGGCACCGGCCTGCAGCAGCATCGCCCTGGCCAGCGCGCCAAGGCGGCGCATGGTCGGGTAGCTCATGCGCACCGACATGCTGCCGCCAGTGATGCGCAGGCCATTTTCCATCACCACGTAGGCTTCGCCGGGCGGAGCGGCATCGATCAGGAAGCTGGCCGGGTCCATATCCAGTTCTTCGCCGACGATCTGCGCCATGGCGGTGAATGTGCCCTGGCCACCTTCCATGAAGGGGCAGAGCAGGCGCACGGTGCCGTCAGGGCGGATTTCCAGGAATGCCGGCACCTGCGTGCCGCGTTCTGCGGCCACCGCGGTGGCGGCCTGCACCCGGGCCGAGCCAAGCGGCAAGCCAAAGCCGATCACCAGCGCACCGATGGCGCTACCCGCGAGAAAGCGCCGGCGCGAAAGATTGACCGGCTGATCCAGTTTCAGGTCGCGCAGTTCGGACGGGATGTCGATGGGCGAGTTCATCAGACGCTCTCCTTGGCGGCAGGCTGGGCGGCGAGCTCATGCACCGCGGCGTGGATCGCGTTGTAGGTGCCGCAGCGGCACAGGTTGACCATTGCCGCACTGATCTGCTCGTCGCTCGGCGCTGGCGTGTGCTTGAGCAGCGCAGTCGCGGCCATCACCTGGCCAGACTGGCAGTAGCCGCACTGGGCGACCTGATGCTCGACCCAGGCCGCGACCACTCGCTTGCCCACCGGGTCGGCCTCGATCGCTTCGATGGTGGTCACTTCACGGCCAACCACTCCGGCCACCGGCGTGACACAGGCACGCACCACGTTGCCGTCCACCAGCACCGAGCAGGCGCCACATTGGGCCAGGCCGCAGCCATATTTCGTGCCGGTCATGCCCAGGTCATCGCGGATCACCCACAGCAGTGGGGTATCGGCGTCGGCGTCGACCTGATAGGTCTTCTGGTTGATGCGTAGTTCCATGGCGTTCACCCGCTGATCATCGGTTGGTGTTTCGTCGTTATAGGCAGGGCGGTGCGTCGAGGCAGTGCCCTGGGAGGAACGCCGCGCGCGCGCAGGGCGGGTTTCCGATCTGAAAACTCTAGACCTTGGCGGACAGCTTTCCTATCCATCGGGCAGCATGTTCAGAGAATCAGGCAAGAAATCAAGTGGATTGCGCTAGTGGCAGGATCGGGCGGGGGCGTCGCAGCGGAGCTGTCACGCCCACGCTGTAGGGAAAATGCCGGCATCGATATCGGATGTCGGCATCCAGGCCAGTTGAACCAGGGGTTGTTGATGAACCGCCCGCGTTGGTTATCGGCGCGCTACGGCGTGCTGGACGCACTGTTCGTAGTAGGTCTGCTTGATGGCCTTCGGCGGCAGGCGTGAGCTGCTGTTGTAGGTTTGCTCGGTGATGCCGAACGCTGTCATGCGCATCCAGGGTTTGGCGAAGCGCCGCACTTGCAGCTTCTTGCGCGCTGCATAAAGCGTCACGCCGGAGAGCTTGGCGTGCTGCGCCTCCGAGGCGATCTGCGCGCCCCAGCCGCACACGCTGCGATCGTTCTGGCTTAGCGGCCTGGCCTGGGCGCCGAATGCGGTGGCCGCCAACACGCAGCTGGCCAGGGTTGCTAGAAATACCCGCATGTTGCTGTCCTAAGCGTCTGAAGGAAAAGGGAGTTTGCCTTCGCTTTCAGCGCCTGGGGGCCAGCAATTTGCCGTCAGGCGACGGGCAGCCTTGTGGCGCCGCTTATCCGCTGTTTCCCTCAGAGGCCGGTCACCAGCATCACCACCAGCACGCAGGCCAGCAGTGCCAGATAGGCCCGCGCATGCAGGGTATCGCTCAGGCGGCCCAGCAGCGGCGCAGCCAGGTGCATGCCGAGCCAGGCGCCTGCGGCCATTGCCAGTGCCGCACGCAGATCGATATAGCCCAGCAGCCCGGCACCCAGGTTCGCTCCTGGCGCCGGCACCAGGGCATAAACCAGGGTGGCGGCCAGCGCCATGGGCAATGACAGCGGGTTGGCCATGGCTGTGGCGGTGCCCATGCTGGCGCCGCGCCTGCGCATCAGCGGCACGGTCATCACGCTGCCGCCGACCCCCAGCAGCGCTGCCAGTGCGCCGATCGGCAGGCCGACCAAGGCAGCCGCAGCCTTGCCCAGCGGCACCGGACCTTGGTTGCCAACGCGCATGAAACCTGGACGCAGCCACGCATCGAGCAGGCTCAGCAGCAAGTAGCCGATAAACAGCCAACGCAGCCAGGTGCTGTCCAGGTACAGGGCGGCCCAGGCGCCAGCCATTGCCCCGAGGGCGATGGCCGGAGCCAGTGGGCGCACCAGGTCCCAGCGCAACGTGCCGGCGCGCTGGTGCCGCCAAGTGGCCAGGGCGCTGCTGAAGATCATCAGCATGGCCGAGGTGGCCACGGCGATCTGCATGGCGTGCAGCGCCACCGGGGAGCCCGCCGCATGGCGGGTGAGCAGCAATGCATAGAGCAAGGGCACGGCGAAGAAACCGCCGCCGAAGCCGAACAGCAGCGTGGTGACGCCAGCACACAGGCCGAAGACACCGAGCAAGGGGTACAGCATGATCGCCAGCCTTTGTCAGGGGAGTGGAGATGCAGGGTAGGGAGGCGAGGGCTGGCCAGCATTCGAGTGTTGGCCAATAATCCGTGCGTTTCAGCCACGGAGATCCCCATGCGCAATGTGCCGCTGTGCCAGGTCGATGCCACGCCACGTCCGGTGCTGGCGATCGCTACCGATTATCCGCCTGGCACGCTATTGCCACGCCACGTGCACCGGCGTGCGCAGTTCCTCTATGGCATGAGCGGTTTGATGGAAGTACTGACTGACGATGGCGCCTGGGTCGTTCCACCCTACAGCGGTGTGTGGATTCCGTCGGGCAAGCCCCATCAGGTACTGATGCGAGGGGTGAGCACGCGCAGCTTGTACATCGAGGCCGTTGCGGCGCCGAGGCTGGGACAGGCCTGCGAGGCGCTGCTGGTCACGCCGCTGCTGCATCAGTTGCTGCTGGCCAGTGCCGAACTGCCGGCGCTGTACGACCCTCAGGGGCGCGATGGCCAACTGGTCGGCCTGATCCTGCATGAGCTGCGCAGCGCCGAGTGTCTGCCGCTGTTCGCGCCGATGCCAGGGGAGCCGCGCCTGGCGCTCTTGTGCCAGGCGTTTCTCGCGGCGCCTTCGATCAGCACGACGGCCGAGGCCTGGGCGATGCACCTGAACTGGAGCCCGCGGACATTCAGCCGGCGCTTTCGCGAGCAGACCGGGTTGTCGTTCGGACAATGGCGCCAGCAAGCCTGCCTGATGGCAGCCGTCACGCGATTGGCAGCGGGTGAGGCGGTCACCCGGGTTGCCCTCGACCTTGGGTATGACAGCCCCAGTGCGTTTTCCAGCATGTACCGCAGGGTCATGGGCGAGGCGCCCTCGGCGGTTCGGCACAAGGCTTTGGCGGCGAGATGAAAACCCTGGCGGATGTATGTGATCGTACAACTGCATGAGCTATGATGACGGCTGTCTTTTCACGATGAAACCTACAGGGCATGACAGAGCAGCAGCTACAGGCACGGACCCGACGCAAACCGCGCAGTCTGGCGCAGGAATTGGTCACGGTGCTGACCGAACGTATTCGCAGCGGCCAACTCAAGCGTGGCGACAAACTGCCGACCGAATCGCAGATCATGGTCGAGGAGGGCGTCAGCCGCACGGTGGTGCGCGAGGCGATCTCGCGGCTGCAGGCCGCCGGCCAGGTGGAGACCCGCCACGGCATCGGCACCTTCGTGCTCGACGCGCCGAGCACCGGCGGTTTCCGTATCGACCCGGCGACCATCGTCACCCTACGCGAGGTGCTGGCGGTCCTGGAGTTGCGCATCGCCCTGGAGATCGAGTCGGCCGGGCTGGCCGCCCAGCGCCGTAGCGACGAACAACTGACCGGCATGCGTGCTGCGCTCGACGAAATCAACGAAGGCGCCGCGCATGCCTCCGATGCGGTCTCGGCGGATTTCCAGTTCCACCTGCGCATCGCCCAGGCCAGCGGCAATCATTATTTCGCTGACATCATCAATCACCTGGGTACCAGCATCATTCCCCGCACCCGGCTCAATTCGGCGCGCCTGGCCCATGATGACCAGGCCCATTACATGAGCCGCCTGAGCCATGAGCACGAGGCCATCTATGAAGCCATTGCCCGACGCGACAGCGAAGGGGCGAAAATGGCCATGCGCCTGCACCTGAGCAACAGCCGCGAGCGGCTGCGCCAAGCGCATGAGGCGGCAGAAGCACAGGGCGTCTGAAAGGCTTCAATATGCTAAACCCGCCCTCATCGGTGCGTTTGTGGGCGGGGAAAGGCTCGCGACTGTTTCTTGAAGAGAAATAATCAATTGCCACCTGCAGTGATTCTAAGTGTCGGGCGAATGAGTAAGGATTGATACACCCTCACTCAACCGTTCAGGTGCCACCATGAACCAGCCTCCGTCGGACCTCAAGCCCTCTCCCTGGCACGACGGCGAGCTTACGCTGCAACGCAGCGTCGGTGCGGTCGAGCGCATGGTGGGGATTGGCAAGGTGCAGATGTCGCGTGACTTCATGCCCGACCAGCACCGCGAGTTCTATGCCCAACTGCCTTTCGTGGTGCTCGGCAGCGTCGACCCGCACGGCGAACCGTGGGCAACGCTGCGTACCGGCCAGCCCGGTTTCATGCAATCCCCCGATCCGCGCCGGCTGCTGCTGGACCTGCCCCGTGAGCCAGCCGATCCTGCGGATGCCGGGCTGGAGGACGGTGACGGCGTCGGCATGCTCGGCATCGAGTTGCACACCCGCCGACGCAATCGCCTGAACGGCTTCGTGCGCCGGGCAGACGACAGCGGTTTTACCATCGAGCCGACCCAGTCCTATGGCAACTGCCCGCGCTATATCAATCTGCGCCGCTATGTCTTCGATGACAGCGCGCCCGGCGAGCCCAGCGAGTCGACCGAGCTAAACGCAGCAGACCGCGCCATGGTGGCCGCCGCCGACTCCTTCTACGTTGCCTCGTACGTGGTGCGCGATGGCGTGCGCCAGGTGGACGTCTCGCACCGTGGCGGCAAGCCTGGCTTCGTCCACATCGACGTCGACGGCACGCTGAGCGTGCCTGATTTCAATGGCAACCTGTTCTTCAATACTTTGGGCAACATGCTGCTCAACCCCCGTGCCGGGCTGGTGTTCGTCGACATGCGCAGCGGCGACCTGCTGCAGATGACCGGGCGCACCGAAGTGATCGTCGACGATCCACAGACACTCGCCTTCATCGGCGCCGAGCGCATGTGGCGGTTCTACCCCGAGCGGATCGTGCGCCGACCGGGAGGGCTGGCGCTGCGCTGGGTCGACATGGATGACGGCATCTCGCCCAATGTGTTGATGACCGGCAGTTGGGAAGACATGCAGGCGCGCCTGGAGGCCGCGGCATTGCAGCAAAGTTGGCGTCCGTACCGGGTAACGCAGATCGTCGACGAGAGCGAGCACATCCGTTCGTTCCACCTGGCGCCCGACGATGGTCTGGGCTTGCCGGTGCGCCAGGCGGGGCAGCACCTGCCGATCCGGGTACGGTTGCCTGGAGAGCAGGCGCCGTTGGTGCGCACCTACACCCTGTCTGGCGCGCCGGCCGATGATGCACTGCGCATCAGCGTCAAGCGCGAGGGTGTGGTCTCTCGGCACCTGCATGAGCAGGTCAGGATCGGCGACCTGATCGAGGCGCGTGCGCCGGCCGGAGCCTTCACCCTCGATGCGACGGTGCGCCGTCCGGTAGTCTTGCTGGCCGCGGGCGTAGGGGTGACCCCCGTCTTGGCCATGGCCAGGCACCTGGTCAATGAGGGGCGGCGTACACGCTACGCCCGACCGGCCTGGGTGTTTCAATCGGCCTCGACCCGGGCACAACTGGCCTTTGCCAGCGAATTTGCAGCGCTGGTGACTGGCTCCGAGGGCAAGCTCAGGCATGTGCGCCTGCTCAGCGACGCCAGCGGTGCGGTAGCAGGCGTGGATTATGAGCGCGAAGGGCGTCTGGGCGTCGACCTGTTGCGCGAGCTGCTGCCGTTCGACGACTACGACTTCTACCTGTGCGGGCCGCAGGGGTTCATGCAGCAGATGTACGACGGCCTGCGCGCACTGGATATCAACGATGCACGGATCCACGCCGAGGCCTTCGGCCCATCGAGCCTGCGCCGCACGCGCAGCGAACAGCAGGCAGCGCCGGCCTTGCCGGCGGTGGCCACTGAGTCGGTTGCGGTGATGTTCATGGACTCGGCGAAAGAGGCGCGCTGGAACCCGGGGGATGGCTCGCTGCTGGAACTGGCCGAGCAGCGTGGTCTCGAGCCACCTTTTGGCTGCCGTGGCGGGTCATGCGGAAGTTGTCGGACCCGTGTGCTCAAGGGGGCGGTCACCTATGCCGAGGCACCGGAGTTCGCCGTGGCGCAGGACGAGGCGTTGATCTGCTGCGCCATGCCGGCTGACGGATCCGGGCCCTTGCACCTGGCGTTGTGATAGCAAGCTGTCTCTTTGTCCTTGTAGGAGCAACTGTCTTGCTCAAAATCTAAAGACCAGCCCAATCCCTGTGAGGGCAACTGTCTTGTTCAAAATCTAAAGACCAGCCCAATCCCTGTGGGGGCAACTGTCTTGCTCAAAATCTAGAAGCCAGCCCAATCCCTGTGGGAGCGGGCTTGCCCGCGAACACGGGCGTAGCCCGTGCCAGGCAGCGCGCTATCTTTTTCGCGGGCAAGCCCGCTCCTACAAGCGCGTCAGAGCGCGCGGTCGCTCCACTGACCATTGACCAGGCGTCGCAGCCCCAGTGGGTTGCCGTCCTGCAGGGCCTTCGGCAGCAAGGCCTGCGGGTAGTTCTGGTAGCACACCGGACGCAGGAAGCGATCGATGGCCAGGGTGCCGACCGAAGTACCGCGGGCGTCGGAGGTGGCCGGGTAGGGGCCGCCGTGCACCATGGCATCGCTCACTTCCACACCGGTCGGGTAGCCGTTGACCAGAATCCGTCCGACTTTTTCTTCCAGCAGCGGCACCAGCCAGGCATAGGCCTCGAAGTCTTCAGGTTCGCCGATCAGGGTGGCCGTGAGCTGGCCGCGCAGGCCCAGCAGCGCGGCGCGCAACTGAGCATCGTCACTGACTTCGACCGCCACGGTGGTGGGGCCGAACACTTCTTCCTGCAGCAGCGGGTCGGCGTCCACCAGCAGGCGCGCGTCGGCCTTGAACAGCTGGGCGCGGGCCTGGCTGCCTACCTGCGCCTGGCCGGCCAGGTGCTCGATGCCGACGTGCGCTTGCAGGTGTTCCAGCCCGCTCACATAACTGCGCAGGCCCCCGGCATTGAGCAGGGTCTGCCCAGCCTGCTGCGCCAGGTGCTGGCCGAGGTCGGCGAGCAACTGGCTGAACGGCGCCGACTGCAGGCCGATCACCAGCCCTGGGTTGGTACAGAACTGACCGGCGCCCAGGCACACGGAGCCTGCCAGTTCACGGGCGATGGTCTCGCCGCGTTTGGCCAATGCGCCAGGCAGCACGATCACCGGGTTGATGCTCGACATCTCGGCGAATACCGGGATCGGCTGTGGACGTTCGGCGGCCATGCGGCACAGGGCGTCGCCGCCCTTGAGCGAGCCGGTGAAGCCGACCGCCTGGATGGCCGGGTGCTTGACCAGCCACTCGCCCACACCGCCGCCGAAGACCATGTTGAACACGCCCTTGGGCATGCCGGTGCGTTCGGCGGCACGGACGATGGCGCAACCCACCAGGTCGGCGGTGGCCATGTGGCCGCTGTGCGCCTTGAACACCACCGGACAGCCGGCGGCCAGCGCAGCTGCGGTGTCGCCGCCTGCGGTGGAAAAGGCCAGCGGGAAGTTGCTGGCACCGAACACCGCCACCGGGCCTACGCCGATGCGCATCTGGCGCAGGTCGACCCGTGGCAGGGGTTGACGGTCCGGCAGCGCGAGGTCGATACGGGCACCGAGGAAATCACCCCGGCGCAGCACTTGGGCGAACAGGCGCATTTGCCCGCTGGTACGGCCGCGCTCGCCCTGAATGCGTGCAGCGGGCAAGGCGGTTTCGCGGCAAACGATAGCGACGAAGCTGTCGTCCAGCTCATCCAGCTCGGCGGCAATGGCGTCGAGGAACTCGGCGCGACGGGCTGGCGGCAACTGGCGGAACTCGGCGAAGGCGGCGGCAGCGGCTTTGGCGGCTTGATCGACTTCGTCTTCGGTAGCTTGCATGAAGCTGTAGGGCAGGGCCTCGCCCGTGGTGGCGTCCAGGCTCTGCAGGCGCTGCTGGCCGGCGGCACTGCGCTGGCCGGCGATGAAGTTGTGGCCGAGGATCTCAGGCATGGGGTGCTCCTGTAGTCGCTGAAGGAATAATGTTGTCTGGGCGGGTTCGCTTGCCCCCCAGTGGGAGCGGGTTCACCCGCGAAGCAGACGACTCGGTGTATGGCACCGGCGGCGCCGGTGTTCGCGGGTAAACCCGCTCCCACAGAGAGAACGCTGTCAGGTAATCGGTGCCGGGTTGAACAGGGTGATGTCGTTGTGCAGCTTGTGCCGCTCGGCCCAGGTCTGCTTGCGGCCACTGGCAACGTCCAGGTAGTAGTGGAACAGCTCCCAGCCCAGCTCTTCGATGCTTGCTCGACCGCTGGCGATGCGCCCGGCATCGATGTCGATCAGGTCGGGCCAGCGCTGGGCCAGTTCGCTGCGGGTGCAGACCTTGACCACGGGGGCCATGGCCAGCCCGTAAGGTGTGCCGCGACCCGTGGTGAACACGTGCAGGTTCATTCCCGCTGCCAGTTGCAGGGTGCCGCAGACGAAGTCGCTGGCCGGCGTCGCGCAGAAGATCAGGCCTTTGCGTGCGACGCGCTCGCCTGGGCCGACCACGCCCTGGATCGCAGCGCTGCCGGACTTGACGATCGAGCCCAGGGACTTTTCGACGATGTTCGAGAGCCCGCCTTTCTTGTTGCCCGGCGTGGTGTTGGCGCTGCGGTCGGCTGCACCCTGTTGCAGGTAGCGGTCGTACCAGTCCATTTCGCGTACCAGCGCTTCGGCCACTTCCGGGGTTTCGGCGCGGGAGGTGAGCATGTAGATGGCATCGCGGACCTCGGTGACCTCCGAAAACATCACCGTGGCACCGGCGCGCACCAGCAGGTCGGCGGCATAGCCCAGCGCCGGATTGGCGGTGATGCCCGAGAAAGCGTCGCTGCCGCCGCACTGCATGCCCAGGATCAGCTCACTGGCCGGCACCGTTTCGCGACGGCGCTGGTCGAGCTTCTTCAAGCGGGTTTCAGCCAGCTGCATGATCTGTTCGATCATCTCGACGAAACCCAGCGAAGCGTCCTGCAGGCGATACAACCAGGGCTCGCTGAGGTCCACGGACGGGTCGTCTTCGTGCATCACCTGGCCGGCCTGCAGCTTTTCGCAACCCAGGCTGATGACCAGGGCTTCGCCGCCCAGGTTGGGGTTGCGCGCCAGGTTGCGCACGGTGCGGATGGGGATATAGGCGTCACGCGCATTGATCGCCACGCCACAGCCGTAGCTGTGGGTGAGGGCGACCACGTCATCGACGTTGGGGTACTTGGGCAGCAGCTCGTCGCGGATGCGTTTGACCGCATGGTCGAGCACGCCGGTCACGCATTGCACGGTGGTGGTGATGCCGAGGATGTTGCGGGTACCGACGGTGCCGTCGGCGTTGCGATAGCCTTCGAAGGTAAAGCCTTCAAGTGGTGGCAGGGCCGCGGGCACTGCGTCGCAGCGCGGCAGGCTGTCGAGTTCGGGGGCGGCGGGCATCGATAACTGGGTTTCCTGAACCCAGCTGCCCTGACGCAGGTCTTGCAGGGCATAACCGATGATCTGTCCATAGCGGCGTACAGGCTCGCCCTTGTGGATATCGACGGTGGCGACCTTGTGGCTTTGCGGCACGCCCTCGACCAGGGTCAGGCCATCGGCGAAGCGCGCACCTTCGCCCAGGCCACCGTCATTGACCACCACCACGACATTGTCGTCATCGTGCAGGCGGACGTAGCGGGGCGACTCGGAATGTTCGATCAACTGCATGGTCAGGCCCTTCTTGTCATTTCTTTCAGGCTTTTATCCGGCTACCGACGCCCGCTGCGGGGCGTCGGCGTGCTTCAGGTCACTGGCGCGAGCCGGCCAGTTCGGCGTTCGGCGCCGCTTGCGGCCCGGCTTCTTCCTTGAGCTCGATGCGCTTGATCGGGCCGACGATCACCAGGTAGCTGAATACCGCTACCAGCGCATTGGCGCCCACGTACACCAGCGCCCATTTGAACGAGCCGGTGGCGCTGATGATGTAGCCGATGACGATCGGCGTGGTGATCGACGCGATGTTGCCGAAGGTGTTGAACAGGCCACCCGAGAGCCCCGCGATCTGTTTGGGCGAGGTGTCGGCGACCACGGCCCAGCCCAGGGCGCCGATGCCTTTGCCGAAGAAGGCCAGGGTCATGAAGCCGACCACCATCCACTCGGCGTCGACGTAGTTGCAGAAGACCATGGTGGTCGACAGCAACAGGCCGCAGACGATGGGCAGCTTGCGCGAGAAGGTCAGCGAGTTGCCGCGGCGCAGCAGCCAGTCCGACAGCACCCCGCCCAGCACCCCACCGATGAAGCCGCAGATGGCCGGCAAGGAGGCGATGAAGCCGGCCTTGAGGATGGTCATGCCACGCTCCTGCACCAGGTACACCGGGAACCAGGTCAGGAAGAAGTAGGTGATGGCGTTGATGCAGTACTGGCCCAGGTACACGCCCAGCAGCATGCGGCTGGTCAGCAGTTGCTTGATGTAGCCCCATTTCGGGCCGTCGTTGCTGCGTTTCTGGTCCATGTCCACCAGGCCGCCGTTCTGCTCGATGTGCTCGAGTTCGGCCTGGCTGATGCGTGGGTGCTGGCGAGGGTTGTAGATGGTCTTCATCCATACCATCGAGAACAGGATGCCAAGGGCGCCCATGACCACGAACACATGCTCCCAGCCGAAGGTGAACACGATCCAGCCCATCAGCGGTGCGAACAGCGCGGTGGCGAAGTACTGCGCCGAGTTGAAGATCGCCGAAGCGGTGCCGCGTTCGGCGGTGGGGAACCAGGCCGCAACGATCCGGGCATTGCCCGGGAACGACGGGGCTTCGGCGAAACCGACCAGAAAGCGCAGGGTGAACAGGGTGACGACCGCCCAGGCCACCGGCAGGCCGCCGACAAAACCTTGCAGCAAGGTGAACAGCGACCAGGTGAAGATGCTGAATGCGTAGACGTTCTTCGAACCGAAGCGGTCGAGCAACCAGCCGCCGGGAATCTGCCCGGCCACGTAGGCCCAGCCGAAGGCGGAGAAGATGTAACCGAGGGTGACCGCGTCGATGCCCAGATCCTTCTGCAGGCTTGAACCGGCGATGGCGATGGTGGCGCGGTCGGCATAGTTGATCGTGGTCACCAGGAACAGCATGAACAGGATCAGGTAGCGTACATGCGTCTTTTTCGTCGCTTGCATGCTGGTGTTCTCCCACTATTTATTGTTGTGCGGGGCATTCGGATTGTGGGCCGGAGCGCGGGTGGCACTCCGGCAGCGGCATTGGCAGGCCGCGGGGCTGCGCTTATTGCGGGCCCATCTTGTCCATCAGGGCGGCGAGCATTTCATACTCTTCGCCGGTGAGGTCGGTCAGCGGGGTGCGTACCGGGCCTGCATCGTAGCCAGCAAGCTTGGCGCCGGCCTTGACGATGCTCACGGCGTAACCGGCCTTGCGGTTGCGGATGTCCAGGTATGGCAGGAAGAAGTCATCGATCAACTTGCCGACCGTGGCGTGGTCGTCGCGGGCGATGGCGTTGTAGAAGTCCATTGCGGTCTTGGGGACGAAGTTGAACACGGCCGAGGAGTAGACCGGCACGCCCAGCGCCTTGTAAGCCGCAGCATACACCTCGGCGGTCGGCAGGCCACCCAGGTAGCTGAAGCGATCGCCCAGGCGGCGACGAATCGACACCATCAGCTCGATATCACCCAGGCCATCCTTGTAGCCGATCAGGTTCGGGCAGCGCTCAGCCAGTTTTTCGAGCTGTGCAGCGTTCAGGCGGCAGACGTTGCGGTTGTAGACCACCACACCGATCTTCACCGAATTGCACACGGCCTCAACGTGGGCGGCTACGCCGTCCTGGCTGGCTTCGGTGAGGTAGTGCGGCAGCAGCAGCAGACCTTTGGCACCCAGGCGCTCGGCTTCCTGGGCGTACTCGATGGCCTGGCGGGTAGCACCGCCCACGCCAGCCAGGATTGGTACGGAGGTGGCGCAGGTATCGACGGCGGTCTTGATCACCTGGCTGTATTCGCTGGCAGCAAGGGAAAAGAATTCACCGGTGCCACCGGCGGCGAACAGTGCGCTGGCACCATAGGGGGCCAGCCATTCCAGGCGCTTGATGTAGCCGGCGGGGTTGAAGTCGCCCTGGGCGTTGAAGTCGGTGACAGGGAACGACAGCAGGCCGTGGGAGAGGATGGATTTCAGTTCTTGTGGATTCATTGTTGTAGGCATCCTGTGGGCGCTTGGGTAAGAAGGTGTACCAAGATGAGAGGTAAGTTATCGTACAACTTGTACGATGACTAGCCCTGCCCGAGAAATTTTTGCAGCGATGCCTATCCGCTGGGCCCTGTCGCGGTGAGCGGCAGCTGCCGGCGGATCACCTGGAACTGCGCTTTTGTGGGAGCGGGCTCGTCCCGCGATAGCGCCGCAACAGCCAACCGAAACGGCCGATCGTGCACTGCGGTCGATCAGTCATCGTATGTCTTCAGGAAAAAAAGATCGCGGAGACAGGCACAAGCCCGCCGCCCGCTTCCACGGGAGGTGTTCTGGGACCAGCAGAGGGTGACCGGGGAAGCGGGGGCGACCTTGCGCCGCCCCGCGATCAAAGCTAACGAAGAGGGGTCAGGCCGCCTGGTGGCGTTTGCTGGCCTGGGACTTGCGGACCTGGGCGCGACAAGCGTCGCCGAAGGCTTGGAACATCTTGATCGAATCCGGGTTTTTCGCTGCTTGCCACTCGGGGTGCCACTGCACCGCGAACAGGAAGGGCGAAATGCTCGGTGCATGAATGGCCTCGACCAGGCCATCTTCGGCGTGGGCGATCGGCTCGATGCCTTCACCCAGGTTGCGCAGGCCCTGACCGTGCAGCGAGTTCACGCGGATCTCGTCGGTGCCCAGGGTTTCGCGCAGCCAACTGCCGGGTTTGATCTTCACCCCGTGGGAGGCGGCGTACTGCACATCGACCGGGTCTTCAGGGTTTTCGCGATGGTCGTTGAAGCCTGGTTCGGCGTAGACCTTCTGGTAGATGTCACCACCCAGGGCTACGTTGATTTCCTGCATGCCACGACAGATGCCGAAGATCGGCAGGCCGCGGGCGATAGCCAGTTGCACCAGAGGGATGTCGAACAGGTCGCGATCCTTGTCCTGGGCCTTGCCAGGGGTTTCGTTCTCCTGGCCATAGAGAGCCGGATCGATATTGCTGCCGGCGCCGGTCAGGTAGATGCCGTCGGCCATGTCCAGGTATGCCTCGAGGGCGTCGGTGCCGCAGCAGGTCGGGACCAGGACCGGAACGCAGTCGGCGAAATCGACCAGCGGGGTGATGTATTTATGGGTCATGACCTGGTAGTCGTGACCTTTGCGCTCTTGGCTGCCCATGGTCATCAGGACGATGGGTTTGCGCAGGGAGGGTTGCTTGTTGCCAATGTTGCTGTTGGACATATGTCACCTTGGGACAGGTTTTACCTGTCGTTGTTGTGCAGGTCCGCGGCCTTGGGCCCTTGATGCGTGACCTGTGGTCCCGAGCACTGCCGGCGCGGCTTGAAGGCCGCGGAACCGGTCGGGACATGCTTCATAGCTTGCCAGAGCCGTTTAATATGTCAAACGACTGGCGCGTCGGCTTCATGGGGCAATTGGCCTATTTTCGGGGGCTCTAACTGCTGCAAGCCTGAGCCGACAAGGCTTTGGCAGGGGCGTAGGTCAATAATATTTAACGATGCAGTCGGGTCTTTGCAGCGCTGCAATAAACCTGGCGTTTGCGGCGCTTGCCGGATTTGACAGCACACCCTCGCCGAGGGAAGAGTGGCGGGCAGTGCCCTGGGCCATCGCCATTCCAAATCCAATAAAGGGAGCTTCAGATGTCCGCACCGTCCACAGGTCCTGTCGTACGTGTTCCTCTTGCGCAGTTGCAGGAGCGGTTGCAGCAGATCTTCCAGCGTCATGGATGCAGCGAGGCAGTGGCGGCAGTGCTGGCCGCCAACTGCGCCAGCGCCCAGCGCGATGGTGCGCACAGTCATGGTGTGTTCCGCATGCCGGGTTATGTCTCGACCCTGGCCAGCGGCTGGGTCGATGGCGCTGCGGTGCCCGAGGTCACGGATGTCGCTCCAGGCTTCGTGCGGGTCGATGCCAGGGGCGGTTTCGCCCAGCCAGCCCTGGCGGCGGCACGCACGCTGTTGGTGGAGAAGGTGCGGCAGGCGGGTATTGCCGTGCTGGCTATCCATAACTCCCACCATTTCGCGGCGCTCTGGCCAGATGTGGAACCCTTTGCCGAAGAGGGCCTGGTTGCATTGAGTGTGGTCAACAGCATGACCTGCGTGGTGCCCCACGGCGCGCGCAAACCGTTGTTCGGCACCAATCCCATCGCCTTTGCGGCGCCGTGCCAGGGGCTTGCCCCGATCGTCTTCGACATGGCCACCAGTGCCATGGCCCATGGCGATGTACAGATCGCTGCGCGCCAGGGTGAGCAATTGCCGCCAGGTGTCGGCGTCGATGCCGAAGGTGAGTCGACCACCGATCCCAAGGCAATTCTCGAAGGCGGCGCCTTGCTGCCGTTCGGTGGGCACAAGGGCTCGGCGCTGTCGATGATGGTCGAACTACTCGCGGCGGCGCTGACGGGCGGGCATTTTTCTTGGGAGTTCGACTGGTCGCAACATCCAGGCGCCAAGACCCCCTGGACCGGGCAGTTGATCATTGTCATCGACCCGAGCAAGGCCGAAGGTGGGCGTTTTGCCGAGCGCAGTCGTGCATTGGTGGAGCAGATGCACGCGGCGGGGTTGTCGCGTTTGCCGGGGGAGCGGCGGTTCAGGGAGCGGGCGGTTTCGCAGCGCCAAGGCGTGGCGGTCAGCGAGCATGAGTGGCAGGGGCTCGAGCGCTTGTTGGCGTCGGATCGACCGCTGTAGCGTACCCACCCTTGCGAGCATCAAGCTGGCGCGCTCCCACAGGGGGCACGCCAGCTTTCAGACGCTTTGCTCTGCGCGTAGTGTCGCGCTAGAACTTCACATCCATTGCCACCTCGAAGGTGCGCGGCGCGCCCATGTAGTACTGCTGCCCATAAGCCTGCTTGGCATACACCTCATCGGTGAGGTTGCGTACGCGACCGGTGAGGGTGGTGTGTTGGTCCAGACGATAGCGGGCGAAAGCGCCGAACAGAGTGTAGGAGGGGGCCTTCAAGCTGTTGGCGTTGTCGGCGTAGACCGAGTCTACGTAGCGAGCATCCACGCCGGCCGACCAGTCTTGAGTGAAGGCATAGCTGAACCACAGGTTGGCGACGTTGGCCGGCACGTTGACCGGCGCATTGCCTTTGCGAGATACCGACACGCCGCCCACCGCTTCGTTGAATTCATCGTATCGGGCATCGACATAGGCGTAGTTGGCCTCGGCCAACAGCTTGGGCGTGACCTGCAGGCGCCCGGACAGCTCGATACCGCGCGAGGTCTGCTGGCCCGCCTGCACCGTCAGGTTGGGGTCGTTGGAGTCACGCACCGCGAAATCCTTGCGCACGATCTGGTAGACCGCCACGGTGGCGGCGCCGCGTCCGTCAAGGAAGTCGAACTTGCTGCCGGCCTCCCACTGCTCGCCCTTGGACAAGTCGAACAAGCCGACGTTGGAATAGGTCGCCGATGCCAGCGAACCGGCTGGCAGGTCGGCGGAGTTGCTGTACTGCAGGTAGACACTGGCTGTCGGCGTCAGCTCGTAGGTCAGGCCTACGCGCCCGGACAGCGGCTCCCAGCGGCGCTCGAAGTAGGCCGGCGAGCTGGGGCTGACCGGGCCATAGTTGGTGACCTGCATGTCCAGGTAGTCGTAGCGCAGGGCCGTCAGCAGGGCCAGGCGGTCGGTCAGTTGCAGGCGGTTCTCGGCGAACAGTGCGCGATTGAGCACCTCGTTGCGTCGTTGTTTGGTCAGGCCGCGATTGACGCCTGGAATGTCGTAGAAGCTGCCGGGGTCGAAGTGATCCGGATCGACCACGTCGCTGTAGCTGCCCGAGGTCGGGTACAGGGTCTGGTGCATGCTCGACCAGTCCAGCCCCAGCGACCACTGGCTGCTCAGCCCGAACAGGCTGTTGTCGTGGCGCAGCTCGACGCGATCGCCGATCACGCTCTGTTGGTGGCGCTGCAGGTAGGGGCTGGAGCGCACCACGTTGCCGGCGCTGTTGTAGCGGTAGCTTTCAAGATTGCGGTAATCACGCTGGGCATTGTAGTGGTAGAGGGTGTTCTGCACGCTGGTGCTGTCGCTCACCTGGTAATCGAGGATCGAGCGCAGCCAGCGCACTCGCTGCTCGTAGCGTCCGTCGGCGACGTTGTAGTTCTCGAAGCGTCGGCTCTTGTCGATCTTCATGGTGCTGCGCCCCGGCAGGATGGGCGAACCCCAGTAGGGGCTGTCCTCTTTGTCTTCCTGGTACTCCAGGGCCAGGGTGTGGGTGAGGTTGGGCGTGAGGTCGCTGAGCAACGAGAAGGCCAGGCTGTCGGTGTTGCGCTGGTTGCGGTCAATGTAGCCATTACCCTGGCTGTGGCTGAAGTCCAGGCGCGCGAAGTGACGGGCATCGGCGGGGTTCTCGGCCAGGGCCTGGTTGATGCCGAAGGCGACTTCCGAGTCGTCGTAGCTGCCGTAGCGGATGCGCCCATCGAGGGTTTGCGCTTCGCGGCTGGCGAGCTTGGTGATGTAGTTGATCGAGCCACCCACGGCACCGGCGCCATGCAGGAACGACGACGGTCCGCCGAGCAGCTCGACCCTATCCAGCACCCAGGCATCCACCGGACGGGTGGCGCTGCTGTAGCCCAGGTTGATGCCGTTGTAGAGCTGGGTCACCTGGTTCTGGGTGAAGCCACGGTAGGCGACGAAACCACCGTAGCCGGGGTTGGCCGAGGCGTTGACGCCGGTCATGGCGTTGATCACGTCTTGGCTGTCCTTGGCGTCACGCTGCTCGATTACCCGGCGGTCCGAGACGCTGACCGAAGCGGGTGTCTGCCGTGCGGTGAGGCCCAGGCGCGAGCCGGTACGGATCGGTTCGTCCAGTTGCACGCCGGAAGGCGCCTGCTGTTCGGCGTCGATGGTGGTGGCGTCGAGTTGCACGGGGGCGACGTCAGCCCAGGCACAGGTGCAGGTGGTGCCCATCAGGAGCACCAGAGAAGTGTTGCGGATCATGTTGTAGTGATTCCACGCAAAGGTCATGGCTGACCCGCGGGCACGGGCGTGCCCGCCTGGGGTCAGGCGAGGGGCGCTGCTGCGGGGAAATAGGAAGGGGATGCGCGGGGCGGGATGGCGGGGCGCAGGTAGCGCGGCGGCGGCTGCGCCCAACTGCGCACGATGATCGGCGAGGGGGGGCCGCTGTGTGCTGCTGGGAATGACCACAGGCTACCGGTCAGCGGCACGGCCAGTGCAAAGGAGGAGCACACCGGGCAATCGAGCTGGGCCATGTGCTGGTCGCTGTTGCTGTCGCCCAGGTCGATGGCCGGGCCTTTGCCGGTACTGTCGAGGGCGCAGAAACCACCGTCCAGGCCCGACAGACGCAGGCCGCTCATCTGGCCGTGGTGCAGGCCACAGAGCAACAGGCTGAACAGAACGCTGGCATAGAGCGTCCAGGCGGTCAGCGAACGTGTCCGACGGGTGGTTTTCATGGCCGCGAATCTACCATTCGGATGGCGGGGAGGGTGGCGGTGTTGGTGTGGTCGATTGTCGCAGCGCCGTGGCGAATATCGCGGTGCCGTTTTCGCGGGTAAGCCTGCTTGAAGCACTCTGCAGCCACTGACGCAGCCCCTGGGCCCATAAGCACCGAAACCGGGCTCAAGGCCGCTCCTTGGTTGTGCGCGGCGCCCTATCCCGGAGCGGCGACCGAAAAATTTCATCTTCGTTCATCTGCGGAGTTGGCCCGCAACCTGCTATATCAGTTCAGCAATTCAGACAAGCGGTCATTGCGTACCCCATCGTAGGTAAACGCGACAGATCAGCCAATATTTAGCCACACCACGGATTTCAGGGGCTGCAGGATGTCGTCCGCGCAACAATTCGAACAATCTGAAGGCGATAGCGGCTGGAGTGCTCACCTGCAATTGCGCTTCGTCAAGCGCGGGGACGTGACTCGCCTTGGTGCGCGCAAACATTACGGCCCTCTTTTGGTGCAGCGCCCGTTCTATCCTGAAGGCGCGCCGTGTCATGTCTACATCCTTCACCCGCCCGGCGGCATCGTCGCAGGTGACCGGCTCGAACTCGATATCCATCTGGAGCCTGGCAGCCACGCGCTGCTGACCATGCCTGGCGCGAGCAAGTTCTACCGCAGCATCGGTCCGACCGCGCAGCTGGCGCAACGCTTCCACCTGGCGGCTGACAGCACGCTGGAATGGCTGCCTCACGACAGCATCTTCTTCGACGGCGCCCGGGCCCGGCTCGACAGCCGTTTCACCCTTGAACCCGGCGCTCGCCTGCTGGCCTGGGAAACCTTGTGCCTGGGCCGTCCGGTGATGAACGAGCGCTTCGATCATGGCGCCCTCGACAGCCGACTGCAGGTAGAGCTGCCCCACGAGCCGGGGCTCCACGAGCGCTTGCGCGTAGAGGGCGGGCATCTGGAAAAACTCGGCGGTTATCCGCTGGTCGCGACCTTCTGCGCCGCACCTGCCGATACGCACCTGCTCGAGCAGGTACGCCAGGTGCTCGACGACGTGGACACTCCGGCTGGCGCGACCCTGCTCGGGCCGTTGCTGGTGATTCGCCTGCTCGATAACGACAACCAACATGTGCAACGCACCCTGCAGCGCCTCTGGCATCTGTTGCGCCCGGCCGTCCTGGGCCTGGCGCCGAGCCCGCCGCGCATCTGGGCCACCTGAGAGAGCCTCCCATGGAGCTGACCCCGAGAGAGAAAGACAAACTGCTGCTGTTCACGGCCGCGCTGGTCGCCGAGCGCCGCCTGGCCCGTGGACTGAAGCTCAACTACCCGGAAGCTGTGGCACTGATCAGCGCCGCAGTGATGGAGGGCGCGCGTGACGGTCGCACGGTTGCCGAACTGATGAGCCTGGGCCGCGAGGTGCTCAGCCGTGACCAGGTCATGGAGGGTGTGCCGGAGCTGATCCCCGACGTCCAGGTGGAAGCGACCTTCCCCGATGGCACCAAGCTTGTGACGGTCCACGAGCCTATCGTCTGACGCTGCCCAGGAGGCATTCATGATTCCCGGAGAAATCCAGGTCGCCGCAGGCGACATCGAACTCAATGTCGGCCGTGAAACGGTCAGCGTCAGCGTTGCCAATCATGGCGACCGCCCGGTGCAGGTCGGCTCGCACTACCACTTCTACGAAGTCAACGATGCGCTGGTGTTCGAGCGCGAACCAGCACGGGGTTTTCGCCTGGACATCCCCGCCGGCACCGCCGTGCGTTTCGAGCCTGGTCAGTCACGTACCGTGCAGTTGGTGGCCTACGCCGGCAAGCGGGAAGTGTATGGCTTCCAGGGCAAGGTGATGGGCGCGCTGGAGGGCAAGGCATGAGCCGTATTTCCCGTCGGGCCTACGCCGATATGTTCGGGCCCACCGTCGGCGACCGCGTGCGCCTGGCCGATACGGCGCTGTGGGTCGAAGTCGAGAAGGACTTTACGATCTATGGCGAGGAGGTCAAGTTCGGTGGTGGCAAGGTCATTCGCGATGGCATGGGGCAGGGCCAGATGCTGGCCGCCGAAGCCGTGGACCTGGTGCTGACCAATGCGCTGATCATCGATCATTGGGGGATCGTCAAGGCCGACATCGGCGTGCGCGGGGGGCGTATCGTCGCCATCGGCAAGGCGGGCAACCCGGACATTCAACCCGGCGTCACCATCCCGGTCGGCGCAGCGACGGAAGTGATCGCCGCCGAGGGCAAGATCGTCACCGCAGGCGGCATCGACACACACATCCACTTCATCTCCCCGCAGCAGGTGGATGAAGCCCTGACCAGCGGCGTCACTACCTTCATCGGCGGCGGCACCGGTCCGGCGACCGGTACCAACGCCACCACCTGTACGCCGGGGCCCTGGTACCTGGCGCGCATGCTCCAGGCTGCCGACAGCTTGCCGATCAACATCGGTTTTCTCGGCAAGGGCAACGTCTCCAAGCCCGAACCGCTGCGCGAGCAGATCGCCGCCGGTGCCATGGGCATGAAATTGCACGAAGACTGGGGTTCGACGCCGGCGGCCATCGATTGCTGCATGAGCGTGGCCGAAGAGATGGACATCCAGGTCGCGATCCACAGCGATACGCTCAACGAATCCGGCTGCATCGAGGACACCCTGGCAGCGAGTGGCGATCGCACCATCCATACCTTCCATACCGAAGGGGCGGGCGGTGGTCATGCGCCGGACATCATTCGCGCGGCGGGGCAGGCCAACGTGCTGCCGTCCTCGACCAACCCGACGTTGCCCTACACCATCAACACCGTGGATGAGCACCTGGACATGCTCATGGTCTGCCACCACCTGGACCCGAGCATTGCCGAAGACGTGGCCTTTGCCGAGTCGCGTATCCGCCGTGAGACCATCGCCGCCGAGGACATCCTCCACGACATGGGCGCGTTCTCCATGACGTCGTCCGACTCCCAGGCCATGGGCCGGGTCGGCGAAGTGGTGCTGCGGACCTGGCAGGTGGCCCACCAGATGAAGGTGCGTCGTGGGCCCCTGGCGCCGGACAGCAGCTACAGCGACAACTTCCGGGTCAAGCGCTACATCGCCAAGTACACCATCAATCCGGCGCTGAGCCATGGCATCGCGCACGAGGTCGGTTCGGTGGAGGTGGGCAAGCTGGCCGACCTGGTGGTCTGGTCGCCAGCGTTCTTCGGTGTCAAGCCGTCGGCGGTGATCAAGGCCGGCCTGATCGTCACGGCGCCCATGGGCGATATCAACGGCTCGATCCCGACCCCGCAGCCGGTGCACTACCGCCCGATGTACGCAAGCTTCGGTGCAGCTCGCCACGCCACGCGCATGACTTTCCTGCCCCAGGCCGCCATGGACCGTGGGCTGGCCGAGGAGCTCGGGCTGCGCAGCCTGATCGGGGTCACCCGCGGCTGTCGCCGAGTGCGCAAGGCCGACATGGTGCATAACGGCCTGCAACCGTTGATCGAGGTCGATGCCCAGACTTACCAGGTGCGCGCCGATGGCGAGTTGCTGGTGTGCGAACCGGCCAGCGAACTGCCGCTGGCCCAGCGTTATTTCCTGTTCTGAAGGAGCAAGCATGATTGTCCTGACCCGCCGTGTCGTCGAGGCTGCCTCGGTCACCGGTACTGTCACCCTGGATGTGGACAGCCGAATCAAGAGCCGCCTGCGCGTGACCCTCGACGATGGCCGCGAAGCCGGCCTGATGCTTGAGCGCGGCCATCTGCTGCGCGGTGGCGAACTGCTCGCCGATGCCGATGGCCAGCATCTGGTGCAGGTGCTGGCGGCACCGGAGCGTGTGTCCACAGTGCGCTGCGCCGATCCGTTGTTGCTGGCGCGTGCGGCCTATCACCTGGGCAATCGCCATGTGCCGTTGCAGATCGAGGCCGGCTTTTTGCGCTACCAGCATGATCATGTGCTGGACGAAATGGTGCGCGGCCTGGGCCTTGAGGTGCTGATCGAGCATGCGCCATTCGAGCCGGAGGCTGGCGCCTACCAGAGCGCCCCTCATGGCCACGCCCACGATCATCCCTTCGTTCGCCTGTAATCCTTCCGAACTGCCTTGGAGCACACAATGAAAAAAGCCCTCGCCCTCGCGTTATTGATGATTGCCTTGCCAGCCTTCGCCCACCCCGGCCACGACAACAACCCGCTGCAGGATGGTCTGTTGCACCCGCTGACAGGCCTGGACCACCTGCTCATGCTGCTGGGTACCGGCGTATTGGCCGCGCTGACCCGACGCAACCTGAGCTTGCCCCTGGCCACGCTCTCGGCGATGTTCGGCGGCGCGGTGCTGGGGCATCTGTTCGGTGACCTGGTCGGTGTCGAAACCATGATCTCCATTTCGCTGGTGGTGGCCGCCTGCGCCATGCTGCTGCCCAACCGCCAGGTGCTGCTGGCCCTGGCCATGCCGGTGTTCGCCCTGTTCCATGGCTGGGCCCACGGCGTTGAAGCGACGCCCAGCGCGTTCTGGCTGTTCAGTGCAGGCTTCGTCACCGTCAGTGCGCTGCTGCTGGTGGTCGGGTTCGGCGTTGGCTGCCTGCTGCGCCGCCACAGCAAGCTGCAGAAGCTATTCGGTGGTGGCTTGCTGGCCGGCGCCGCGTTCGTGCTGGCCGGCTGATGAGCAGCGACCTGGCGCTGTTGCGTCTGCTGCAACTGGCGAGTCCGGGCCTGCCGGTGGGTGGTTTCACCTACTCGCAAGGCCTGGAGTGGGCCGTCGAGGCCGGTTGGGTGCGTGACACGGCCGGCTTTTGTGCCTGGCAGCGTGAGCAGTTGCACGACACCCTGGGCTGTCTCGACTGGCCGTTGCTGGCGCGCCTCTACCGCGCATGCCAGGACGATGATGCCGAGGCCTTCGCACGCTGGACCCAATTTCTGCTGGCCAACCGCGAGACGGCCGAGCTGCGGCTTGAAGAGCGCCAGCGGGGCAGCGCCCTGGCGCGGCTGCTCGATGGCTGGCAACTGGCCCAGGCGCCGGCCTGGCGTGAGAGCATCGAGCTATCCCAGCTTGGCGGCATGGCCTGGCTGGGCGCGCACTGGTCGATCCCGCTGCGCGACTTGGCCCTGGGCCATGGCTTCGCATGGCTGGAAGGCGCCGTCATGGCCGGGGTCAAGCTGGTGCCATTCGGCCAGCAGGCGGCCCAGACCTTGCTGCGCGACTTGGGCGCCGAGTTGCCCGCTGTGCTCGACCAGGCTTTGACCCTGGGGGATGACGAACTGGGCGGCGGCCTGCCGCTGCTGGCCATCGCCTCGTCACGACACGAAACCCAATACACCCGTTTGTTCCGTTCCTGAGGACTGCCAACATGCAAAGCTATCAGCAACCCCTGCGCGTCGGTGTCGGCGGCCCGGTCGGCTCCGGCAAGACCGCGCTGCTCGAGGCCCTGTGCAAGGCCATGCGTGATCATTACCACATCGCCGTGGTGACCAACGATATCTACACCAAGGAGGACCAGCGCATCCTCACCGAGGCCGGGGCCCTGGAGCCGGAGCGTATCGTCGGTGTCGAGACCGGCGGCTGCCCGCACACCGCGATTCGCGAAGACGCCTCGATGAACCTGGCGGCGGTAGAAGCGCTGGCGCGCAAGTTCGGTAACCTGGAGGTGATCTTCGTCGAGAGTGGTGGCGATAACCTGAGCGCGACTTTCAGCCCGGAACTGGCCGACCTGACCATCTACGTGATCGACGTGGCCGAAGGCGAGAAGATCCCGCGCAAGGGCGGGCCGGGCATCACCAAGTCGGACTTCCTGGTGATCAACAAGACCGACCTTGCACCTTATGTCGGTGCTTCGCTGGAAGTGATGGAGCGCGACACCAACCGCATGCGCCCCGAGCGACCCTGGACGTTCAGCAACCTGAAGAAGGGTGACGGGTTGCAGGCGGTGATCGACTTCATCGTCGATCGCGGGATGCTGGGGGTGAGGGGGTAAGCCTTCTCTGAGCTTGACTCAGTCCCTGTGGCGGCGGCGGTTCGCCGCCCCCACAGGTCCTTTGTCAGGCCGCGATCTTCGACGGATCGGTCTGCAGCAACCAGCGGCTGCGCTGCGATTGCAGCAGCCCCTCGAGCAGCGACACACCGCGATCGCGCTGGGCGATGCGGTCCTGCTCGAATGCATCCTTGAGCAGGTTCAGCACGTTGCGCGACTGGGTCACTGCCTTGGGCGTGGTCACGTCGCTTTTCAGGTCGCCATCGACATAGGTGAGGATTCGCTCTTTCTGGCTCGCCTGCTGGGTCGCGCTGGCTTCCACCAGTTGGCCTTTGTCATAGGCCAGGCGGGTGGTGCTGCTGGCCTGGTCGTCGATCAGGTGGTAGCTGTAGTTCTGCGACTCGCGGTCGCTGCCCAGCACCAGGTTGGTCAGCGGATTGAGGCCGCGGTGGAACGAGGCGGTGAGTTTGCTCTGCTGGTTCTGCTCCACCGACCGGTCCTGCAGGCCGCGGCTCTTGACCGTGGTGCTCTGCGAGGTGCTGAAGGTGAAACTGTCGGTTTCGTCCAGGCGCATCGGGTTGCTTCTGCGTGTGGTTTCGCTGATCGAGGCGCTGAAGTCGGCCAGGCCGCTGAGCAGGGCACGGTCCTTGTCGTTCAGGGCCGTCGGGCTTTGCACCGCAGGTTGGCGATTGTCGTCAATGCTGTTGAGCTGGGTGAACGCGTTCTTGAACAGGTTCATCAGGTTCTCGTCGCCACGGCCACGGCGCTGGGCGGCGTCGAACTGGGTCAGGTAGTTGTCGATCGCCGCCTTGCGCTGCGCCGACTTGCCCAGCAGCTCGGCGTCCTGGGTGTCCAGGCTCAGTTGCACCTGGCCGGACGGGCCCTGCAGGCTGAGGCTGCGCGCCTTGTCATCGAGGCTCAGGGAGAACGTCTGCTCGCCGCTCAGGGATTCGAACTTGCTGTTTATCTGCAAGGCGCTGAACAGCTTCGGATCGAGCTTGACCAGTGCGCCGAGCTTGAGCTGGGGTGGCACCTCGTTGAGACCATCGATGGTGGATTGGAAGGAGTCGGCGAGGTTGCCCAGGCCCTTGAGTTCTTCGCTGCTGAGCGAGCCGCCTTCGACTTCGGCGCTCACCGCAAGGCCCTTTTCGCTACTGGCCAGCGACAACCGAATGGTCGCGCCGGAAGCGGTGGTCAGGCTGAAGGTGACGCCGCTGTCGGGATTCTCGCGCAGGCGCTGCTGCTGCAGCTTGAGCACGCCAGGGTCGATTGGAGAGTCGTCGCTGAAGGCGAACACCGACTGCGAAATGTTCTTGCCGCCGTTCTGTGCGAGCTGTTCGATCAAGGCCGCACCAATGCCTTTGAAGCGGCCCGCGCTGCTGGACGACTGGAAGGCGGTCTGCAGCGTGGTGGCGAGCTTGTCCTGGCTGTCCTTTTCCCAGACATAACGGACCTGGCCTGGCAGCAGACCCTGGCGCGAGTAGGTCTCGGAATCGCTGATGGTGTTGCTCTGGCCGAGAATCACGCTGGTGCTCGGGACTGCCGAGACACTGGCGATGCCGGTCGGGTTGCTGGCGCTGGCCGGGGCCGGTTGCGGGGCAGTCAGGACCGGGGCCAGGCGCTGTGCAGCTGTTATCGGATTCATTAGCATCCTGCCGAATAGAGATACGGGTACACCAGTGATATCGGCAGGCCAGCACCCAACATTAGAAAAAAACGCGCAAACGAAACGGCCCGCCAGAAGGCGGGCCGTTCGTTACAGCAGGCGGCGATCAGCGGCGGCGGAACAGCGGCAGCGGCTCGTCGGTGGCACCCTGGTAGGTGACCGAGAAGTCCTTCAGGCTCTGCAACGCGTCTTCCGGGTCCTTGTCGGCACGGATGGCGAAGGCATCGAAGCCGCAGCGGGCCATGTAGAACAGTTGGTCGCGCAGTACGTCGCCAATGGCGCGCAGCTCGCCCTTGTACTGGTAGCGATCACGCAGCAGGCGCGCATTGGAGTAGTTGCGCCCGTCGGTGAAGGCCGGGAAGTTCAGGGCGATGACCTGGAAGTGCTGGACGTCCTCGCCGATTTCCTCGGCTTCTTCGTCACTGTCCAGCCACACGCCCAGGCCGCCGTCGCGGGCCTTGAGGGCATGGGCATGGTCGCGCCACAGCTGCAGTGGAACGATGTAGTCGTCGCAGTTGGTCAGCTCGTCGAACGAGGTTTCCTTGGGCAGCAGGTGCCAGGTTTCGTCGATGAGCTGGTTGTTCTTAATGATTCGCTGCATAGACGCGTTCCTTGAATGGGTCGATGCCGATACGCTGGTAGGTGTCGATGAAGCGCTCGTCTTCGTTGCGCTGCTCGACGTACACGTTGATCAGCTTCTCGATCACGTCAGCCATGTCGTCCTGGGCGAAGGAGGGGCCGAGAATCTTGCCCAGGCTCGCATCGCGCGCGGCGTTGCCGCCCAGCGACACCTGGTAGAACTCCTCACCTTTCTTGTCCACGCCGAGGATGCCGATGTGGCCCACGTGGTGGTGGCCGCAGGCGTTCATGCAGCCGGAAATGTTGAGGTCGAGCTCGCCGATGTCGAACAGGTAGTCCAGGTCGTCGAAGCGGCGCTGGATGGACTCGGCGATCGGGATCGACTTGGCGTTGGCCAGGGAGCAGAAGTCGCCGCCTGGGCAGCAGATGATGTCGGTCAGCAGGCCGATGTTCGGTGTGGCGAAACCACCTTCACGCAGTTCCAGCCACAGCGCGTGCAGCTGGCGCTGCTCGACGTCGGCGAGAATGATGTTCTGCTCGTGCGAGGTGCGCAGGAAGCCGAAACTGTAGCGCTCGGCGAGGTCGGCCACGGCATCGAGCTGCTTGTCGGTCAGGTCGCCTGGAGCGACACCGGTAGGTTTGAGCGAGAGGGTCACGGCCACATAGCCAGGCTTTTTGTGCGCACGGGTGTTGCGCGAACGCCAGCGGGCGAACCCTGGGTGCTCCTGGTCCAGGGCGCTGTAGTCGACATTGTCGAGGGCCTGGTACTCGGGGTCGATGAAGTGACGCGAGACGCGCTGGACTTCTGCTTCGGTCAGGGTGCTGTTGCCGCCACGCAGGTGGGCCATTTCGGCCTCTACCTTCTCGGCGAACACTTCTGGCGTCAGGGCCTTGACCAGGATCTTGATCCGCGCCTTGTACTTGTTGTCACGACGGCCGTAACGGTTGTACACGCGCAGGATGGCGTCGAGGTAGCTGATCAGGTCCTGCCAGGGCAGGAACTCATTGATGAACGAGCCGACCACCGGCGTGCGGCCCAGGCCGCCACCGACCAGCACGCGGAAGCCCAGCTCGCCGGCTTCGTTGCGCACAGGCTCAAGGCCGATGTCGTGCACTTCGATGGCTGCGCGGTCTTCCTTCGAACCGTTGATCGCAATCTTGAACTTGCGCGGCAGGTAGGCGAATTCCGGGTGGAAGGTGGTCCACTGACGGACGATCTCACACCAGGGGCGTGGATCGATCAGCTCGTCTGCGGCAACGCCGGCAAACTGGTCGGTGGTGGTGTTGCGCAGGCAGTTGCCGCTGGTCTGGATCGCGTGCATCTGCACGGTGGCAAGTTCAGCCAGGATGTCCGGGATGTCTTCCAGTGCAGGCCAGTTGAACTGCACGTTCTGGCGGGTGGAGATGTGCGCGTAGCCCTTGTCGTAGTCGCGGGCGATCTTGGCCAGCATGCGGACCTGGCGCGCGTTCAACTGGCCGTAGGGCACGGCGACGCGCAGCATCGGGGCGAAACGTTGGATGTAGAGGCCGTTCTGCAGGCGCAGAGGGCGGAATTCTTCTTCGCTCAGCTCACCGGCCAGGTAGCGGCGGGTCTGATCACGGAACTGCTTGACGCGGTCCTCGATGATCCGCTGATCGTACTCGTCGTATACGTACATAAAAGTCCTGTCTCAGGCTGCATGCAGCTAATCGCGCGCACGGCCGCGCACTCCGGGTCGGAGCGGGGGAACGATAACAGGTTGTATTTATGCGCTAAAGTGATGTTTTTGCATATGAAAAGAACCATTTGGACTAAGTGAGACTGGCTGCTATTTATCCGGGATGGCCATGCGCCGTTATACTGTATCCTTTGCTTTTGCAGGGATGTCTCGCATGGTCATCAGGACGCTGTGCCGCAGCCTGTGCCTGGGTCTGCCGCTGGTGGCAAGCGCCCAAGCCGCTTCGGTGGTTTTTCTCAATCCCGGGTTGTCCGATGAGACGTTCTGGGTTGGCTATTCGCGTTTCATGCAAGCGGCGGCCGACGACCTGGGCATGGATCTGCGCGTGGAGTACGGCGAGCGCCAGGCCGAGCGGCAACTGGAGCAGGCGCGGGCGGTCCTGCAGGGCGAGCACAAGCCCGACTACCTGGTGCTGGTCAACGAGCAGTATGTGGCGCCAGAGATCATGCGCCTGTCGCAGGGCAGCGGGGTCAAGCTGTTGTTGGTCAACAACGGCCTGACCGAGGGACAGGTCGAGGCGATTCAGGCACAGCCGGGCAAGTACGCGCCGCTGCTCGGCTCACTGGTCGGCAATGACGAACAGGCGGGTTACCAGATGCTGCACGACCTGGTCGCCAGCCTGCCCCGAACAGGCGAACCGATCGAGCTGCTGGCGTTTTCCGGCATCAGCACCACGCCTGCTTCGCAACTGCGCGAGCAAGGCATGCGGCGGGCGTTGGCCGAGTTTCCGCACGTACGCTTGCGCCAGCTGGTGTATGGCGGCTGGAGCCGCCAACGGGCCTTCGAGCAGGCCAAGTTGCTGCTGCAGCGCTATCCGCGGGTGCGCCTGGTGTGGTCGGCGAACGACCAGATGGCGTTCGGTGCAATGCAGGCGTTCGAGGCGGTTGGCCTGGTGCCGGGGCGCGATGTATTGTTCAGCGCGGTCAACAGTTCGCCGGAGGCCTTGCAGGCTCGCGTGGATGGGCGGCTGAGCGTGCTCATGGGCGGGCATTTCAGCCTGGGTGGCTGGGCCATGGTGATGCTGCATGACGACGCCCGGGGCCTGGCGATGGACCGTGACGGGCAACACCTGTACCGCCTGCCAGTGCTGCAGGCCATCGATGCGGCGAAGGCGCAGCGCTGGCTGGAACTGAGCGCCCGCAAAGGCTATGACGTCGACTTCCGCCGCTACAGCGCAGAGGGGCGGGGCACCGACTATCGCTACCCGTTCCTGACGTCACCCGTCGATTATTGAAAGACCCTGCTTGAGCAAAGGGCATTGCTGGACTTAACTGCTGGTGTGACGTGCATTCCCATAACCACTACAAGAGGCAATGCAATGGGAAACCCGACCAAGCTCCGCAAGCCTGACAGCAGTGTCGACGCCTGGGCGATCCTGTGCCTGATCGTGCTGGTTGTCGTGACCGCTGTGTACTGGGTCAGCCATCAGTAACGCAAACTTCAGACCGTGAACTGCAACCTGAGCCGCCCGCGGGAGGGAATTCCGCGGGCGGGTGCGTTCTGGCCTGCGCGCGTCAAATGATTGTTTCACCGCCCCGTCAGATGCATCGCCAACTGCACCAGCCCCACCAGCACCAGGATGAACACCAGGGTGAACATCACCCCCATCACGATGAAGTGGCTGGCCTTGCCGTGGGTGAAGTCGCGCGCGCGGTTCTTGCCGCTCTGCACGCCGAAGGCGGCAGCCAGGATGCTGTGCAGCATCTGCCAGAAGGTGGGTGGCTTGCCTTGGCTGGAATCGTCCATGGTGGCTCCCGGAAATCAGAGGCAATCAGCGAAAGTGTAGGCAACAACGGCGCTCAGCGCCCGACCCGCTTGCCACGTTGCAAGCCAACCTCCAGTGCCTGCCCGTCACGTTGCTTGCCTTGGCGCGCCAAACCTTCGAGCTGGGGAATGAGCATGCCCTCGGGCAGGTGGCGCCAGAAACGCCCCGGCATGTGCAGGCGCAGGGCATCAGGGTTCAGCCGCGCCGGGTTGAAGGTGGAGCGGTAGTAGGTACGCCACAGCTCGGCGCCGGGATCTTCGGCATGGCGCGCCCAGTCCACCCATTCACGCGGACATTGCCGACGGTAGTCGAGCTCGCTGCCGTCGAAGCGTATGCCATCGGTGGGCGTTGCGATCAGCCAGCGCTGGCGCCCGAGGCGGTCGGCAAAATGGCCACTGGCGCTTTCAAGGATGTCATGGGCAGGTTCGTGGTAGGCCACCAGGTCCAGTTGCAGGCGCTCGGCGACCGCTTCCGGCAACGGCACGAAGCGCACGAAGGCGTGCAGGTGATGCGCCTCGCGGGAGACCTGCTTGATACGCCGCTGCAACTCGCTGCCCAGGCGGTCGCCGGCGAGCATTGCGGTGCGATCTCCATGGGCGACACGCCAGAGGACTTCGTACAGCAGGTTCCAGCGTTGTTCGCCGCGATAGCGAGCGGCCTGCTCAAGCTGTGCCAGCAGGGCCGCGGGCACCCGCGCACGGAAGGGGCCGGGCCCTTGTGGTAAAGGCGTGGGGATGGCCAGCAGGTCGTCCATCGGCCCCTGGCCCCAGGTCACCTCGGCCGGGTCGATGCCATGGCCGAGCAGCACCCGCGCCTGGTCGCGCCAGGTGCCGAACAGGTCGTCGCAATCCAGCGCGATCATGCCCATAGCCCCATCTGCACCGGTGCCTGCGGTTCGCGCAGGCGTTGGCGCAGCATGCCGCTGCGCAGTTCGGCCTGGGCTGGACGGTAATCGCTGGTGACGATGAACGGCCGGGCTTTTTCCAGCACGCAGCGCAGTTGGATCAGGTCGTCGTAGCGGATCCGCCGCTCGCGTCGCAGCGCCACCAGCCGCTGTACGCTGCGCAGGCCGATACCGGGAATACGGGCGAGCAGGGCGGGCTCGGCGCGGTTCAGGTCCAGCGGAAAGACCTCGCGGTTGGCCAGGGCCCAGGCCAGCTTGGGGTCGATGTCCAACGCCAGGTTACCGGCCTGGCCGAGCAGCTCGCCGGCCTTGTAGCCGTAGCCACGCATCAGGAAGTCGGCCTGGTACAGGCGGTGCTCGCGCAGCAGCGGCGGTGCGGCCAGGGGCACGCTGTTCGGGCTGTCCGGGATCGGGCTGAAGGCGGAGTAGTACACGCGCTTGAGGCCATAGCCCTGGTACAGCGATTCGGCGTTGCGCAGCAGGGTGCGGTCGTCGGTGGCATCGGCACCGACGATTACCTGGGTGCTCTGGCCGGCTGGCGTGAAACGCGGCGCCCGCGGTTCGCCGGCCACGGCCTGCTGGCCCTGGTGAATCACGCCCATGGCCTGGCGGATGGTGTGTGCCTGTTTTTCCGGCGCCAGGCGCTTGAGGCTGGCCTCGGTGGGCAGCTCGACGTTGACGCTCAGCCGGTCGGCCAGGCGCCCGGCTTCTTCGATCAGCAGCGGGTCGGCGTCGGGAATGGTCTTGAGGTGGATGTAGCCTCGGAAACCGTGCTCTTCGCGCAGCAGCCTGGCAACGCGGTTCAACTGCTCCATGGTGTAGTCGGCCGAGCGGATGATGCCCGAGCTCAGGAACAGCCCGCTGATGCAGTTGCGCCGGTAGAAGTCGAGGGTCAGACGCACCACTTCCTCGGGGCTGAAGCGTGCGCGCGGCACGTTGCTGGAGCGGCGATTGACGCAGTACTGGCAGTCGTACAGGCAAAAGTTGGTGAGCAACACCTTGAGCAGCGATACGCAGCGCCCGTCAGGGGTGTAGCTGTGGCAGATGCCCATGCCATCGGTGGCGCCAAGCCCGTCACGCCCTCGCGAACTGCGCTTGGGCGCGCCGCTGCTGGCGCACGAGGCATCGTATTTGGCGGCGTCGGCGAGAATGCCGAGCTTGGCGATGAGTTGCATGGGGATGTCTCGAGATACTGGTTTTTCATACAGTATTTGCGGAGCGGTCGAGTTGCAAGAGGCTTCTTGAAGTTGCCTGACCGCTTGACCTCGGTTCCACCACCACAGCCTGAATGCGCGAGCGGCTAACCTGAGTGAATCACTCAGCTAAGCTTGCCTGGGATTTCGTACGCCACAGGCACGAACACTCGGACCAGGGGCAAGGCACATTCACGGACAGGATCGGGGCCAGCGGTGCCTCGACGGAGGGAGCACATGAACAGAGGAATCGCATTCAAACCGGCCCTTGCGGGCCTGGCCTTGGCCTTTGGCCTCACGGCCGTACAGGCCGCCGAGAGCAAGCGGGTCGATGTGCTGCTGGTGGGCGGCGGGATCATGAGCTCCACGCTGGCCGTGTGGCTCAACGAGCTCGAGCCCGGTTGGTCGATGGAGATGATCGAGCGGCTGGACAAGGTCGCCGAGGAAAGCTCAAACGGTTGGAACAACGCCGGTACCGGGCATTCGGCGCTGGCCGAGCTGAACTACACCCCTGAAAAGGACGGCAAGATCGACATCAGCAAGGCGGTGGAGATCAACGAGTCGTTTCAGGTCACCCGGCAGTTTCTCGCCTGGCAGGTCAAGCAGGGGGTACTGAAGAACCCACGTTCGTTCATCAACGCCACGCCGCACATGAGCTTTGTCTGGGGCGATGACAATATCCGTTTCCTGCGCAAGCGCTACGAGGCGCTGCAGGCCAGCCCGCTGTTCAAGCCCATGCAGTATTCGGAAGACAACGCACAAATCGCCAAGTGGGTGCCGTTGATGATGGAGGGGCGCGACCCGAACCAGAAGCTTGCGGTGACCTGGACGCCGATCGGCACAGACGTCAATTTCGGCGAGATCACCCGTCAGTACGTGACGTACCTGCAGACCCGCCCCAACTTCGACCTCAAGCTCTCCAGCGAAGTGCAGGACATCACCCGCAACGACGACGGCTCGTGGCATGTGGAATATAAGAACCTCAAGGATGGCAGCACGTCGGCCACCGATGCCAAGTTCCTGTTCATCGGTGCCGGTGGCGCGGCGCTGCCTCTGTTGCAGAAGTCAGGCATCCCCGAGGCGAAGGAGTACGCAGGTTTCCCGGTGGGGGGATCGTTCCTGGTGACCGAGAACGCTGCCATTGCCGAGCGCCACATGGCCAAGGCTTATGGCATCGCCTCGACGGGGGCGCCGCCGATGTCGGTGCCGCATCTGGATACGCGAGTGCTCGATGGCAAGCGGGTGATTCTGTTCGGGCCCTTTGCAACCTTCTCGACCAAGTTTCTCAAGGAAGGCTCGCTGCTCGACCTGTTCGGCAGCATGACGCTACACAACAGTTGGCCGATGGTACGTGTCGGGGTCCGCGAGTTCGACCTGGTGCAGTACCTGATCGGCCAGGTCATGCAGTCGGACGACGACCGCTTCGCTGCGCTGCAGACCTACTTCCCCCATGCCAAGAAAGAAGACTGGCGCCTGTGGCAGGCTGGACAGCGCGTACAGATCATCAAGAACGACCCTGAGCAGGGCGGGGTGCTCAAGCTTGGCACCGAGGTCGTGACCTCTGCCGACGGCACCATTGCCGGCCTGCTGGGTGCCTCGCCGGGCGCCTCGACCGCGCCACCGATCATGCTCGACCTGCTGCGCAAGGTGTTCAAGGACAAGGTCGCTTCACCACCCTGGCAGGAGAAGCTGCACCAGATCATCCCAAGCTACGGGCTCAAGTTGAACGAGCATCCTGACAAGGTGCAGGAGGAGTGGGACTACACCAATGAAGTGCTGCAGCTGCAGCCTCTGACTTCGCCAGCGGGCTGAGCCCGGCGGTTGGCGGCCCTGGTGCGGGGCCGCCAGATGCGGAGCTACCGTCTCGAAAGCGTGCCGCCATGCCGCAGCTCGCTTTCGCGTTCGCTTGCTAAGATGCGTCCACTCTCAAGCACTGGACATCCTCAATGAGCGACCGCACTCCGATCATTCCCGCTTCCCAGCAGAAACTTGCCGAACGTGCCGGTTATCTGCCGGCCTTGAAGGTCGGTAATACGTTGTATCTGGCCGGTCAGGTGGGGCGTACGGCGGACCTGCAGGTCATTGCCGACCCGCGGCAGCAGTTTCACGCGGCGTGGGAAAACCTGAGGGACGTGCTGACGGCCGCCGGTTGTGATTTTGCGGATGTGGTGGAACTGACCACTTATCATGTCGGCTTGCGAGAGCACATGGCGGTGTTTCGTGCGGTGAAGGACGAGCTGTTCCCACGGGGTACCTGCCCCTGGACCTGTGTCGGTGTTAGCGAGCTGGCCCATGACGGGCTGCTGGTGGAGATCAAGTGCGTGGCGGTTGGGCGCCAGGGGTGAAATGCAGAAGGGGCGCCAACGGGCGCCCCTTCTTTTTGCTGCTTAGGCTTCAGCGTCCCATGGACGATCGCCTTTTTCATCCTTGACGCGGGTCGGCAGGCCCATCACGTCCAGCGCCTTGAGGAACGGCTCGGCGGCCAGTTCCTCGACGTTGACCATGCGCCCGGCATCCCACTCGCCGCGGGCGACCAGCAGGGCTGCGGCCACTGGCGGCACGCCAGCGGTGTAGGAGATGCCCTGGCTGTCGGTCTCGGCGTAGGCTTCTTCGTGGTCGGCGACGTTGTAGATGAACACTTCGCGTGCCTGGCCGTCCTTGGTGCCCTTGACCAGATCGCCGATGCAGGTCTTGCCGGTGTAGCCCGGAGCCAGGGATGCTGGATCGGGCAGTACGGCCTTGACCACTTTCAGCGGCACGACTTCAAGGCCTTCGGCGGTCTTGACCGGTTGCTCGGAGAGCAGGCCGAGGTTCTTCAGCACGGTGAACACGTTGATGTAGTGTTCGCCGAAGCTCATCCAGAAACGCACATTGGGTACGTTCAGGTTCTTCGAGATCGAATGTACTTCATCGTGACCGGTCAGGTAGAGGTTCTGCGAACCCACCACCGGGAGGTCGTCGGTGCGCTTGACCTCGAACATGGAGTTGCTGGTCCACTGGCTGTTCTGCCAGCTCCATACTTGCCCGGTGAACTCGCGGAAGTTGATTTCCGGGTCGAAGTTGGTGGCGAAGTACTTGCCGTGGGAACCGGCATTGACGTCGAGAATGTCGATCGAATCAATGCGGTCGAAATACTGCTGCTGCGCGAGTTTCGCGTAGCTGTTCACCACACCCGGGTCGAAGCCGACACCGAGAATGGCGGTAATGTTCTTCTGCTGGCACTCCTCGAGATGCTTCCACTCGTAGTTGCCATACCAGGGCGGGGTTTCGCAGATCTTGCCCGGTTCTTCGTGAATCGCGGTATCGAGATAGGCGACACCGGTATCGATGCAGGCACGCAGCACCGACATGTTGAGGAAGGCGGAACCGACGTTGACCACGATCTGCGATTCGGTCTCGCGGATCAGTGCCTTGGTCGCCTCGACATCGAGGGCGTTGAGCGAGAAGGCCTGGATGTCTGCGGGTACCTTGAGGCTACCCTTGGCCTTGACGCTGTCGATGATGGCCTGGCATTTGGAGATGTTCCGTGACGCAATCGCAATACGACCGAGTTCGTCGTTATGCTGTGCGCACTTGTGGGCCACCACCTTGGCGACACCTCCTGCACCAATGATAAGAACGTTCTTCTTCAATTTATCCCTTGCTCCTTACTGAAAGCCGGTCTTACGACAGGCTGGAAACGTAGTCTTCGAAACCGAACTCGCGCTTGACCTCGACGCTGCCGTCGAGCTGTTTGACGACGATGGCCGGCATCTTCAGACCGTTGAACCAGTTCTTCTTGACCATCGTGTAACCCGCCGCGTCGATGAACGACAGGCGATCGCCGATGGCCAGAGGACGATCGAATTGGTACTCGCCGAAGATGTCGCCGGCCAGGCACGACTTGCCGCAGACCATGTAGGTGTGCTCGCCGTCGTTGGGGGCCATCTTGGCGTTGAGGCGGTAGATCAGCAGGTCGAGCATGTGCGCTTCGATGGAGCTGTCGACCACGGCCAGGTGCTTGCCGTTGTAGAGCGTGTCGAGCACGGTGACTTCCAGCGAGGCGCTGTTGGTGATCGCTGCTTCACCGGGCTCCAGGTAGACCTGCACGCCGTACTTCTCGGAGAAGCCTTTCAGGCGGGCGCAGAACGCGTCGAGTGCATAGCCTTCGCCGGTGAAGTGGATGCCGCCGCCGAGGCTGACCCACTGGACCTGGTGCAGCAAATGGCCGAAGCGCTCTTCGATGTGCGAGAGCATCTTGTCGAACAGGCTGAAATCACCGTTTTCGCAATTGTTGTGGAACATGAAGCCGGAGATCGTGCCGATCACCTTTTCGATCTTTTCCGGATCCCATTCGCCCAGGCGGCTGAACGGACGCGCCGGGTCGGCCAGCAGGTAGTCGGAGCTGCTTACCTGCGGGTTGACGCGCAGGCCGCGGGTCTTGCCTTCGGACTGCTCGGCGAAGCGCTGGAGCTGGCCGATGGAGTTGAAGATGATCTTGTCGCAGTTCTCCAGCATTTCCTCGACCTCATCGTCGGCCCAGGCCACGCTGTAGGCGTGGGTCTCGCCAGCGAACTTCTGGCGGCCGAGCTTGAGCTCGTAGAGCGAGGAGGAGGTGGTGCCGTCCATGTACTGCTCCATCAGGTCGAATACCGACCAGGTGGCGAAGCACTTGAGGGCGAGCAAGGCCTTGGCGCCGGAGTGTTCGCGCACGTAGGCGATCTTCTCCAGGTTGCCCAGCAGCTTGGTTTTGTCGATGAGGTAGTACGGCGTCTTGATCATTTCAAAGGCCCCCGGCCAGGCCGGCCAAAAAAAGGACACGCATTGTGCCTTCACTTGCCGCATATCGAAAGGGCGTGATGCGCATTTCGTCCGAGCTCGCAGGCTGCGGGCCGCGTGAGGGGAGTAGAGCAGGGGAATGTGACTGTCTTAATCGTTGTGGAGGCAGATGGCCCTATCGCGGGACAAGTCGGGGCGCCGAACCGCCGCTCCCATAAGTGACACTGCAGTATTCAGCAGTTGCGGCGCTTTTGTAGGAGCGGGCTTGTCCCGCGATAGGGCCATCTGCCTCCCTACATCACTGCGGCAACCGCGCCACCACCTTGATCTCGAAATCGAAGCCGTACAACCAGGTTACCCCGACAGCCGTCACCGTTGGGTAAGGTGCTGGCCCCCAGAATTCAGCGCGCACCAAGTCCCAGATGATCTGGAACTTGTCTTGTGGGTCGACGATGAACAGGGTCACGTCCTGCACGTCAGCGAAGCTGCAACCGGCGGCGGCGAGAATCGCCTCGAGGTTGGCGAAGGCCCGGCGCACCTGGTTTTCCAGGCCCGGTTCGGGTGAGCCGTCCTCGCGGCTGCCAACTTGCCCGGAGACGAACAGCAAGCCATTGCTGCGCACGGCGGGGGAGTAGTGATTGATGTCGTACAGGGCCTGACGGCCAGCAGGGAATACAACGTCGCGTTGGTTCATGGTGTTTTCTCCATCAGGGGGTGATTGGGCGACTGTACGAGCCCAGACCTGTCCGATAAACGTGCGAGTCTGGTTATCATTGTTTGTTGATTCCAAACAATCGAGGCGCTGATGGACCGGTTCGACGCAATGCGTGCCTTTGCCCGGGTGGTAGAGGCGGGCAGCTTCACCAAGGCTGCAGAGACGCTGCACATGAGCCGCACCAGTGTGACCCAGCTGGTACAGCAGTTGGAAACCCGCCTGCGCGTGCGCCTGCTCAACCGTACCACGCGCAAAGTGAGCGTGACCCGCGATGGCGAGCAGTTCTACCAGCGGGTGTTGCGCCTGTTGGCGGAGCTCGAGGATGCGGAGAGTAGCCTCAGCGGCGCTGCCGGCCTGCCGCGTGGCAAGTTGCGGGTCGATGTACCGAGCCCGTTGGCAAGCCTGGTGCTGGTGCCGGCGCTGCCGGACTTCCATGCCCGCTACCCGGACATCCAGATCGACATGGGCGTCAGCGATCGTATCGTCGACATCATTGGCGAGCATGTCGATTGCGTGGTGCGCGGAGGCGAACTGCTGGACCAGTCGCTGATGGCGCGCAAGGTTGCCGACCTGCAGTTGGGGGTGTATGCGGCGCCGGCTTACCTCGAACGCCTTGGCACCCCTGCCCACCCTTCGGACCTGGAGGGTTCTGACCACCGTACGGTAGGTTTTCTCTGGGCACGTACCGGCAAACCGCTGCCCTATGCCCTCGTTCGCGGCACCGAGCGGCTGCAGGTCCGCGGCACCCAGGTGCTGGCGGTGGACGATGGCAACGCCTACCTGGCGGCCGGGGTGGCTGGGCTTGGGGTGCTGTGGCTGCCGGACTACATGGCCCGCGCGCCACTGGCCAGCGGTGCGCTGGTGCGGGTGCTCGAAGATTGGCAGTTGGAGCCGATGCCGTTGTACGTCGCTTATCCGCCGAATCGACATGTGGGCGCGCGGTTGCGGGTGTTCATCGACTGGGTGGTGGAGGTAATGGGGCGCTGATCAGGGCCTTTCCCGACCGGATAGAGCGCGCGTTGGCGGTCAGGCAATACCGCCGGTCATGCTGGGGCTCAAGCACACCTTGCAGCCGCTTCATGGCTCATCACGCTGTCTACGAACCCCAACGCCCCGAGGCTGGAGCCAGCCTGCCCGACATGGAGCGCGACAGGGTCTACCGAAGCCTTGAGCGCACCGACCGGAATGTCACCAAGTCGGCACGCTTGCTGGGGCCGTCACGCGGCATGCTCCGCTACAAGATCGAAAAGCTGGGGTTGAGCAGGCCTGACAAGCGGCAGTGGTGACCGTCAGGGCTTGCCACTGCCGCCCTGGCCACCATTACCCTCCGAGCCGCTGCCGTCCATGCCGGGCAGGTCGCGGTTGTCGTTCTGCCGGGCCGGCGGGCTTTCCGGGTCGTTGCCCTGGATCCGCGGGTCGGTATCGCGCGGCATGGGTTTTTCAACCGGGTTGAGGGTGCTGTCTACACCAGGCTGTGGCGCGGGGTTATGCGGATCGTCCGGGTAAGTGGTGCCGGTGCCAACCGCCATGGCCAGTGGTGAGCAGAGCAGGGCGGCGAGCAGGCAGGTACGGGTCAGGGATCGCTTCATGGGGCAAACTCCTTTGCGCAGGACAGGGGCATCTTTCTCTTGGGCCCCGTCCTGCTCAGCAAGGTGCCATCACCCCGACCGACGGTCACACCACCATCGACAGCAGCATGATGAAGATGATGCCGACCACGGACAGGATGGTTTCCATCATGCTCCAGGTCTTGAAGGTCTCGGCCACGGTCATGTTGAAGTACTGCTTGACCAGCCAGAACCCGGCGTCGTTGACGTGGGACAGAATCAGCGAGCCGGCGCCGGTGGCCAGTACCAGCAGCTCACGGTTCACCCCCGGCACCAGTTCGATCACCGGCGCGACGATACCGGCGCCGGTGATGGTCGCCACGGTTGCCGAACCTGTTGCGATGCGGATCACCGCCGCCACCAGCCAGGCCAGCATGATGGGTGAAATTTGAGCCTGCACGGCCATCTGTCCGATCACGTTGCCAACGCCGGTGTCCACCAGCATCTGCTTGAAGCCGCCGCCTGCACCGACGATCAGCACGATCGCCGCGGTGGGCGCCAGGCTCTGGTCGAGCATCTTCATGATCTGCTGGCGGCTGAAGCCGCGGGCCGAACCGAAGGTGTAGAACGCCAGGAGCAAGGCGGCGAGCAGCGCGGTGATGGGGTGGCCGATCAGGTCCATCCACTGACGCACGATATGGTCGGTGGGCAGCACCACGTCGGCGAAGGTCTTGAGCAACATGAGCGCTACTGGCAGCAGCACGGTGACCAGCGTGATGGTGAAGCTGGGCAGGTTTTTCTGGTCGGAGTCACGGGCGATCTGGTCCATCAGCTCCTGGGACGGGTTGCCCGGAATGTAGCGGGAGATGAAGTTACCGAACAGCGGCCCGGCGATGACTGCAGTAGGCAGCGCCACCAGCAGGCCGTAGAAGATGGTCTTGCCGATATCGGCGTGGAAAATGCCGATCGCCAGCAATGGCCCAGGGTGCGGCGGCACCAGGCCATGCACCACCGAGAGCCCTGCCAGCAGCGGGATGCCGATCTTCACCAGCGACACCCCGGAGCGGCGTGCGACGATGAATACCAGCGGGATCAACAGCACGAAGCCGATCTCGAAGAACAGTGGGATGCCCACCAGGAAAGCGGCGAACATCATCGCCCAATGCACTTTCTGCTTGCCGAAGGCTCGGATCAGCGTCTGTGCGATCTGGTCGGCGCCGCCGGAGTCGGCCATCAGCTTGCCGAGCATGGTCCCCAGCGCCAGGACGATGCCGACAAAGCCGAGCACGCCGCCGAAGCCGTCCTGGAACGATTTCATGACCTTGGCCACCGGCATGCCGGAGGTCAGGCCCAGGAAGCCTGCGGCCAGGGTCAGTGCGACGAAGGGGTGGACCTTGAAATGGGTGATCAGCAGGATGAGCCCGACGATGGTAACGAGCGCGTCGAGCAGCAGGTAGGTATCAGTAGCCAGTCCGAACATGGTGTCTATGCCTCGGTCTTGTCGTTGTTGTAATGGCGAAACTTGAGTGAACTTTTGACGCCCGCAGGCGTCGGGACAGCGCTGTCTTTGGTGAGCCGGAAAACCGCCGGATCAGGCAGTTCGCGCCAGGTGCCGGTCACCGCAGGGCTTTAGCCAGTCGTGCACGGATTCGGCAAGTGCTTCGATCGGACGCGTGGCGTCCAGCGCCAGCGTGAGCGGTTCGCCACGCGGCGATTCGAGGGTCGCGAACTGGCTGGTGATGAGGCTTGCCGGCATGAAGTGGCCGGGGCGTGCGAGCACGCGTTTCTCGGCCTCTTCAGGGCTCAATTCGAGAAAGACGAAGCCCAAGCCTGGCACGGCTTGGCGCAGAGTGTCGCGGTAGCGGCGCTTGAGCGCCGAGCAGGTGAGGATCGGGCGTTCGCCGGCCTGGAGAATGGCCTGCAGCTCTTCGCCCAGGCGTACCAGCCAACCGGCACGGTCGTTGTCGTCCAGGGGAATGCCGGCGCTCATCTTCTGGATGTTTTCGGCAGGGTGGAAGGCGTCGCCCTCGATCAGGCGTCCACCGCTACGCGCAGCAACGGCCTGGCCGACGCAGCTTTTGCCGCAGCCTGCCACGCCCATGACCACGATGGCGCAAGGGGAAAGGTTCATCGGTACCTCCTGCGGGGTAAGACAGCGCTGTCTTGCTCTCGACGAGCAGTGGTGCAAGCGCCACCCTCCCGGGTGTTATTGATCTTGTGATACGCAGTATGGATGCTGCGGCAATTATTACGTTGCCTGCGTCCTGAGACAGCGCTACCTTAGTGACCGTTCCCACTTCTTGCAAGTAGTAAAATTACAACATTCATGACCCGCACCGGCTCCCGCACCACAGGTCGTCCCACTCTGGCCGAAGTCGCCAGGCTTTCAGGGGTTTCTCCCATTACCGCTTCGCGCGCGCTGCGCGGCGTCAGCACGGTTGCACCGGAGTTGGTGGAAAAGGTCATTGCCGCCGCAGCGAGCCTGGGGTACGTGGCCAACCCGGCCGCCCGTGCCCTGGCATCGGCACGCAGCCAGTCGGTGGTGGTATTGATTCCATCGCTGTCCAACCAACTGTTCATCGACACGCTGGAGGCGATTCACGACGTGATGCGTCCTCGCGGGTTGGAGGTGCTGATCGGCAACTATCACTACGACAGCGCCGAGGAAGAGAACCTGATCCGCAACTACCTCGCCTACCAGCCCTGCGGCATCCTGCTGACCGGTTTCGAGCGCAGCGATGCTTCGCGGCAGATGCTCGCAGCCAGCGGCGTGCCCTGTGTCCACATGATGGAGCTTGGCGGGGAGCCGGGCGCGCTGTCGGTGGGGTTTTCGCAGCAGCAGGCGGGTCGCGCCGCCGCTCGCCACCTCATTGAGCGTGGCCGCAGGCGCCTGGGCTTCATCGCGGCGCAGCTCGATCCGCGGGTGATGCAGCGCGCCGAGGGGTTTCGCCAGGCGTTGACGGAGGCCGGCTTGCAGGCACCGGAGCTGGAGATGCTGGACCCACAACCCTCATCGATCGGCCTTGGTGGCGAGCTGTTCAGCCGTTTGCTGGCCAAGGCACCGGATGTCGACGGCCTGTTCTTCTGCAACGATGACCTGGCTCAGGGCGCGGTGCTCCAGGCATTGCGCCAAGGTGTCGAGGTTCCGCGGCAGGTGGCGATGGTCGGCTTCAACGACCTGCCGGCTTCGGCGCACATGGTGCCGCGCCTGACCTCGATCCGTACGCCAAGGGCCGCTGTGGGGCGCACTGCCGCGCAGGCGCTGTTGAGTCTGCTCGACGGCAAGCGGGTCGTTGAGCAGCAGCAGGACATGGGCTTCGGGTTGGTGGTGCGGGAAAGCACCTGACCGGACGTGGATACGGTCGAAGTCGCCTTCGAAACCGCCTAATCACAAGGTGATATCAGATCGCTTGCATGGCGGCGGGGCCCATCTATGCTCAGGAAACCCCTGCGCGCACAAGGAGGCCCGGCGCATGTTCGAGTACCATCGCAAGTCCGACCTGATCGAGATTCAGCGTAGCCGCCAGGCACTGGCAGGCATGGAAGCCAAGTTGGCCGCGATCAGTCGCTCCATGGCGATGATCGAGTTCGCCCCGGATGGCACCATCCTCGACGCCAACGACCACTTCTGCGCAACGATGGGCTACAGCGCCGATGAGATCCGCGGCAAGCACCACCGTCTGTTCTGCGACCCAACCTATGCCAAGAGCGCCGAGTACCAGCAGCTATGGCATGAGCTGGGGCAGGGCAAGGCGATCAGCGGTACGTTCGAACGTATCGACAAGTCCGGGCGCGAGGTGTGGCTGGAGGCGAGCTACATGCCAGTGCTCGATGATCAACAGCAGGTTACCAGCGTGATCAAGGTCGCGGCCGACATCACCCGCAGGGTCAACGAAGAGCATGAGAGCGAAAGCCTGCTCAAGGCCATCGGTCGCTCGATGGCGGTGATCGAGTTCACCCCCGAAGGGCGGGTGATCACCGCCAACCAGAACTTCCTCGACACCATGGGCTATCGCCTGGAGGAGGTCACGGGGCGTCATCACGGGTTGTTCTGCCTGCCCCATGAGCGTGAATCGCCCCAGTACCGGGAGTTCTGGGCATCGCTCAACCGGGGCGAGTATCACTCCCACCGCTTCGAACGGGTCAACAAGCAAGGCCAGACGGTGTACCTGGAGGCTTCCTATAATCCGATCTTCGATGGCAAAGGCCGCCTGTACAAGGTGGTCAAGTTCGCCAGCGACATCACCAATCAGGTCAGCACCCAGCAGAGCGCGGCCGATGCGGCTCACGCAAGCTCCGTGCAGACCGACGCCTGCGCGCGCAAGGGAACCCAGGTGGTGCAGCAGACGGTGCAGGTGATCGAGCAGATTTCCGAGGAGCTCAACGACGCGGCGCGCAGCATCGATGCGGTGAGCAAGCAGTCGGAGCTGATCGGAAAGATCGTCCTGACCATTCGCGGGATTGCCGACCAGACCAACCTGTTGGCACTCAATGCCGCCATCGAGGCCGCCCGTGCCGGTGAGCACGGGCGCGGTTTCGCGGTTGTGGCTGACGAGGTGCGCAGCCTGGCGGCGCGGACCAGCAAAGCCACGCTGGAGATCGTCGAGGTGGTGCGACAGAATCACGACCTGTCACTGACGGCGGTGGCCAGCATGCAGTCGAGCCTGTCGCGCACGGGGTTGGGCGTGGAGCTGGCCAACGAGGCCGGTACCGTGATCATGGAGATCCAGCAAGGCTCACGTCACGTGGTCGATGCGATCAGCCAGATCAGTTCGACCCTGCAATTGCATTGAGCCCCTCGCGCAACTGATGCTCCAGGCCCTGGAGGTTTGCCTCCAGGCGTGCGAGCAATGCATCGCTGGGCGCTCCATCGGCCAGTGCCTGTTCCAGCGTTTCGCAATCGCGGACCACCCCCCTGACCTTGAGCATGCGCGCACCGCCTTTGATCCGGTGCACCAGCGTTTTCACCTGCGCCGATGTGTGGCCCGGCGCCAGTTCGCGCAGGGCCTGCAGATCTTGCGCGGTGCTCTGGGCGAGTTGTTCGAGCAGGCGCCGAGTCAGCTCCACGTCGTCCTGGGTGAGATGGCGCAACTGAGCAATGTCGAAACCACTGTCTGGCGGTGCATTTTTGGGGGGCGCTGCCTCGGTGGTTGGCGCCTGGGGCAAATGGGCCTTGAGGGTGCGCAGGTCGATCGGTTTGAACAGGCACTCGTCCATGCCATCGGCCAGGCACTGTGCCTTGGCTTCGGCCTGGGCGTTGGCCGTGACGCCGAGGATTCGGCAGGGCTGGGCACCGCGTTCGCGTTCCAATGCGCGGATGCGTCGTGTCAGCTCGTGGCCATCCATGACGGGCATGCTGCAGTCGGTGATCACCAGGTCGAACGCTTCGGCCTGCCAGAGCGCCAGGGCCGTCTGGCCGTTTTCAGCCAGGCGCACCTTGTGCCCGAGAGTGCATAGTTGCTTTTCGAGGAGCATGAGGTTGGCTGGGTAGTCATCCACGACCAGGATATGCAAAGGACCGGCCTGGGTAGTGTCGCCGAGTAGTTCGGGCAGGGGTTGCGCGACCAGGGGCTCGGCGCTCGGCAGCGACAGGCTTATATCGATTCGGGTGCCGACGCCCTGCAGGCTCTGCAGTTGCAGGACGCCGCCCATGAGCTGGCACAGTGTACGGCTGATGATCAGGCCCAGCCCGGCACCATGGCGTGCGCGCTGGCCGTCGAGTTGAGCGAAGGCCTGGAACAATTTGGTCTGATCGGCTTCGCTGATGCCGATGCCGCTGTCTTGCACCTGCAGTTCCACCTGCAGGACACCTTTGGTGTGCGCTTGCACGATCAGACCGACTTCGACCTGGCCTTGCTCGGTGAATTTGATCGCATTGCTGAGCAGGTTGGACACCACCTGGCGTAGCCTTACCGGATCGACAGAGGCCCAGATCGGCGACTCCGGGAGCCTGGTTTGAAGCGTCAGCCCCTTGACCTTGGCATTGGCTTCGAAGGCGCGTACGGTCGAGCGGACGAGCTCGACCAGGTCGGTGGCTACGGGCTGCAAGACCATGTGCCCGGACTCGATGCGCGAGATGTCGAGGATATCGCCGATCAGGTCGAGCAGGCCGAGTGCGGCATCGTGTGCAGTCTGCAATCCCTGCGGGTCGCTGTGGCCTTGACGGTTGTCTTCGAGTGCCAGTTCCAGCAGCCCGATCACCGCGTTCATGGGGGTGCGGATCTCATGGCTCATGATTGCCAGGAAGCTGCTTTTGGCCTGGCTGGCACGCTCGGCATCCTCCTTGGCTTGGCGCAACTGTTCGAGCAGGCTGCGGCTGAGCGTGAGCTGCGCCTGCAGCGCCCTTTGTGCCTCGCTGCGCTGGTGGATCAACTTGCGTAGATAGCCGTTCCAGAACACCACGCCGGCCAGCAGCACTGCCGAAAGCACCAGCACCTGCAACGCCAGCGAGCGGTAGTTGCCCCACAGGCTATCGCTGACGATGGTGCTGGTGCGCCAACGGTTGATCAATTGGTCCAGTTCTTCCGGCGGGATACTCAGCAACGCCTTGTCCATGATCGACTGCAATTGCGGCAGATCGGGCGCCACGGCAAAAGCTATTGCTGTCTGGCTGTCGTCCTGCAAGCCGGCGATGCGCAACCTGTCCTTGAACACATGAGTCAGGTAGTAGGACGCGCTGATGTTGCTGATCAGCGCGACGTCGGCATTGCCCTTGGCCACCGACTCCATCATCGCCAACGTGTTGTTGGCCTCGACCACATGAGCCTGCGGATAACGCTGGCGCAGCGCGACCTCCTGGGAGCCGTCACGCACCAGCGCGATGCGTTGTGCGTCCTGTGGGCCGGCCTGCGTGCTGGTGTGGCGCACGACCTGCACGTTGGGGCTGACCAGGTAGGGGCGGGTGAAACGCACGCGCGATGCGCGCGACGGGCTGTAATCCAGGGCTCCGACCATCTGTGCATCACCCCGTGCCACCTCATCGACCATGGCCGCTACGGAGTTGCGTTCAACGATGTCGAAACGCAGGCCGGTGCGCAAAGTGATCTGTTTGAGAACGTCCAGTGTAATGCCGTTGGGTTGCTGCTGGGTGTCGTTGAATGTGATTGGTGCAAAGCTCGGGTTGATCAGTACCCGTATCCTGGGGGCTCTGGCCAGCCAGCGCTGTTCTTCATCGGTGAGCGTGGAAAGGCGACGCTGCAGGAGCAGGCTGGTGTTGCCACTGGACCAGCGGCGCAGGATATTCAGGCGCTCGCTGTCGGTAATCCTCTGTAACGCCTGGTCGACCAGGCTGAGTAGCCTGGTGTTGTGTTGGTCCAGTGCGAAGGCGAAAGCGCCTGCGGGTGCCTGGACGAAATGGTCGATGCGCACCAGGCCTTGATAGGCTCGTCCAATGGCGAAGTCCGAGCTGATGGCATCGCCGATGTAGGCATCGGCATCACCCTGCGCCACTGCGCTGAGGCCTGCGTAGGTCGAGCTGTAGAGGATCAGCTGCGCCTGGGGATACAGGGTTTGGACGGCCGTCTTGGGCAGGTAGTGATCGACCATGGCCAGGCGCAGGCCGGCCAGATCTTCACTGTGCAACTGGGGGCGGTCCTGACGTGTGACGATCACCGGAAGGTCGTCGGCATAGGTCTGGCTCAGGGACAACTTGGCATCGGCTGCTTCGAAGCCGTTGGAGCTGCCAAGCAGGTCGATCTGCCCCTGGTGCAGGGCTTCGATGGCCGCCGTGCGACTGGCAAAACGGCGTACTTCGATCGGCATGCCCAGCTGCTCGCCGATCAGGCCAGCATAGTCCGCACTCAACCCTTCGTAGTCGTTTGGGCTGACATTGATTTCAAAGGGGGGGTAGTCAGGACGCGAACTGCCCAGGACCAGCACCTTGCGCTCGCGCAGCCACTGGCGGTCGCTGTAGCTCAGCGGCAGCGCGACACTGGCACTGATCGAGCGAGCCAGCAAGTGTCGCGGTTCGCTTTCACCAATGACGGCGCCCGATACCAGCAGGGCCGCCGCTGCCAGTAGCAGGCCGCCAAGGGTGTGCCTCATGGTCGCGAGGCTCAGTTCACTTGGTTGCGTTTGGCCAGGTCGACCATTTCGACCAGCGACTCGGTCTTGAGTTTTTCTCCGATTCGACCGCGGTAGGTGCTGATGGTCTTGGCGCTGAGGTTCATGGCCGTCCCTATGTACTTGTTGTTCTCTCCCCGCGCGAGCCTGCGCAGGACTTCCATTTCCCGGTTCGACAGGCTGTTGAGCCTCACCGTTTCCGATTCCAGAGTGCTGCTGTTCACCGACATCTGCGGAAAGGTCGAATAGCCTTTGACCAGGGCCTTGAGCGCGAACAACAGGGCATCGAGGTCTTCGTCCTTGTTGACGAAAGCCGAGATTCCGGCATCCAGGCAGCGACGGACGTAGAGATCAGAGGACTGCCCGGTGAGTACCATGATTTTTGGCGCAGGATCGAGCAATTGCAAACGCTTGATCACTTCCATGCCATCCAGGCCCGGTAACCCGATATCGAGAATCACCACTTTCGGCGCAAGCTGACGCGCCATCTGTACGGCCTCGATGCCATTGCCCGACTCACCGACAACCTCAAAGCGTTCCCGCTCGAGCAGAATACGCACGGCGAGGCGGACGGTAGGGTGATCATCGACCATCAGTACGGTGGTCATTGGAAAACTCCTGTACGAAGTAATGTTCGTTCCTGACGTTATCCAGGAATGCGTCTGTAGGGCCAATCTGGCTGCGGGCACGATACGTCCATCAGAACGCTTTGATAATGGCGAGTATAGGCGTGTGGAAAAAGCCGCCATTTGCTGGTGAAAAGTCCTACAAAAGAAACTAGGGGCGAGGGGCGATGAGGCCCTCGCCGGCAGGCGTGGGGTGAGGGCGCTCAGGTCGGGCGCGCACAGGCGGGATGCGGTTTGTTCACACGATGCGTCGAAGCGGGATTGTTGAGCAGCGCGGTACCGAGCCGTGTCGGGCGTTGCAGCAATTGTCCCGCGCAATTGGGGCATTGTCCCTGCAGATGCTGTTCAGCGCAGCGGCGGCAGAAGGTGCACTCGAACGAGCAGATCAGCGCGTCCAGGGTGTCGGGGGGCAAATCGGCATCGCAACATTCGCAATTGGGGCGTAGCTCGAGCATGGCGCAACTCCGGTGTGGACAGAGATGCGCCAGTGTCGGTCGCTGGAAGCTGGCTGGCAATCCTCAGTCGGCGGGGCGATACAGATGGGCGTGGCCGGCGCGGTACAAGGCCGAGTCGGCAAACGGTGCATCGCCAAGAACGTGGCCGACGAGAATCAGTGCCGTGCGCCGGAAGCCTTTGTTGGCAACACCCTCGACGATATCGGCGAGACGGCCCCTGACCCAGTCCTGGTCCGGCCAGGTGGCGCGGTGGATCACTGCCACCGGGCAATCCGCCCCATAGTGCGGCAGCAGTTCCTCGACGATGCGCGGCAGATGGCGTACTCCCAAGTGAATGGCCAAGGTACTGCGGTGGCGCGCCAGGTCCGCCAGTTGCTCGCCTGCCGGCATCGGCGAGCGCTCGCCGTAGCGGGTCAGGATGACGGTCTGCGAGATGTCCGGCAGCGTCAGTTCGCAGCCGAGCAGGGCGGCGCTGGCGGCTGTGGCGGTAACGCCAGGAATGATCTGGTAGTCGATGCCCAGTTCACGCAGGTGGCGGATCTGTTCGCCAATGGCGCCGTACAGGCTCGGGTCCCCGCTGTGTACACGGGCCACATCCAGGCCTTGGTCATGGGCTTCGCGGATTGCGCCGATGATCTGCTCCAGGTGCAGTTCGGCGCTGTTGATCAGGGTACTGGCGGTATGACCTTCGAGTACCGCGGGCGGTACCAGTGAGCCGGCGTAGATGATCACCGGGCATTGACGGATCAGGCGTTGGCCCTTGACCGTGATCAGCTCCGGATCGCCGGGGCCGGCACCGATGAAATAGACCGTCATGGCAAGTCCTTGAACGTGAAATGAAGTGCGATTATCCGTTGCTGGCCAGCGCCAGGGTAGCGTCACCGAGCACCTGTCGGGTGACTGTCAGGATCGGCGAGCGCTGACCCTCGCTCGCCGCCAGTGCCAGCGCCGCGCTTTCTGCCACTCCCCAGCAGCCGGTGGTGTTGAAGGCCATTTCGGAGCGGTGGCTGAGCAAGGGCAGGAAGGGCTGCAGTTGCTGGGCGCTGTACAGCGTCAGGGGCAGGCCGAGCTGCTCGGCCAGTTGCCGCAGGCCGGGCTCCTGAGCCTTGAGATCGATGCTGGCAATACCCCGCAACGCGGGCAGCGTCAGGCCGTTGCTGGCCAGGGCAAGGTGCAGCAGGGTTTCCAGAACCGCCGCCGGGCAACCCCGGCGGCAGCCGAAACCGACATAGAGCGCGGCCATCAGGCCTGCGCGGAGCGGCGGTAGAGCCAGGCGCTCAGCAGACCCAGTGCGACCCAGAAGGCTGCGTTGGTCAGCCAGGAGGCAACCTTGAACTGTGCTTCCAGCGCTTCGGGCGCCAGGCTTTCATGCACCAGTGGCTGAGGGGCGCCGATCAGGTGCGGTACCACCAGCAGCGCTGCGCCAAGCACTTTGAGCAGCCAGTGCCGCGCGAAGACCAGCAACGCCAGGCCCACTGCAGTGGCGGCGGCGGTGCCGATCCACCAGGTCTGGCGTTGACCCAGATCGGCCGCGGCGGTGCCAGGCAGTTCGGGTGGCAGGCCCAGGGTCGGTGCCAGGCAGAACACGGCGAAGCCGCCCAGGCCCCACAAGGCGCCAGTACTGACTCGACCGGGTTCGCGCAGGCTGTAGAGTGCGGCAAGGATCAGCGCGAAACCGACTGCCACCACCAGGTTACCGCCGGTGGTCGACAGCACGCGCTGCCAGCCGTCTTCCGGTGACCAGGCTTCTGCACCGTGCTCATGGCCAGCGGCACTTTCACCGGCGTGCTCGTGCTGCTCGGTGGGGGCCGAGTTTTCATAGGTTTCGGCTTGAAGGATCAACGGAGCGACCCAGAAACTCTGCAATAGCGTCAGCAAAAGTGCGGCGAGCAGGCCACTGAAGCCTGCAGTGCGAGCGATACGCTTGATCATCATCGGACACTCAGTGGCAAGGGAAGGCGGCGCTGTGACGGGTATCGTGGGCAGCGTTGTGCACAGCCTCCAGGTGCGAGAACCCGGCGAAGTACACCAGGCACAAGCCCAGCAGGCTGGCGCCGACCGCAACGACGAGGCGCTGGCTGAGGCTGACGGAGGTGGCGATGCTGTGTTTGGCGCTGGTGACGGACATGACGCATTCCTCTGCTTTTTTCATGGGCGACAGGAAGCGCGGCAACCCCAGGCGAGAACCGCCCAGGGACATGCAACAGCGCCCGCCCACCGCGGGGTGTGATCACAAGACGTCGGGCCGGTCTCCGGGCTGACGAGCAGGAGCCTGGCTCCTGGGGAGAGCGTCACCTTCCCATGCCGCACTGCAGGCACAGTGGATCAGACGCTCGCTCGCTTACCGTTGCGGGGGCAGCACCGGACTTGCCAGACCCATGAAGAGCCTGTGACGCACCGGTTTCCCGTTTCACCCCTGCAAAGGGGCACCCTACGTAATGTATTAGGAGATCACGGCCACGCTTTGGTCGTCAATTCTTGTTACGAAATGAGCAAATGGGCGGGCTGAAAATCCTCAGTCAGCCTTGAACGTCGCACTTTTTTACATTCAGGGGCTCTATGCATGGCCAGGCTGCGCCGATTCCCGGCCCGGCCGCTGACCCTGGACCCCGGTGCAAATGCCTGTTCCTGCCTTTCGCCGCCATGCCCGCCTGTCATTGGTGGGTGTCTTGATCGCCCTGTGCGGGTGCACCGGGCAGCAGGGGCATGACGTATTCACCCAGTTGGGTAACGGGCATCCTGGCGAGCTGTTCCAGACCAGTGTCGACCGCATGGCGACCTTGTCCATGCGCGACAACCTGCAGAGCCTGTATCTGCTGATGAACAAGCTCTACCTGCGCAACCCCAGTCAGTGGAAGCAGTCCGGATACCTGGATGCCGCCACTGCCGAGCGCCAGATCCGCCAGGCCATCGAGCAGCGCCAGTCGTTGCCGCAACTGGGCGAGCGCCGTGACCTGGCGGCGCTGAGCTATGCCTTGAGCCCGGAGTTTCGCGGTGATCGGGTCGGTGCGTTCATCTATGCGATCGGCAGCATGTTGATTACCGCCCACGGTGGACGCACCGAGTTCTACATGACCGACGCCATTGACCCACTGTTCGTCAATAACGCCGCGCGCAACATCGAAAAGGCCACCTGGATGCTCGGTCAGCGCCAGGACGCCAATGGTGTGTTGCTGCTGTTTTCCAACGAGATCTCGGAAGAGGGCAGCAACCTGAGTTTTGCCGTCGAGTTCGGCAAGATCGTCGCACGCCTCGACCTGCTGGCGCAGATGCTCGATGAGCGCTACCGACGGATCGGCCTCAACTATGCGCAGAGCCTGCTGCTGATGAATTTCCTGCCCGTACAGTGATCATCGCCGCGGGCCTCAGAGCAAGGCTTCGATAGCGCGGCGATAGCGCTGGCCTGCCAGGCTCATGCTGTTGTTGTGGCTTGCCCCCGGCACCAGCAGCAAGGTCTTGGGCTGCTGCGCGGCCTCGAACAGCGCCTGGCTGAAGCGTGGCGGCACATAACGGTCGTCCAGGCCGTGCACCAGCAGCAGAGGTAAATCGATATCGGCGATCTTGCCCAGCGAGTCGAACTTCTGCGACAGCAGCCAGCGTACCGGCAGTGCGGTATCGGCCACCGATGCCGCCACGTCGCCAAGGGAGGTGAAGGTGGATTCGAGAATCAGGCCGCGCGCAGGTACGGGCTGGCCTTGCTGGCGTGCCTGGCGTGCGAGCTCCGACGCAAGCTCGACAGCGACCGCACCGCCCAGCGAATGGCCGAAGATCAGGCGCTTGCTTGGCACCGGCTGCAACTGGGCGAAGCGCTCCCAGGCAATTCGGGCGTCCTCGTATACCGTGGCCTCGGACGGCAGGTCGCCTTGGCTCTGGCCAAACCCGCGGTAGTCCACGGCCAGCACCGAATAGCCCATGGCGTGCAGCTGCTCGATGCGGAACAACTGACCGGTGAGGTTCCAACGTACGCCGTGCAGGTAGAGTATCGCTGGCGCATCGGCGCGTTTGGCCGGCCACCACCAGGCGTGCAGGCTCTGGCCGTCGGTGAAGCTGCGCGGGCGCAGGTCCAGCTCCTGTACGCCGGCCGGCAGGCCCCTGAACCAACTGGCCTGGCCCGGCTCGATACGAAACACCAGTTCGCGCTCCTTGTGCTGCAAGACCGCACAACCCGCGGGCAGGCCAACCACCAGCAAGGCCATGGCCAGCCAGGTGAGCCAGCGGCGTTTGAAGTGAGTGAGCAGGGTGTCGGTCATGGGTGTCATCAGGCGTGCTGGAAGTCGTCGTTTTTAACAGAAGCCATGGCCTCGCTGCAGGCAATTTTTCCCGAGCGGTGCTGACACATGTTTGCAAGCTGTTTCCCCGGCGCCCTCGAGGGGTTCTGCACGCTTGCCGCAGCGGGCGCCGAGGGGTAGGTTTCCCTGACCCTGTCGATGGAAGACTTACCTTGGACTCGATTACCCAAGCCGTACTTGGCGCCACCCTGCAAGGTACCGTGCTCGGCCGCATCCAGGGCCGCCGTTCGCTGTTGTACGGTGCCGCGCTGGCCACCTTGCCCGATCTCGATGTGGTAATCCGGTATGCGGACCCTGTTTCGCAGATGACCTATCACCGCGGTTTTTCCCATTCGATCTTCGTCCTTACCGGCCTGGCGCTGCTGCTGGCGTGGCTGGTGGCCTGGGTAGGGCAGAGGCGCTGGCCCGACAGAGGCTACCGTTGGCCCCGACTGTTCGTGGCGTTCTGGCTGGTGCTGGTCACCCATCCCCTGTTGGACGCCTTCACGGTCTATGGCACGCAATTGTTCTGGCCGCTGCCGTTCACTCCCGAAAGCTGGGCGGCAGTGTTCATCATCGACCCGATCTACACCGTGCCGCTGCTGGTAGCTGTGATCTACGCCGCGTGGCGGGGGCTGAGTGGCCGGGCGATACCCCTGATGGCGGCGGCTCTGCTGTTCAGTACGGCGTATCTGGGGTTCGGGCTGGCCGGACGCATGGCGGTCGAGCAGCGTTTCCATGAGGCCCTGGGCCGCCAGGGCGTTGTTGTCGATCATGTGCGGGCAGTGCCCATGGCCTTCAACAGCCTGGTCTGGCGGGTGCTGGCCAAGACGGCGGATGGTCATTACTACGAGGGCGTGAGCAGCGTTTTCGACCGCGAACCACCCGAGATGCAGCGCCTGTCGCTGAACCTGGTCGCCGCCAAGGTGCTCGAGGGCGTCGCGCTGCACGAGCGGCTGCGCTGGTTCACCGATGATTGGCTGCGTTATGACGTGGTCGGCGATGTGCTGGTGGTGACCGACCTGCGCATGGGCATTCCCGGTAACTACACCTTCCGTTTCCGCATGGCTCATCGCGACAGCCAGGGTCAGTGGGTGGTCGATACTCCAGCCAACTGGAGTGACGGTGCCGCGATGTTCAACGGCCATGACCTGGGGCTGATCTGGCGTCGGATCCTCCAACAGCAACCTCCGCTGCCCCTGGCGGCTTGGACCACACGCTACCTGAACCCCTCGCCGCAATCCGGGGTGGCGCCCTGAACGGCCGCTCGGCCGGGCTCGACCTGGTCAAGTGGACGGCGATCCTGAGCATGGTCGCCGATCATTTGCGCTACCTGTGGCCCAGTGCCGACGGGTTGTTCGTGGTCGGGCGCCTGGCGTTTCCACTGTTCTGCCTGGTGATCGCCTGTCATGTCTCACGCGCCGAGCCAGGCGCGCTGTACACGGCAGCCAACGCGCGCTACCTGAGCTGGATGCTGGCCTTCTCGGTACTTGCCGAGGGCCCGTACCGTTGGTTGGACAATGACTCGCAGACGCTCAATGTCATGCCCACCCTGACCCTTGGCCTGCTGGTCGCCTGGGGGGTAAAGCATCCACAGCCTGCTGCGCGCATTGTCGGCCTCGGTAGTGCCGGGCTGGCGCTGGTTTTCAGCGATCGACTGATGTATGGCCTGCCGGGGGTATTGCTGCCGGCGGCCTGCGTGATGCTGTGGTCGCGAAGTCGGCCCGGCTGGCTGGTGCCCTGTCTGCTGGCAATGGGCGCAAACCTGACCAACAGTTGGTTATGGGCGCATCCCTGGCAGCCCTTTTCCCTGCTGGTGCTGGCCACCGCGGCAATGGCGCTGCCATTGGGTTTGCGCATGCTGGCGTACCAGGGCGCCTCAATCGTGCCTGTGGGACGCTGGGCCTACGGGTTCTATCCTTTGCACCTGATGGCGATCAAGGCCTTGCAATACCTCGATCTGCCCCCATCCTAGGCAGCCTCGGATATCCAGGAACAGCTTCATGGAACCCAACCGCTTCGGCGACATCGCCGCCTTCGTCAGTGCCGTGAAGGTCGGCAGCTTCACCGCAGCCGCCGCGAGCCTGGGCCTGACCCGCTCGGCGGTGGGCAAGAGCATCGCGCGCCTTGAATCGCGCATGGCCGTGCGCCTGCTCAACCGTACCACGCGCAAACTGAGCCTGACCGATGAAGGCCAGGTCGCGTTCGAGCGTTGGCGGCAGATCCTCGAAGACCTGGACGAAGTCGAGACCACGATGGCCCAGCGCCGTGGACGACCGACCGGCACTCTGCGCCTGACTGCGCCGCTGTCGTTCGGCCAGCGTCATGTGCTGCCGATCCTGGATGTCTACCTCAAGCAATGGCCGGAACTGCGCGCCGATATCCGCTTCACCGACCGTTTCGTCGATTTGGTGGAGGAGGGGGTGGACGTTGCCGTGCGCATCGGTGCGCCCAAGGAGGACTCGCAACTGCTGACACGCACCGTGGCGTGGCAGCAGTTCGTCACCTGCGCTGCACCCGAGTACTTGCAGCGTCATGGGGTGCCCCAGGTACCGGCAGACCTGTATGGGCACGACAAGATCGCTTTTCTGGCGGGCGAGAAGGCCAGCCCCTGGCGCTTCCACACCAATGAAGGGCTGCACCTGTGCGAAGAGCCCGGGCGCTTGAACATCGACAGCTCCGAGGCCATGCTCGATGGCGCCCGCGCCGGGTTCGGGCTGATTCACCTGCCCACCTACATCACCGGCGACGACTTGCGCGCTGGAACGCTGGTCGAGGTACTCGCGGATTACCGGCCGCCAGCGGACCCGATTCGTATCGTCTACCCCAGCAAGCGCCATTTGTCGCCACGGGTGCGAGGCTTCATCGACCTGCTGGTCGCCCGCTGGGAGCACGGAGTGCCCTGGGAACGCTGATTGGGGAATGCAGGGACCGTGTGTAGGGCCCGTTTTGCGGTTTATCGCCCAGGCGTGGCCCTGGACACTGTGCAGTCATATCCGTCACGACTTATGGAGACGCCATGACTGCGTTGTCTGTCCTGGACCTGGTCATGATTGGCGAGGGCAAGACCCTGGCCGATGCGATCGAGGAATCCCGTCAACTGGCGCGCCATGTCGAGCAGCACGGCTACGCTCGATACTGGATCGCCGAACACCATGACATGCCCGGCATCGGCTCTGCCGCCACAGCGCTGGTAATCAACGAGATCGCCAATGCCACGCGGCATATTCGCGTGGGTGCCGGTGGCATCATGCTGCCCAATCATGCTCCGCTGGTGGTCGCCGAGCAGTTCGGCACGCTCGATGCCCTGCACCCGGGGCGCATCGACCTGGGGTTGGGGCGTGCCCCCGGCAGCTCCGGCCCGACCGTCCGTGCTTTGCGCGGCGTCGCGCCCGAGCGTGACTTTGCCCAGGACATCGCCGAGTTGCGCGACTACCTGGCCGACAACGGCCAGCGATCGGTGCGCGGGGTGCCGGGCAAGCACGAGATGCCGGTGTGGATATTGGGTTCCAGCCTGTTCGGCGCCGACCTTGCGGCACGGCTCGGCTTGCCCTACGCCTTTGCCTCCCATTTCGCCCCGCGCTACCTGCTGCAGGCCATCGCCCATTACCGCGCGAACTTCCAACCCTCGGCGCAACTGGCCAAGCCCTACGTCATGGTGGGCATGAATCTGTTCGCAGCAGCCAGCGATGCCGAAGCCGATTATCTCGCCAGCTCGCACCGCAAATGGATGCTCGATCTGCATGTCGGACGTCACGGCCTGCTGCCCCTGCCGCAGGAAGGTTATGTCGAGGGCTTGCCGGGCCATGAACGGGCGGTGCTGGAACAGGTGATGGCCTGTACCGTGGCCGGTGGGCCGCAGCGGGTGAGGGATGGGTTGCGCACACTGATCGAACAGACTGGCGCCGATGAGTTGATGATCGATTGCCGGATCCATGACCCCTTGGCGCGCTTGCGCTCCCACGCATATGCGGCCCAGGCCCTTGCCGACCTGGCCTGACTCGACCTGAGCGGCAGGCGCCAAGGCGCGGCCGCGGGCGACGGCCTGCCTTCAGTGCGCGTCTGTCCAGCCTCCCCCTAACGCGGCATAGAGGTTCACCTCTGCCAGCAATTGCGCCAGCCGGTCGTTGATCAAGCCCTGCTGGGCACTGAACAGCGAGCGCTGGGCGTCGAGAAAGGTCAGGCTGCTGTCCACGCCAATGCGGTAGCGGTTGCGGGCCAGGTCGTAGTAGCGCTGGGTGGAGGCCACCAGGTCGCGTTGGGCCACCAGTTGCCGCTCATAAGTGGCGCGCGCCGCGAGGCCGTCAGACACCTCCTGGAACGCGCCCTGAATCGATTTCTCGTAGCGGGCCACCTCGATTTCCTTTTGCAGGCGCGCATAGTCCAGGCTGGCCCGCAGGCTGCCGGCGGTGAACAGCGGCAGATTGATCTGCGGCTGGAACAACCAGGTACCGCTGCCGCCGTCGAACAGCCCGGACAATTCGCGACTGCTGGTGCCTGCGTTGGCGGTCAGGCTGATGCTGGGAAAGAATGCTGCCCGTGCGGCACCGATGTCGGCATTGGCCGCACGCAGCTGGTATTCGGCTTCCAGGATGTCCGGGCGACGTTGCAGCAGTGCCGAGGGCAGGCCGGGCGGCAAGCCGACGATCTGCTGCGAGGCCAGCGGCAGGCTGGGCGTACGCTCATCGAGGGGCGCGCCGACCAGCAGGGTCAGCTGGTTGATATCCTGGGCAACCTGGCGCTGGTAGCGGGCTACTGCGGCACGAGCGGTGTCGACGCTGGTCTGCGCCTGGATCTGCTGCAATGCCGACGCGGTGCCAGCGCGACGCTGACCCTGGGTCAGGCGCAGGCTTTCCTGGTCGGCGATCAGGGTCTGGCGTGACAGTTCGAGCAGCTCCAGGTCGGCTCGCCAGGTCATGTAGCTGCTCGCCACGCTGGCCACCAACCCCAATTGCACACTGCGCCGGGCCTGTTCGCTGGCGAGATAGGTCAGCAAGGCCTTGTCACTCAGGCTGCGCAGGCGGCCGAACAGGTCAAGCTCATAGGCGCTCACCCCGAGCGTGGCGGCGTAGGTCTGGGTGATGGCTCCGTCGCCGGTCCCGGTCATGCGTCGGGGCAGGTACTGGCGCTGGCCCTTGGCGTCGGCGGAGACCTTGGGCAGCAACTCCGAGCGCTGGATACGAAACTGCGCACGATAGGCTTCGACGTTGAGCGCTGCTACGCGCAGATCGCGGTTGTTGAGCAGAGCGTTGTCGATCAGTTGGCGCAGCCACGGATCCTGGAACACCTGGTGCCAGTCGTCGTGCTGGCGGCTGGGAGCTATGGCATCCTGGCTGGCTTCTCCCGGGAATCGAGGTGCGACAGGCAGGGCGGGGCGTTGATAGTCGGGGGCCAGGGTGCAGCCGGTCAGCAACACCGCCAACACGGCAGCAGGGTATCTAGGCATCGCGGGTTCTCTGGGGTCAGGCACCGGCCATCCATCTGGCCAGGCCGTGGCGGCCACTGACGCCAAGCTTGGCGGTGGCGCGTTTGAGGTAGGTTTCCACCGAACTGTTCTTCACGTTCAGGCGTTGGGCCATTTCCGGTACGGTGCCACCGGTGAGCAGCCCCAGGCAGACTTCCTGCTCACGGCTCGACAGTTGCACGGCTTCCTGGGCCAGGCGCTCGTCGAAGCCGTGGCGCAAGGTGTCGGGCGTCGCCGAACCTTCACCCTGCACGTGCACCTGGTGCTGTGCATGGTGTTCAAGCAGAGGGAGCAAGGTGTCGGAGAGGCGTTTGAGCAGCGACAGTTCGCCGAGGGAAAAGGCCATCTGGCTGGGCAGGCGATGGAAGCAGATGACCCAACGGCGGTCGCCATTGCACGACACCAGATTGCACTGGTGAGCACTGGATTGCGGGTTGCCGGTGACGTGAGGCGCCTTTACCTGAATGAGCAAGGGATCGTTCATCTGCAGGATGTTCTGCAGCAGCGGGTGGTTGGGCTGATCAGGTGGAGGAAACTCCTGGGCAAGTCCCGCGCCGCCCAGCACCTTGACCCGACTGACGCCGGTCTGTCGGGCATCCAGGGTCCACTCGCTCAGGTCGAGCCGGTGCACTGGCACCAGGCTGTCCACCAGCCGGAGCATGCGCTCGGCAAAATGATCCTCGCCGGTGCTGGCGATCAGCTCTCCCAGTTGCAGGTAGAGGCGCGCGTCGTGGTGATGTTCGAGGCTGCGGGTCAGCTTCATGTCCTGTTCATCCTTGAATCGGGTACTGCGCAGGCGGGGTGGCGAATGGCCTTACGCCTTGGCCGGTCGAGGGTGGCGCTATTCAAGCCTGGGCCTGGCGCCTGCGTCTGTAGTGGAAACCGGGGACAGAAAATGGCATCAAATCGGACAAAGTGGGGGGATGATTCGGACAGACTAAATGCAGATGTTTCGGCAGTAGTCGGCAAATTGACGTCATAAAGCTGCTGTTGCCATCACGTTTGCCACGGTTGGCCCTGCGGGTAGGCTATCGAAGGGGTTGATATGTAGCTGATTTCCTACAGAAAAATCAGCGACCGAGGATGCTCGGGCGACTGTCCGGGTTTCCGGGGCCATACAGGGTAGGGAAGCGATGCTTGAATCCGCGGACGATCAACGGAGAAGGACCCTCCCAGCCCATGCCTGCCGCCGATACCTACCCCCTGACCAGCGCTCAACGGGACATCTGGCTCGACCAGTTGAGCAACGGCGATTCTCCGCTCTATACCATCGGCGGCTATGTCGAACTCACGGGCGACCTGCGGCCTGACACCCTGCGCCAAGCGTTGCAGCAACTGGTGGCGGCCAACCCGGTGTTGCGCACCGAGCTGCTGCCAGGTGCCGGGGCCGACGGCCTCCCTGTGCAGCGCTTCGCCGAGCATGCCACCTTGGCATTGCCCCTGCTGGACCTGTCGGCTGAAGCTGACCCGGCAGCGGCGGCCACGGCATTGATTCAGGCGCAAATGGGCCAGGGTTATCGCTTCGACGGCACGGCACTGCTGCGTTTTGCCCTGATTCGCCTGGGGCCGGAGCACCATTGGCTGGCAACCCAGGCCCATCACCTGATTCTCGACGGCTGGGGCTTCGGCCAGATGCTCAAGGCACTGGGTGAGCATTACACCGCGCTGCTCGAAGGCGGCGAGGCACCACGGGCCCAGGCCGGTTATGCCGACTTCATCGACGAAGACCGCCAGTACCAGGGCTCGATTCGCCAGGCCCGCGATCGCGCCTACTGGCTCAAGCGCTTCGCCAGCGTGCCGGAGCCGCTGCTGGCAGCGCGTCACCCTTACCGTCGAGCCACCGATGAAGCACCTTCGCGCACCTGGGTTCAGGCGTTCCCCGATGCGTTGCACGAGCGCATGAAGCGCCTGGCCGAAGCTCACCAGGCCTCGGCGTTCCATGTACTGCTGGCTGCACTGCATGTGCTGTTCTCTCGCAGCGCACAACGCGAGGATTGGGTGGTGGGCCTGCCGCTGCTCAATCGTGGCGGCGCACGTTTCAAGGCTACGCTGGGTACCTTCGTGCAGGTCAGCGCGGTGCCGTTGGCGTTCTCTCCGGCACTGGGTTTCGCCGAACTGGTGGTCGCGATACGCGACACCCTGCGCCGCGATTTTCGCCATCAGCGGCTGGCCGTGAGCGAGCTGAACCGAGCACTGGGCCTGTTGCGCGAAGAGCGCGGGCAACTGTTCGAGGTGTCGGTCTCCTACGAGCAGGACGATCACGACTACCGTTACGGCGCGGCCAGCGCCCACACGGTGAAGGTCTCCAACAGCCACGAATCCACGCCCTTGGCCATCCATCTGCGCAGCAACCGCCATAACGACAAGGCCTGGTTGCACCTGGTGCATCACCGCGCCTGGCTGGCGAGCGACGAGGCCGAGGCGTTGGCACAGCGGCTGCTGCACGTGCTGGATCAAGGCTTGGCGACACCCGCGTTGGCGGTTGCCGATTTCGATCTGCCGACACCTGCCGAGCATCGCCAGATGCAGGCATGGAACGCGACGGGGCGTGCAGTTGGCGAGCCGCTCGTGCATCGCCGAATCGAGGCACACGCAGCGCTGATGCCCGAGGCCATTGCCGCCGTGCACGAAGGGCGCAGCCTGAGTTACGGCGAGCTCAATCAGCGGGCGAATGCACTGGCCCTGCGTCTGATCGAGCGAGGTGTGAGGCCCGAGCAGCGCGTTGCGGTGGTTGCCCGCCGTGGCCTGGATACTCTTGTGGGCCTGCTGGCGATACTCAAGGCGGGAGCGGCCTACGTACCGATCGATCCGGCACATCCGCGTGAGCGCATCGCATACCTGCTCGAAGACAGCGCACCCGTGGCACTGCTGACACAGCAGGATCTGCTGGCGCGTCTGCCACGCCATGCACTGCCGTTGATCGAACTCGACGCCTGCCCGGCAGCCGCGGCCACCTTGGACAATCCTCGCGTGGCGGGGCTTGTGGCCGAGAGCCTGGTCTATGTGATCTACACCTCAGGCTCCACCGGCCAACCCAAGGGAGTGATGGTCGAACATCGCATGCTGGCCAACCTGGTCGACTGGCATTGCGAGACTTTTGACCTGGGCGTCGGCGGACACACGTCGAGCCTCGCTGGTTTTGGTTTCGATGCCATGGCTTGGGAGGTCTGGCCAGCCTTGTGCGCGGGTGCGACGCTGCACCTGGCGCCTACCAGCGAAGGTGGCGAGGATATCGACAAGCTGCTGCGCTGGTGGCGTGCCCAGCCACTGCAGGTCAGTTTCCTGCCAACCCCGGTGGCCGAACATGCGTTCACCCAGCATGATCATCCGACCCTGCGCACCCTGCTGGTGGGGGGCGACCGGCTGCGCAGCCTGTCGCGTGAGCGGGCCTATGCGGTCATCAACAACTACGGCCCTACCGAAGCCACGGTGGTCGCCAGCTCCGGGCGGGTGATGGCGGGTGGCGCGCTGCATATTGGCACGCCTGTGGCCAATACACGGTTGTATGTGCTCGATGCGCAGCTCAAGCCATTGCCGGTCGGTGTACCGGGTGAGCTCTACGTAGCCGGCCTGGGGGTCGCTCGCGGCTACCTGAATCGCCCGCAGATGACCGCCGAGCGTTTCCTGGACGACCCATTCAGTGACGAAGCCGGCGCACGGATGTACCGCACCGGCGACCGAGTTCGCTGGCTTGCCGACGGCACCCTTGAATACCTGGGGCGCAACGACGATCAGGTGAAGATCCGCGGTGTGCGTGTCGAACTCGGCGAAATCGAGGCTGCGCTGACCAGCCACGGACAGGTGCGTGAAGCATTGGTGCTGCTGCGCGATGGCCAACTGCAGGGCTGGTTCATCGGAGATGCGGTCACTCCCGGCGACCTGCATGAGCACCTGCGCGGCCTTCTGCCTGCGGCCCTGCTGCCGGTCGGCTACCAGCGCGTCGACCACTGGCCGCTGACCGCCAATGGCAAGCTCGACCGCCGCGCCTTGCCGGCCCTGGATGAAACCGCGTCGGTACGCCGCGCCCATGAAGCACCTCGCGGCGACGTGGAGGTACGCCTGGCGGCACTCTGGAGCGAGCTGCTGGGAGTGCAGCGCATTGGTCGTCACGATCACTTCTTCGAGTTGGGCGGCCACTCGTTGCTGGCAGTGCAACTGGTGGAGCGCATGCGCCAGCAGGGCCTGCAGGCTGACGTGCAGGTCCTGTTCGGCCAGCCGACCCTGGCAAGCCTTGCCGCGGCCAGCCAGCGTTCCCTCGCTCAGGTGGAAGACAACCGTGTGCCTGCTGATTGCAGCCACATCACGCCGGCGCTGCTCAGTCTGGCGTCGCTGACCCAGGGCGAGATCGACGCCATCGTCGCGGGGATACCGGGTGGTGCGGGCAATGTGCAGGAAATCTACCCCTTGGCGCCTTTGCAGCAGGGGCTGCTCTATCACCACCTGCGCGACAGCCATGATCCTTATCAGCAACAGGCGCTGTTCGCCTTTACCGACCAGACGGCATTCGAGGCATTCGCCCACGCGTTGCAACAGGTCGTCGAGCGTCACGACATCCTGCGCACCAGCCTGGCCTGGGAAGGGCTCGAACAACCGCAGCAGGTGGTCTGGCGTCAGGCGCAATTGCCCGTGGAGGTATTGCGGGCCGGGCCGGACGATACGGCGCAGGCGTTGGCTGCGCATTACTCTGCGGCGCAACGCCCGCTGGACCTGCGTCGTGCGCCGATGATGGCGCTGGCGGGCGCCGAAGACCGTGAGCACGGTCGTTGGTTGGGGCTTTTGCGTTTCCACCATCTGGTCAACGATGCCGTGTCGGTGCAGGTGTTGCTCGGTGAGCTGCGGGCCCTGATGAGCGATCAGGGTCATACGCTGCCGGCGCCTGTGCCTTATCGCAACTATGTCGCGCTCAGCGGCGCCGAGGCGCGGCAGCAAGGGCACGAGGCGTTCCTGCGGGCATTGCTGGCAGGTGTCGAGGCACCGCCGACGTTGCCGGGCATGGTCGAGGATCATGTGCAGATGGGCGCGCTGGAGAGCCTTGGGCATGAGGTTCCGCTCGTGCTGACCGAGGCCTTGCGCCGCCTGGCCCGGCAGCAGGATGTCGGCCTGGCCAGCCTGTTCCACCTGGCTTGGGCACAGGTGCTGGGGGCACTGGGCGGTCGTGACGACGTGGTGTTCGGCAGCGTGTTGCTGGGGCGGATGATGGCGGGCGAGGGGGCCGATCGGGCGTTGGGCATGTTCATCAACAGCTTGCCCCTGCGGGTGAGCCTGGCGGGGCGCAGCGTGGCGCAGGCACTGGCCGACACCCATGCCGGGCTTGCCGCGCTATTGGGCCACGAAGATGCCCCCTTGCTGCTGGCTCAGCGTTGCAGCGGGCTGCCAGCGGGTGTGCCGCTGTTCAACAGCCTGATCAATTTCCGCCATGGGCTGGTGGCAGGGCAATCGACATTGCCAGGTGCCCGCTTGCTGGAAGCCAGCGAAGTACACAGCCATGCGCTGGTGCTGTCGGTGGATGATCAGGTCGAGGCCTTGCACCTGAACGTTCGCGCGCCGCGAGCGTTAGGTGCAGCGCGTGTGCTGGCCTACCTCGAACGTACCCTCGAGGGGCTGGTCGAGGCGCTGGAGCAGGGTGGTTCGGCACCGATCGAACAGTTGTGCAGTGTGCCTGAGAACGAGCTGCAACGGCTGCTGCACGAACTCAATGCCACCGAGGAGCCCCACGAGTTGATGCGCCAGACCCTGCCGGCGCTGTTCCAGGCCCAGGTGCTGCGCACGCCGGATGCGGTGGCGCTGCAGACCGACGAGGCGGCGCTGAGCTACCGTGAGCTCGACGAGCAGGCCAACCGTCTGGCCCATCACCTGGTGGCCCTGGGCGTACAGCCTGACACACGTGTCGGCGTCTGCATCGAGCGCGGCCTGTCGCTGCTGGTCGGGCTGCTGGGCGTGCTCAAGGCCGGCGGTGCCTACGTGCCGTTGGATCCTGGTTACCCGGATGAACGCCTGCGCTACATGGTCGAGGACAGTAAACCGCTGGCAGTGCTTGTCCATGGGGCGACACGTGGCCTGTTCGATCTGTTGGCGGTGCCGCTGGTGGATCTCGACCAGGGCGGCTGGCAAGCGCAGCCTGCCGAGGCCCCTGAGGTGCCGGCGTTGACACCCTCGAACCTTGCCTACGTGATGTACACCTCCGGCTCGACCGGCATGCCCAAAGGCGTGATGATCGAGCACCGCGGGCTGGGCAACCTCATGCACTGGGGCTCGCGCATCTGCCCGCCGCGTCCGGGTGACGCGCTGTTGCAGCGTGCGCCATTCAGCTTCGACGGTTCGGTCTGGGAGTTGTTCTGGCCGTTGTGCGCGGGTCTGCGCCTGGTGCTGGCTCGCCCCGACGGTCATCGCGATCCGGCTTACCTGGTGCAACTGGTCCAGGCTCGCCAGGTGACCACGATCAAGTTCGTCCCAGCGTTGTTGCACCAGTTTCTCGAGCAGCCGGGCGTCGAACGCTGTACGAGCCTGACCGACATCTTCTGTGGCGGGGGTGAGTTGACCCTGGCGCTGGCTGCCAGCGTGCGCCGGCGCCTGCCGCAGGTGCGCTTGCACAATGTCTATGGGCCGACCGAGGCTACGGTCGACAGCACGGCCTGGACGCTCGAACCCGATCAGCCGCTGCCGCACACGCCACCGCCGATCGGCCGGGCGATCGCCAATACCCGGCTCTACGTGCTCGATGCCCATGACCGGCCGGTGCCGATGGGCGTGGCGGGAGAGTTGCACATCGGCGGCGTCGGTGTGGCGCGCGGCTACTTGGGGTTGCCGGCGCTGCAGGCTGAGCGCTTCATCGACAGCCCGTTCGTCGAGGACGATCGGCTGTACCGCACCGGAGACCTGGTGCGCTACCGCGAGGATGGCGAGCTGGAGTTCCTCGGGCGCAACGACTTCCAGGTCAAGCTGCGCGGTTTGCGCGTCGAGCTCGGTGAAATCGAGGCACTGCTGGGTGGGCATCCCGCGCTGGGCCAGACTGTGGTCCTGGTGCGCGACGAGCGCCTGGTCGCCTATTTCACCTGCCGAGAGGGGCAACCCGCTCCGGCGCTGGATACGTTGCGTAGCCACCTGTTGGCGCGACTGCCGGAGTACATGGTGCCCTCGGCCTTCGTCGCCCTGGCCGACATGCCGCTGAGCCCCAACGGCAAGATCGACCGCAAGGCACTGCCCGAGCCCGGCGCGGAGTCGGTGATCAGCCGCGCCTACGTGGCGCCACGCAACGCGCTGGAGCAGACCCTGGCGCAGATCTGGAGCGAAGTGCTGAAAGTCGAGCAGGTTGGGCGCGACGACAACTTCTTCGAACTGGGCGGGCATTCACTGCTGGCGGTGAATCTGGTGGCGCGCATGCGCCAGGCGGGGTTGCAAGCCGACGCACGCACCTTGTTCCGTCAGCCGACGCTGGCAGGGCTGGCGGCCAGTACCGGGTGGGAAAAGCCGCAGGTCGAGATCGCAGCCACTACCATCCCGGGGCTGAAGGCACGACGCAGGATCTGAGGCGGGCAGGGGCTGCGTCGCAGCCCCGGACTCACTGTGCCGGCGAATGACCACGCCACTGTGCTTGACCGCATGGCGCCAGGGCGCAAGGCTACCGGGGTCCGCATGGAGAAAAAACAATGGACCTTTCGAGCCTGTTGCTGTTCATCCCCGCCTGCTTCGCCCTCAATATGGCGCCGGGACCCAATAACCTGCTGTCGTTGCACAACGCCAGCCGCCACGGCTTGCGCACTGCCTGCCTGGCAGGAAGCGGGCGCATCCTCGCCTTCAGCGGCATGATCGCCTTGGCGGCGATGGGGCTGGCGGTGGTGCTGCATACCAGCGAATACCTGTTCTTGAGCATCAAGCTCGTGGGCGCGGCCTACCTGTTCTATATCGCCTGGCAGCTGTGGCGGGCGCCCGTGGCAGAGGCGCCCCATGCCGGCGGGCAGCCCCGCGGTATCTGGCGCCTGGCACGGCAGGAGTTCTGGGTGGCGGCGGGCAACCCGAAGGCGATTCTCATATTCACAGCCTTCCTGCCGCAGTTCGTGTCGATCGGCAGTCCCACTCCCGTGGGCGAGCAGTTCCTTTGGCTGGGATTGTGGTTCCTGTTGCTGGAATGGGTGGCGATCGCGATCTATGCGGCGCTGGGTGCCTACCTGCAGCGCTGGTTCAACCAGCCGCGGCCACGGCGGCTGTTCAATCGGATCAGCGCCTCGTTGCTGGGGTGTGCAGGGCTTGGCTTGCTGGCTGCACGGCGATAACCCCTCAGCTGGCCTTCTCGCAGGTATCGGCAGGCAACGGGGCTTGCTCGCGTAGCGCCGACGCCACGACGAACGCCAGGGCCACCAATGTCAGGACCGGCAGCATCGCCAGGCGCAAGCCATGATGCTCGCCGATGAAACCCAGCAAGGGCGGGCCGACCAGAAACGCCAGGTAGCCCGCCGTTGCCGCCAGCCTTACCCGCTGATCGCTATGTGCACCGCTTTCCCCGGCTGCCGAGATCGCCAGGGGGAAACCCAGCGATGCGCCAATGCCCCAGAGCATTACCGCGGCTGCGGCGATCCATGGCACCTCGCAGAACACCACCAGCGCCAGGCTGCCTGCACCCAGCAGTGCGCTGGCACGCAAGGTGAGCGCCCGGCCAAAGCGGCGCACCACCGGCGCTCCGGCGAATCGACCCAGGGTCATGCCCATGGTGAACACCAGGTAGATCAGCGTGCCGGTGGTTTCTGCGAATCCGTGGCCGTCGATCATCAGCAGCGGCAGCCAGTCATTGGCTGCACCCTCGGCCAGCGCCATGGCCAGCACCACGAAACCGATCAGCAACAGGCGCCGGTCGCTGAGCAGGGCGCCCCAGGCAAATTCGGCTGCCTGCGTTGTCGGTTGGTTCGTTGCCCGTTCACTGGCCCGAGGGGCGTGGGGGACGAGGGCCAGGGTCACGCCGGCCGAAAGCAGTGCCGCGACGACCAGGTGCAGGTCCAGGGGGACCTGCAGCGCAGTCATGCCCATGCCGGCCAGCGCGCCCACCAGGGTACCGAGGCTGAAGAATCCGTGCAGGGTGGTCATGATCGGCGCATCGATTTCCCGCTCCACGGCGGCACCTTCGATGTTCACTGCGATGTCCGCCCAGCCCATGCCGATGCCGTAGATGAACAGCCCGGCAAAGGCGCACCAGGCACTGGCCAACTCGCTGCTGCCGGCGAGCACCAGCATGCCGGCGGACAGGCCGAGCAGGCCGATGCGCATCATTCGGTGCGCACCGAAGCGGGTGATCAGGCGTCCGGCACTGAGAATCCCGCACATCGCTCCGGCTGAAAATCCAAACAGGATCATCCCCATCTGTTCGGTGGAGGCCGACAGGCCGTCGCGCAGGGCTGGGGTGCGGGTGACCCAACTGGCGAGGGTCAGGCCAGGAAGCAGAAACAGCAGATACAAGGCGTAGCGGGCCAGGCGGTGGGTGGCAGGCATGGTACAGACTCGCTGGAATAATTTCGTACGGATGTACGAATAAATCGTACGGATGTCCGAAAAGGGCGTCAATCCCGTATTGAGTCGTGTGCGGGCTGAATGTTCAAACCTTTCCACAGGCAACCGGCGCCCGGCCGGTTGCCTTCAGGAGAACAGGTCGGCGCCGGTGGATGTAGAGATCGCGTCCAGCTTGGCTTGCAACTCGGCCACCCGGCGTTGGTGTCGGGCGATGGCCGTGAGGTGTTCATCGATCTGCTGACGAATAGCTACCGGATCTTCGACTTTCCTCGAGAGCCGTTCGATCCGCCTGGACAAGCCGACCTTCTTGTCGGCCTCCAGGCGAGCCGGCTCGTCCATCTGGGCGATGAGCGCCTGCAGATCGTCCAGACAATGGACGTTGCAGAACAATCCCGCGGCCTGACGGTAAACCACCGACTTCCGGGCTCTGTCCAGCAGTTCGAAGACGTTGCTCAAGGTGCCGGGGCTTTTGCCGTCCCAGATCATCAGGCCGAAATCCGCTGCTTCGGCCATTTCCAGGTCCTTGGCGGTGTAGAACGCGCGACCCCTGGCATTGGCGGGTGGGCAGACAGCCACGAGTGGCCATGCTCCAAGGTTGTGGCGAGGCGTGTCACCGGTGCAGTACACCGTAACGGCGGCGTACTGGCGATTGGCGAAATACTGCTGCACGCATTGGTCCACGCCTGCGGCATCACCGACCAGAACTTCATGGCCGCTGGCAACGATATTGTCGAGCCGCGCCTCGACCTGGGAGTCGAGACGCTTGAGCGTGATCGAGCCGGAGATGAAAACCTTCGGCATCAATGCCTCCGTGTAAGGGTGACGACTGCAATTGAGCGGATGCTAGCGTATCCGCGCAGGGCGGTACAGGCGGCTTCCAGCGAGGCGCCAGTGTCGAACAGGTCGTCGAGCAGCAGGATATTGCACGGGTGGAGTTTGTCGTGGGTGACAAAGCAACCTTGCAGCGCAGCGCAACGCTCCTCATAGGTCGCCAGGTCTTTCATTGCGACGGTGCTGCTGTGCTTGATCAGTGTCTGGTCGCAGTACTCGAGCTCCAGCAGCTGGGCTACCCGTTCTGCCACCGCGTGCACGGGCTGGCGAGTACGCTGGCGGCTGGCGGGCATGGGCAGCACGACATCCACCGGGACATTCTGTATCGCATGGGCGACAGATTCTGCGAGAAAGTCCACCAGGTCGTAGTCGTCGCGGTACTTGAGCTGGAACACAGCCTCGCCGATGGCGGTGCGGGTGGTGTCGAACTGCATGTAGCCTTGGGCGTTTTCGCCGACCGGCACGCTGTAGAGGACATGTTTGTCGAGGCTGATACCGTAATCCCAGGCGTCGTTGCCCGGCAGTTCGCGTATGTCCATGTTGGGCTTCCTTGTCGTTGATATGCCAGAGATGTTCGAACGGCTATCAATCAGCCGCGGTGGCAATGTTGCGACGGGGAAGTCCCAATTTCGACTTCTCGCTTTCCGTTTCTTGCGTAGGAAAATTCCGAGTTTTCCGTGTGTCGCCCTCGTCAGCCACCTGTGACGGGCCCGGCTAGACTGCTCAGGATCATCCACCGATCCGGGAGCGCGCCATGCCCAGCAAGAACACCATCTGTCTGTGGTTCGACAGCGATGCCGAGGCGGCGGCGCAGTTCTACGCCGACACCTTCCCCGACAGCCGTGTGGTGGCCGTGCACAAGGCGCCGGGTGACTATCCCTCGGGCAAGGAGGGTGATGTGCTTACGGTGGAGTTCATCGTGATGGGCATCCCGTGCCTGGGCCTCAATGGTGGGGCCGCGTTCAAGCATTCCGAGGCGTTTTCGTTCCAGGTGGCCACTGACGACCAGGCCGAGACCGATCGCTACTGGCACGCGATCATCGATAACGGTGGCCAGGCCAGCGTGTGCGGCTGGTGCAAGGATAAATGGGGGCTGTCGTGGCAGATCAGTCCGCGGGTGCTGACCGACGCGGTCGGCGGTAGCGACCGCGCGGCAGCCAAGCGGGCGTTCGAGGCGATGATGAATATGGACAAGATCGACATCGCCACGATCGAGCGCGCGATCAAGGGCTGACAGGCCTGGCCCGCCAGCCCGCGAGGGTCAGAAGCTGTACTTGGCCGTCAGCATCAGGTTGCGTGGATCGCCGAAGGTGTCGCCGCCGTAGTCCACCGACTTCGAGATGGACGAGTAGTACTTCCTGTCGAAGATGTTGTTGGCGTTGAGCTGCAGGTCCAGATGCTGGTTGACCTGATAGCCGGCCAACAGGTCGGTGACTGCGTAGCTACCTTGTACCAACCGATAGTTGCCGCCATTGACCGGGATGTCGTTGTACATCCGGCTCTGCCAGGTGATGCCGCCGCCCACTCGCAGTTTTTCCAGCGGGCCCTGGAAGCGATAGGTGGTGAACAGCTTGAACTGGTGTTCTGGCGTGTCGGACTTGAGCGGCTTGTTGACGCTCGCCGGGTTCTTCTCGTCCTTGATGGTGTGCACGCGGGCGTAGGTATAGCCGGTGCCGATCTGCCAATGGTCGGTCAGTGCACCCTGCAGTTCGAAATCGATACCTTGGCTGCGTACTTCGCCCGAGGCTTCATAGCAGGTCATCTGCGGGCAGTTGGCCGCGCCGATCTGGACCTGACGGTTTTCCTGGTCGATACGGAACACCGCAAGGCTGGCGTTCAGGGCACCATCGAAATATTCGCCCTTGATGCCGACTTCATAGTTCTTGCCGACGATCGGGATGATCGGCTTGCCGGAGACGTCCTTGCCGCTCTGCGGAGTGAAGATGTCGGTGTAGCTCACATACACCGAGTGATGCTCGTCCAGGTCATAGATCAGGCCGCCGTAGCGAGTGACGTTGCGGGTCACCTTGTAGTCGCCGTCGTTGTTGTCTCGCTGGTCGTAGTCGTACCAGTCCAGGCGTCCGCCGAGAATCAGCTTGAGCGGGTCTGCCAGGCTCAGGCGGGTGGTGGCGTAAACGCCTTCCTGGTTGATCAGGTAGCGACTGTTGCCAGTGTGCAGGAAGTTCGGCTTGCCGCTATCGAGCGGATAGTCGCTGTCATAGGGGCTGTATTCGCGCTCGTTCATGTCGTAGATGCGCTTGCTGGCACCCAGCACCAATTCATGGCTGCGGCCCAGCAGCTCGAAGGGGCCACTGGCGAAGGCGTCGAGACCCAGTTGGTTCTCGTCGTGCGCGGACTGGTAGACCGTCCTGCTCAGGGTCTTGGCAGTGTTCCAGCGCGACAGGTAAGAACCGCGGAACAGTGCGTTCTGCTCGCTGTAGTTGGCGTTGACCTGCAGCTTCCAGTCATTGGCCAGGTGGTGGCGCACTTCGGCGAAGAGGGTGTTGATCTCCTGGTCCTTGTCTTCCCAGTCGGTGCCGGGGTTGTACGAACGCGACACATCCAGGTGATGGCCGCTGAGGTCGGTCGGGATGGCCCCCCAGAAGAAATTGGTCTTGTCCTTCTGGTGCGAAAAGCCCAGGGTCAAGGTGGTGTCGTCGCTCAGGTCGGCTTCGCTGATGGCATAGAACAGCCCATGGTTTTCTTCCTGACCATCACGGAATCCGTTGGCGTCGCGGTAGGAGGTCACTATCCGGCCGCGCAGGGTGCCGCTGTCGTTGAGCGGGCTGGAGGCGTCGAGCTCGCCGCGGTAGTTGTCCCAGCTACCGGCCGCGCCGGTGACGGTGACTTTCTGTTCGGCCAGTGGGCGCTTGCGCACCAGGTTGATGGCCGCTGATGGTGTACCGGCGCCTGTGACCAGACCGGTGGAGCCGCGAACCACTTCGACGCGGTCGAACATCGCCAGGTTGGGTTGGGCGCCAACCACCCAACCGGTATAGGCGCTTGGGATGCCGTCGTACATCAGGTTGTCGACGTCGAAGCCTCGGGCGGTGTAGCTCTGGCGGCCGGGGCCGCTGGACTGGTTGAGGAACAGCCCCGGGGTGTAGCGGGCCACGTCGTTGATGCTGGTCATGTTCTGGTCGTCCATGCGCTGACGGGTGATCACGGTGACCGCCTGCGGGGTCTCGCGCATGGTCAACGGCAGCTTGGTCGCGGTGTTCATGGCGCCGGTGGTGTAGGACGTACTGCCTTCGGTGGTGCTGCCCAGCCGGTTGTCGCTGATCTCGGTGGCGCCCAGTTCCAGCGCTGCGGGTGGTTGCTGGTCGTCAGCCATGGCATGGGGCAGGGTGCTGAAACCGATGGCCAGGGTCAGCAGGTTGAGCGCGAAACGACGAGGCGGAGCAGCAGGGGTCATGCCTGGATATCCTTGTTGCTAGTGCTTATGAGAATGATTGGCAATAAGTTTGTCAGGATTTGTCGCGCCCCGAAAGCGTGGTATGCCAAAAAAAAAGACAAATTTTTCACATCTGCCCGCGTGTTGCAGAATCGCCAGACGTCCCGGGGCTTGCGCAAAGCGGGTAGAATTCGCGCTTGATCAAGTGTGTGAGGTCCATGTGGAGCTGCAGCAGGGTTTTGTCCTGACCCGCCATTGGCATGACACCCCCGACGGCACGTGCGTGGAGTTCTGGCTGGCCACCGACCAGGGCCCCCGGCGTGTGCGCCTGGGCGCGCAGGTTTCGGTGGCGTTCGTGCCCGCGCAGCAGGCCGCACATGCACAACTGTTGCTCGGCGATGAGCCGGGCGCAGAGCTGCGCCCCCTTGAACTGCGCGACTTTCAGCAGCGGCCGGTGATGGGCCTTTACTGCCGTCAACATCGCCAACTGATGGCCTTGGACAAACGCCTGCGCACCGCCGGCGTCGAGGTGCTGGAAGCCGACATCCGACCGCCGGAGCGCTATCTGATGGAGCGCTTCATTACCGCGCCGGTCTTGTTCGGTGGTCGTGTCGATGCCCAGGGAACGGTCGTGGATGCCCAGCTCAAGCCTCATCCGGACTACCGCCCGAGCCTGCGCCTGGTGTCTCTGGATATCGAGACCAGCGAACGGGGCGAGCTGTACAGCATCGCGCTGGAGGGATGCGGTCAGCGCCAGGTCTACATGCTCGGACCTCCCAACGGCCCAATGCAGGTGGAGGATTTCGACCTGCACTACTGCGCCGACCGTGGCCAGTTGCTCGAGTGCCTCAACCGCTGGTTGGAGCGTCACGACCCGGACGCGATCATCGGCTGGAACCTGGTGCAGTTCGACCTGCGTATCCTCCATGATCACGCTCGGCAGTTGCAGGTGCCTCTGTGCCTGGGCCGCGATGGTGCGCCGATGACCCTGCGCGAGCATGGCAGCCGCACGCATTTCTTCGCCGATGCGCCGGGGCGGCTATTGATCGACGGCATCGAAGCCCTGCGCTCGGCGACCTGGAGCTTCCCCTCGTTCAGCCTGGAAAACGTCGCCCAGACCCTGCTGGGGGAAGGCAAGGCCATCGACACTCCCTACCAGCGCATGGATGAGATCAACCGGATGTTCGCCCAGGACAAGCCGGCCCTGGCGCGCTACAACCTCAAGGATTGCGAGCTGGTCACCCGCATCTTCGAGCACACCCGGCTGCTCGACTTCCTTCTTGAACGTGCCACGGTGACTGGCCTGCCGGTGGACCGCAGCGGCGGCTCGGTGGCGGCGTTCTGTCACCTTTACATCCCGGCCATGCACCGGCTGGGCTTCGTCGCGCCGAGCCTGGGCAGCCGCGAGGGCGAGGCCAGCCCAGGCGGGTTCGTCATGGACTCGCGGCCAGGCTTGTACGAATCGGTGCTGGTGCTGGACTACAAGAGCCTGTACCCGTCGATCATCCGTACCTTCCTGATCGACCCGGTGGGGCTGGTGGAAGGCTTGCGCGAGCCCGATCAGACAAGCTCGGTCGAGGGCTTTCGTGGCGCCCGCTTCTCGCGTACCCGCCACGCCTTGCCAGCCATCGTCGAGCGGGTCTGGCAGAATCGCGAAGCGGCGAAGAAAGCGGGTAACGCTCCGTTGTCCCAGGCCCTGAAGATCATCATGAATGCCTTCTACGGCGTGCTTGGCTCCAGCGGTTGTCGGTTCTTCGACCCGCGCCTGGCATCGTCGATCACCCTGCGCGGGCATCAGATCATGCGCCAGACCCGGGCGCTGATCGAAGCACGTGGTTATGACGTGATCTATGGCGACACCGATTCCACCTTCGTCTGGCTCAAGGGGGCGCACGACGAGGAGCAGGCGGCGCGTATCGGGCGTGCACTGGTGGCTGAGGTCAACCAGTGGTGGCGCGAGCATTTGGATCAAGAGCTGGGGCTGCACAGTGCGCTGGAGCTGCAGTTCGAAACCCACTACCGGCGCTTCCTGATGCCGACCATCCGCGGCACCGAGGAGGGCAGCAAGAAGCGCTATGCCGGGTTGGTACAGCGCGCAGACGGCCAGGACGAGGTGGTGTACAAAGGGCTGGAGTCGGTACGCACCGACTGGTCGCCGCTGGCCCGGCAGTTCCAGCAGGAGCTGTATGGCCGGATCTTTCGGGGCCAACCCTACCGCGACTATGTGCGCGATTATGTACGACGCACGCTGTTGGGCGAACAGGATGAACTGCTGGTGTATCGCAAGCGGCTGCGTCGCCCTTTGCAGGACTACCAGCGCAACGTGCCTCCCCATGTGCGCGCCGCGCGCCTTGCCGATGAATACAACCTGCGCCTGGGTCGCCCGCTGCAATACCAGCGGGGAGGCTGGATCAGCTACCTCATCACCACGGCAGGCCCGGAGCCTCTGGAGAACCTGCAGTCGCCAGTCGATCACGAGCACTACCTGAGCCGGCAGTTGCAGCCGGTGGCGGATGCGATCTTGCCGTTCGTTGGGGATGATTTCGCCAGCCTGACCGATCGTCAGCTCCTGCTCTTCTGAGGGCCCCGCCGCACGCTCGGTGGGCCGCCGTCGGGGTGGCATCTATCTACTGCCCGAGCGGGGACCCTGCCACCTAGCCTGCGCTTCTTTTTTCAAGGAGCGCGATGCCATGCCGACCCCCCGCGAACAGCGCGAAGAAGACGCCACGACCGTCCCCGATTTTCCGGCCTTGCATCAGGACGCCGTGATTGGGGAGCGTTTGCCGGACTGGCTGCGTCAGGCCTCCCCGGAACAGGTCAAGCAGTTGCACGAAGCGATGCAGCTCAGCGTGTACTTCCAGACGCGGGCTCAAGCCATCATGGGGCAGTTGGAACCCCTGGACAGCTTTGCCCAGACTCGTCTGACCGAGGCCCTCAAGCCCCATGTCGACGAGCCTTTCGATGTCCGCACGTTGCAGTTTCGGCGTGGACACCGTGAGCCGGTGCTCACCTCGATACCCATCGGCTATCCGGTGACGGTGCCGGTGTACACGCAAATACCCCTGCTCGAGGCCGCGCTGGGCAACTTCCGCGAGGAGGAAACCGAGGACGGCGGGCAGTTACCCGGTAGCCGGCTAGGCGATCCTGGCAATAACTCTGCACGTCTGCCTAGCGCGCGTCATTTCGCTGCGCTGTGCCGGTCACTGGACCTGGGCGGTCAGTACCAGCGCCATTTGCACACGGTGCTGGAGCAGTACAGCGACTCGGAGGCTGGCGCCGACTCGGTGTTTGGCCGTGCCCATCGCTACGGCATGCTGGCCGATGCCTGTGTCGCTCGGCTGAAGGGCGTCCTGAGCGAGAACGAATACGTGCTGGTGCAGAATCTCTGCGCGCAGAAAGCCCCGTTGACCTTCGAAGGACGACCGGTGCAGTGCAAGCGCCTGAGCCTGTTGGCGTGCAACCTGGAGCAGATCGTGGTGCTGGATGTGCGCGATGAGACCTTCAGCCCTCTGTACAGCTCCAGCCACCGCGTGCTGGTCCATATTCCGGGCGACCCCGCGACCCCATGGAGCGCGTTCCCCAACCTGCGCTACTTTGCCAATGACCTGGGCAAGCGCTTGCGGCTGCCCGGGTATCAGCGTTTCTTCAGCCGCTTCGTGTTGCGCCGCGATGCGCAGTCGTTCTTTTCTGCTGTGGCTTCGGGCTACCAGGGTGTGTCGGACCTGGCGAACATTGCGTTGGAAGAGCACATGCATCCTTGGGAGATCAGCGACCAGGCCACCGCCAGTACCTTGGAGGGCTCGCTGTTCATTGCGCTGGGTCGTGCGCGCATCGCGCAGGTCAAGGCCGATGCGGCGATGATCGCCGTGCCCTCGGCTGCTGTGGATGAACAGGTCCGGCGCGAGCATGATCAGCGCTTGTCCGCAGAGGGCTGGGCTTTGCTCAGCATAGCGGGGCTTTTCGTGCCGGCCCTGGGCGCGGTGTTGCTCGCGGTGAGCGCATGGCAACTGCTGGGTGAGGTCTACCACGGTGTCGAGGCCTGGCACGAAGGGGACAGCAGCGAGGCACTCGATCACCTGCTCAACGTCGCCGGCGATGTCGCCATGATTGCGGCTACGGCGGCAGGTGCTCAGTTGGCGCGAGCGGCCTGGAGCCGTTCGGCACTCGTCGATAGCCTGTTGCCGGTGCGGCTGGAGGACGGCAGCACGCGGCTGTGGAAAGAAGACCTCACACCCTTTCGCAGTGCGCCGCCTGCGGGGGCCGTGCGTGACGACCTGGGTGTATACCGGGCCGGCGAAGGCTGTTGGGTTGAAATGGATGGCCAGCACTATCGCGTTGCGCAGGGCAGCGATCAGCGCTGGCGCCTGCAGGGTGACGACAAGCATGCGCCGGTGCTCAGACACAATGGCGCGGGTAGCTGGCGGCTGTGGTGGGAGCAACCGCTGGAGTGGGATGACCCTCGGCGCTCTTTCCGGCGCCTGGGCCATGACTTTGCCGAGCTGGATGACGACCAGATCGATGAGATCCTGCTCGCCCACGACATACAGGCCCAGCATCTGCGAGCGGTACATGTCGAGGGGCGCGTGGCCCATGGCGAATGGCAGGACAGTGTCGTTCGGTATCGGCTGGACCTGCGAATCCGTCGAGTGGTCAGGCAATTGCGCGGCGGGGTCATGCCCACCGAAGAGGCCGTGCTTGATCAGGCGCGGTTACTACCTGGCGCCGCAGGTGCTTCGGACCAGGCATTGGCGGAGTTGATCTGGTCCGAACGAAGGCGTCTGTTCGAGCAGATGTATGCGTTGGAGCAGCCACCGGGGAACGCAGGCGTCCAGCGTCTGTGTCGGCAGTTCGCTTCATTGCACGGTCGAGCGGCTGCGCAACTGATGCGCGAAGCCAGTGTTGTGGATCGCCAGCGCTTGCTGGATGACGGCCGGGTTGCGATGGACCTTGCTTCAAAGGCGGGCGCTGCGGTGTGGCGTATCAGAGTGGCCCGAGTGTTCGAAGGGTTGTACCTGGACGCTAGCCAGAACGCCGACCTTGCCCGTGTTGCGCTGCAGGTTCTCGACACCCTGCCGGGTGCTTCGCGCAACGTGGCCTGGCGCTTGTGCGAGGGCTCTGCGAACGGCCCGGTGCTGCTGTCGATAGACCGCACACAGGCCGTTCGCACACTGACCCTGGTTCACACCGATGGGTACTTCCTACTGCTCGATGAGGCAACCGAGGCGGTGCTCGGGGAAGGGGAGTTGTTCGAGGTCCTGAGCGGTGCGATGGATGGCCCTCAGCGGGAGGCTCTGGGATTGGGCGAGCCCCTGGCGCACAACCTGCGTGTGACCCTGGCGCGCGCGACCGCGGCCCGTCGGGCGGACGTCCAAACGATGCTCGGCAGGCGTGCCTCTGCAGGCTGGTTCCGCGCGCCGCAACGTCTGGCGGATGGCCGGGTCGGTTACCCGTTGAGCGGTCGCGGGGGCGGGCGGGGACGAGGCCGGCCGTTGTTCGCCAGGGTACGTAACCTCTACCCGAACCTGAGCGACAACGATGCACAAGCCTGGCTGGTGACGCTTGGCAACAGCGGCGGGAACATTCACACCGAGCTGAGTCGGCTTGAGGATGAGTTGGCCGTGCTGGAGACGGACCTGCAATTGTGGACCAATCAGCCCGTGAGCCTGAGCGCCCGTGGCGAAAGGGTCTACATGCGTGACGCCTTGCTTGCGGCCTGGCGGCGCACGCTGCCCAGGGTGTACGACCAGAACGGGCGCGTGATCGGTCAACGCCTGAACCTGTGGACCGTGTCGCTGCAGTCGCTCCCGGAGCTTTCGCAACAGGTTCGCTTCGATCATGTGGTGTCGTTGTCGTTGCGCGGCATTGGCCTGACCGAGATTTCCAGCACATTCATGCGGGCGTTCAGTCGCCTGGAAGTCCTTGAGATACCCAACAACAGGCTTACCCGCCTGCCGCCCCGGTTACGTCACCTGTCGCGACTGCGTGAGCTGGACCTGACCGGCAATCAGATCATGCTGGACGATCGCCAGGCGACCACGCTGCTGCAACTGACGCACCTGAGGCTGCTGGATTTGTCGTACAACCCATTGGGGCGCAGTTTTTCCGTGGCGGGCATGCCGCACCTGAACTCCCTGCAGCTGGCACACACCGGAATCAGCGAGTTGCCCGAGGGCTTGCTGAGTCGAGGCTCTTTGGTGGTCGCTGACCTGCGTCACAACGCAATTGTCGAACTTCCCGATCACTTCTTCAGTGCCCCGAGGTGGTACGCCCGCGCGGTGCTGTTGAGCGAGAACCCGCTGAGCGCCACGTCGACCCAGCGACTGCGCAGCTTCATGATTCGTCATCAACTGATAATTGAAGAGGAGCTGGAAGCCGAAACTGTCAGTGATCAAGCGGAGGAGGGTGCTGCTGCGCTCGACAGTGCCCGTGGTGCCTGGCAACACGTGATCGAAGCAGGCGACACCGTGCAGTTCGACGATTGCTGGAATGGGCTGGCCGAGGCGCCGGGCAGCGCCGACTTCATGGACTTGTTGCGCCGCCTGCTGGAGACATTGGATTTTCGCAACCATGGCGCCGATCTTGGGCGGCGAGTGACCAGCATGATGCTTGCGATGCGTGAGCATGCTGAGTTGCGCGAGGAACTGTTCACCCAGGCGATGTTGCCCAGGACCTGCCAGGACAGTGTCATCGGTAATTTCAGTCGACTGGAGGTGCGCATGCTGGTCTGGAGGGCGCTGGTCGACGCCAGGGGAGGTGCCCAGGATGCGGCATTGGTACGCTTGGGACGACAGCTGTGGCGTCTGGATGAAATCGAACGGATTGCCGTCGATGACATTGCCGGCCGTGTGATCGCGGGACGTGACCCCGATGAAGTCGAGGTAGAACTGGCCTACCGTGTCATGCTGCGCGATGACTTCGATCTGCCCGCACAACCGGCAGACATCGCCTACCAGCAGACTGCCGGCTTGACTCCCGAGCGTCTGGCTGCCGCCCGCCAGCGGCTGCGCGAGGGGGAAACCGAGCAGGCCATGGTCGAGTCGCTGTTCATGCGTGAATTCTGGACCGAGCATCTCAAGAACAGCCATCAAGCGGAATTCGACGCCATCAAGAAGCCGTTCTTCGAGCGTATCGAGGTGGTTCAGGAGATGGCTGGCAATGATTCATCAGGCGCCCGATCCTATGACGATACCGTGCAAGCCCTGCGTAACGAGGTGCAACGGTTGCAGACGCAGTCCGGCCAACTGAGCCTTCAAACCGCCGATCTGACGGGAGATGCCCTGGAGGAGCATCTCAAGCGGCAGGCCGATATCGACCGGCAACTGCGCGAGCAGCGTGCCAGCCTTGAGATACGCTTGGTCGATAGCGAATTCGCCGAGCGCATGCGCGCGCTTGGCACTGGCATGGATTCACAGACCTTTCGCCAGACGATGGACCTGCTGTCGACCGAGCACGACGCGGCGGTGCAGGCACGGATCATAGAACTGACCCGAGCCGCGCTGGCGCAGAACCCATCCCAACTGGGACCGGGTGCTTCCGAGCCGCAGCCTGGATCAAGCCGTGGCAGCGGCACGGGCTGAGCGGCGAGGGGCCGGCGTTCATTGTTGGGCTATGCTCTGCAGTGGGTGCCGGCCATTTCCGTACCTCCTGAGCGAAGGCCTGGACACCGGAAGTTACCTTTGCACAGCGCATGGTCCACCTCAGGTGGTTTAGGCTCCGTTTCGGATCTTTCTCTATGATCTGTAGTCATTGATATATCGAGAGAACAAGGAGATACACATGCTCGTCCGGTCACTGACCCTCGCCACCCTGCTTGCCGTCGCCGCCCCGCTATTGGCGGCCGACAGCGATGCGCCCCTGGCCAAGGAGCTGGGCAAGGCACGGCCACTGGTCGTGATCGCCCCCAGCAGCGCCGACCCGACCTTGCGCGGGCTGGAAGAGGCCATGAAGGATCCAGCCACCCAGGCCGGGTTCAAGGAGCGTAACCTGGTGCTGTTCAGCGTTGCCCAGATGATGGGCAAACGCGAAGACAAGAACCTCGAGCAGCAGACCACCATGGCGCTGATCCGCGAGCTCAAGCTTGGCGCGAGCAAAGGCACCAAGGTGATCCTGATCGGCAAGGATGGCGAGCGGCACATGCTCAAGGATGATGAAAGCGGTGAGAAGATCGACCCGCAGGCGATTTTCAAGGCGGTTGACGAACTGCCCGCCGCTGAGAAAGCCATCGCGACACCCGAGCCGGTCGCTGCCGCCCCGGCCGCAGAGCCCAAAGCGAAAGAAACTGGCAAGGCCGCCAAACCAGCCAAGCCGGCAGCACCGCCCAAGCCACTGGACGACTGAACCATCCGCGCCGGTCTTTGCAGACCGGCGTTTTTGTATCGCACTGTATCACCGGGCCCCGGTGACCGATTGCCATACAAATTCCGCCATTGCCCGATACACCAAGGACACACCATTGCGGCGAAATGAGCTGACCTTTCGACCGATGTGGAGCCTTGCCATGACCGCTATCTGCAATCTTCTCCCGCCGTTCTGCCGTTTCATTCGACAAATCTGACCTCTCGCCGGTTAGCGCGCGGGGCAAGCCATCTTCCATCGTTCAACGGAAGGCGGCTTGCCCCGCAGTCGTTTCCGGCCCCTGCGGAGACTTCTCTCATGCATTCCCAACCCTTGCTCACCGGCCTTGGTTTGCGCCGCGGCCTGCTTGCCGAACTGCTGAAACTGGAGCCAGGCACCGTGGACTTTCTCGAATGCGCCCCGGAGAACTGGATCAATGTCGGTGGCGCCTTTGGCCATGGCCTGGCGCAGCTCGCGGAACGTTTCGCAATCGCTTGCCATGGCCTGTCCCTGTCGCTGGGCGGCCCCGAGGCGCTGGACCTGAAGCTGCTCGATAGCACCCGCCGTTTCATGGACCGATACCAGGTGAAGCTGTACAGCGAACACCTGAGTTATTGCAGCGATGATGGCCATCTCTACGACCTGATGCCTATTCCTTTCACCGACGAAGCTGTCCGCCATGTCTCTGCGCGTATCCGCCAGGCCCAGGATTGTCTGGGCCGGCGTATCGCGGTGGAAAACATCAGCTACTACGCCGCGCCCTACCAGGCGATGAGCGAGTTGTCGTTCATCCGCGCGGTGCTCGAGGAAGCCGACTGTGACCTGCTGCTGGACGTCAACAACGTCTTCGTCAATGCCTGCAACCATCGATACGACGCATTGGCCTTTCTCGAAGGGCTGCCGCGCGAACGGGTGGTTGGCATGCATGTGGCGGGGCACTACGACGAGGCGCCGGACTTGAAGGTCGATACCCACGGCGCTGCGGTGAAGGAAGACGTATGGACGCTGTTCTCGATCGCTTGCCAGCGTTTCGGCAATCAGCCGACAGTGCTGGAGCGCGATTTCAACTACCCGCCCATCGCCGAGCTGCTGGCCGAGACGGCACGCATCCGGGCGCTGCAGCAGGCTGCCGGAGGGTTGCGCCATGACTGAGCTGCGCGAGCAACAATTCACCCTGGCCCGTCACCTGCGCGACCCGCAGCGCCATCCGGCGCCACCCGGTATCGAGGCGCGGCGGTTGAGGGTTTACCGCGAGCTGTTCTACGGTGCCATCGAGGGCTTGCTGGCCGGCAGTTTCCCGGTGATGCGCAGGACCTTGGGCGATCAGGTCTGGCATGCCCGGGTGCGCGACTTCTACGCCAACTATCGCAGCCAGACCCCTTTGTTCACCGAGATTGCCGAGTGCTTCATCGACTATCTGCAAGGTGTCGAGCTGGATGCACCCTGGCAACTGGAACTGGCGCATTACGAGTGGATCGAGGCGTACCTGAGCCTCACTGATGCGCAGGACCCGGCACACGATCCAGACGGCGATCTGCTCGACGGGGAGCCGCTGCTGTCCTGTGTGGCCCAGGTGCTGGCTTACCAGTGGCCGGTGGAGCAAATCGGCCCGGGTTACCAGCCTGAACAGGCGCCAGAGATGCCGTCCCTGCTGCTGGTACACCGCGATGCAGGATTCAAGGTGCACTTTTCCCGCCTGGCGCCACTGGCGTGGCAGCTGTTGAACGCCTCGGGCAGCGGGCGTGAGCGCTTGCTGGCGCTGGGGGGCGAGGCGTCGCTCGAGGGCGGGAGAGCAATGCTCGAAGGGTTGCGCGCCCAGGGTGTGATCATTGGAACCCGGGCGCCCTGACGGGGCGCCTCAACCGAGGGCACGTGCTAATCATGCGGGCCCATCTACTGCGTTTGCACTCCGCTGGAAGACACAAAGCCCACGCCTGTTACCAGGCGTGGGCTTTGTGTTCTGCGGGTCTTGATCAGCCGTGCTGCCAGCGGCGAGTCAGCCAATAATCCAGGCTGAGACGTCCCGATCCCTTGAGTATCAAGGGCAGCAACGCCACCAGGTAGATCAACGGCAGCTTGAAGTTGCCGAAGCCGCGGTCGGTAATGGTATAGCCCTGGGCCAGCTCAGCCAGCGATGACCAATGTGCCGGCCAATGCACGGAGGCGATCGCGACGACCGTCACCACGGCCAACACCGCCGAGGCCAGGCGTGTGCCGAAGCCCAGCAGCAGGAGCAGCGGACAGATCAGCTCGGCCCACATCGACACTTGCCAGTTGAACTCAGCGGGCAGCATGTTGAACGGGAAGGGGAAGTTGGCCTGCAAGTCGACGAACCAGTTGTTGCCGTTGAACTTTTCAAGGCCCGACTCGAAGAACTCCCAGGCCAGGAACAGCCGCAGGGGCAGGTCCGCGCTCCAGTTGCCGGTGTTGTCGATGCGTGCAAGGGTGCGATTGATCAGTGTTGTCATGGTGCAGGTCTCGCTTCAGCAGGAAAGGGCGGGTTTGGCGCGGCGCAGGTGTTGAGCGCGCTTTGCGGTGAGCTTGAGGACGATGGCGGCGAACATCAGGGCGAATGCCAGCGGGTACCAGCCGCCCATCGGGATGCGCTTGTAGAACGACAGGCAGAACACCCCGGCCAGCACCCAGGTGCCGGTGCTGTGCAGGCCTCGCCACAGGCGACCGCCTAGCAGGCGCATGGCGCCTTTGAACGAGGTCAGGGTCAGCAGCAGGATGAACAGGTAGCCGACACTGCCGGGAATGTTGGCCACTGCGGTGCGGCCGGCCCAGAACAGTTCCGGGAAGCGTTGCGCATAGAGGTAGATCAGCACGCCATGAACCGTGTGGGAGAAGGCGAAGGCCAACCCGAGGAAGCGTCGCTCACGCAGCACCTGGCGGCTGAAGGCACCAGGCAGCAGGGTCACCAGCGAGGAGGCCAGAAACGTCAGCAGGAACAGCGCGAAGGAGCTTCGCGCGGTGGCGCGGATGGCGGTGCGCAGGGCATCGGCAGAGCCGACGGGGTGCATCCACAGTGCCAGCCCGGTCATCAGCAGGGTCAGGCCGGCAAGGGCAGCGAACAGCTTCCAGCCGGAGGGTAACGCGAGGTTTTTCATGAGCAGCTCCCAGGTCGTCGACGGCGAATACCGTCGCGTTGTTGTGGCTGGGAGTGTGTTGGGAAGGGGTATCTGCAGTGTGTCGGCAAGGCGCGGGTTGTGTATCGGCGTGTACCGTTGGGCGGGTGTGCTACAGAACCGTACAAGGCCCGAGGGTAGGAGGGGAGACCCCTCCTACAGATAGCGTTATTCCTACAGGTGCGAGGGCGGCAGTTCTATCTGGGCGCAGAGCCCACCGCTTTCACGATTGCTCAGGCTCAGTCGCCCACCCAGGGCCTGGGTCAGTTGATGGGCAATTGCCAGCCCAAGCCCGGTCCCACCGGTACTGCGATTGCGTGAACCTTCGACCCGATAGAAGGGTTTGAGCACCTCGCCCAACTCCTGCTCGGGAATCCCCGGACCTTCGTCGAGCACCCGGATCAGGGTGTCGCCGGTACTCCGGTGGCTGACTTCCAGGCGCGCAGAGCCGGTGAACTTCAAGGCGTTGTCCAGCAGGTTGACCAGGACTCGGCGCAGGGCATGCGGGCGGGTGTGCAGCACCGTGTCGGTGTCGCCACAGCGCACGACCTGCGCACCGCTGTCCTGGTAATCGAATACCAGGCTGTCGAGAAACGCGTCTAGATTGACCTTGCATGGCTGCTCGGTGCTGCTGTCCATGCTGCGGGCGTAGGCTACCCCTTCGCGCACCAGATGCTCCATGGCGCTCAGGTCGCTCCACAGTTTGTCCTTCTCCAGCCCGTCGTCCATCACTTCCACGCGCAGCTTCATACGTGTGATCGGTGTCTGCAGGTCGTGGGAGATGGCGGCCAACAATTGCATGCGCTCCTTGAGATAAGCGGCGATGCGTGCTTGCAGGGCGTTGAAGGCGACGGCCGCGTACTTCACCTCGCGCGGGCCGCTCTCATCCAGCTGTGGCCCCGGCTTGTCGGGGTCGAGGTGGTCGACGGCCTGGGCCAGGCGCGTCAGGGGGCCGATCGCCAGGCGTACCGCAAGCCAGGTGCACAGCAGCAGGATTGCCAGCTGGAACAACAGCACTACCGGTAGCCAGGTGGCCAGTGGCACCGGCGCCGGGGTGACGTCGATGGTCAGTGGCGCGCCGTCGGCGAACTTGAGGTGCGCCTGGAAGTGCGGGTTTGGCCCGGGGATATCCTGGAAGGTCAGGTGATAGTCCTTGCCGATCGCCTTGACGATCGACTCTGCTGCCATGGGCGGGTCGGCGCTGGGCATGCTCTGGCCGACGAGGCCTTGGTCGAGGCGGTAGCGGTAGTTGTGACGCTCCAGGCGCGCAAGCCACCCGGCACGTTCGGCGGCGGGCAGGCGGTCGAGGATGGCCACCGAGGTGGCGACGTCCATTTCCAGGTTGCTCAGCATCATCGAGCGGCTGCTGACATAGCGCTCGTAGAACTGAAGACCGAACGAGGAGCCGTAGGCCAGCACCAGCCCCGTCAGGAAGATCAGTGCCAGGCGCGAAGCGAGGGTGCCCGGCCACTTCATGTCGGCGACTCGATCAGCGAGACCGGCAGCGAGAACACATAGCCCTCGCTGCGCACGGTCTTGATGCAGGTCGGTTCGCGCGCGTCGTCGCCCAGGCGCTGGCGCAACCGGCTGACCAGCAAGTCGATGGAACGGTCGAAGATGTCGGCTTCGCGGCCCTGGGTGAGGTTGAGCAGTTGCTCGCGGCTGAGCACCCGCTGCGGATGGTCGAGGAATACCCGTAAAAGGCGGTACTCGGCGCCGCTCAAGGCCACGAGGGTGCCTTCGTCGTCGAGCAAGTGACGGGCGGTGGTGTCCAGGCGCCATTGGCCGAAAGCGATCAGCCGGCTGCTTTCGCTGATGGTGAGGTTGGGCGGCAGCATGCGCGTGCGACGCAGCACTGCATTGATCCGCGCCAGCAGCTCGCGGGCGGAGAACGGTTTGGTCAGATAGTCGTCGGCGCCCATTTCCAGGCCGATGATGCGGTCGGTTTCGTCGTTGCGTGCAGTGAGCATCAAGACTGGCGTGTTGCGGTGCTTGCCTGCGCGCAATTCGCGGCACAGCAACAGGCCGTCGTCGCCGGGCATCATGATGTCGAGCACGACCAGGTCGACGGAGTTGCCCTCGAGAAAGCTGCGCATCTGCCGGCCGTCAGCGACGATGCTCGTGCGCAGACCGTTCTTCTTCAGGTAGTTGCCGACCAGCTCGCGAATTTCGCGGTCGTCGTCGACGATCAGGATGTGATCGACGTGTTCCATCATGGTGGTCCTGTAATGAGTGCGATGGGCACAGTGTAACGAGGCTCGGCTCGCTTGCCTGCGGGTGTTTGTATTGCAGTGTATCTGTCGGCGACACAGATACAGAACGAAGCAGCACGCGCGTTTCTCGACACACAGGCGATACCTGGCGGGCTTCAAATGGCTCTCGACCGGGGAGTGAACTGCTCTCCACCTAAAGCCCCGCAGGAGATACACCATGAACTTCAAGACCCTTGCCAGTGCCAGCCTGTTCGCCGTACTCAGCTTCGGCGCCATCGCCGCCCAGGCCAGCACCCAACCGATGCCCGACAGCCAGGCCATGCAGTACCGCTACGGTGATCACCTGGACGTCAAGCGCGTACTGTCGGTGAAGAACGAGCGCAGCAACGCCTGTGGCGTGGTCAATACCCGCATGGATTACCTGGACTCGCAGGGTCAGGCACAGAGCGTCGAGTACCGTACCTACGCCACCGGCGGTTGCCATGACAACTGATCGTAGCCAGGCCGAGCCAGGCCGCCCCTGGCGACGTCGCTGGCTCAAGGTGGGCGGTGTGATCCTGGCGCTCGCAGGCCTGGGGCTGGCCGGGCACCTGCTGGCGCGCGACGACCTGGGGCCGATGCCTTCGCTGGCAGGTGCCCAGGCGTGGATCAACTCGCCGCCGCTGGATGCGCCTGCGCTCAAGGGCAAGGTCGTGCTGGTGGACTTCTGGACCTGGGACTGCATCAACTGCAAGCGCAGCATGCCGTACGTCAACCAGTGGGCCAAGCGCTATGCCGACCAGGGGTTGGTGGTGGTGGGCGTGCATACGCCGGAGTACGACTACGAGCATGATGTGGGCAATCTCAGGCAGAAGGTACGCTCGCTCGACATCGGTTATCCGGTGGCGGTCGACAACGATTACCGGATCTGGAATGCCTGGGGCAACCAGTTCTGGCCGGCGCATTACTTTGTCGATCGCAAGGGGCAAGTGCGCCATGTGCATTTCGGTGAAGGGGACTACGCTGGCCAGGAACGGGTGATCCGCGAGCTGCTGGCCGAGCCGTCGACGTAGGCGCCGGCTAGCGCCGCTGCAGCGAGCCACTCAGCGCAAACTGGCAAAGTGTTCCTGCATCCGTATCGGGTCGGCCTTGCGACCGCTGAACAGCTCGAATGCCTTGACCGCCTGGAACACAGCCATGGTGCCGCCGTCGAGTGTCTGGCAGCCCAGCGCCCGGGCGTGGCGCAACAGCTCGGTTTCAAGTGGGAAGTAGATGATCTCGGCCACCCACAAGCGCCTGTGCAGCAGTTCGACCGGCAACGGCGTACCCGGCAGCTTGGCCATGCCCACCGGCGTGGTATTGACCAGCCCGTCGGCGGTCGCCAGGGCGTGGGCCAGGTTTTCGCCCAACTGCGCGCGGCCGGCCCCGAAGCGTGCGCTGAGGTTGTCCACCAGCGCTTGCCCGCGTGCGCGGTCTACCTCGAACAGCACCAGGCTCTCGACTTCCTCGGCCAGCAACGCATGAGCCACCGCGGCCCCTGCGCCGCCAGCGCCCATTTGCACGACCTGGCGCCGAGCAACGCCGGGCAGGCCTCGGCGCAGGCCTTCGGCGAAACCCAGGCAGTCGGTGTTGTGGCCGATGCGCCTGCCGTCCTTGAACACCACGGTGTTGACGGCGCCGATGCCGCGCGCCTCGTCCGATAGCTCATCGAGCAGCGGCAGGATCGCCTGCTTGAACGGGAAGGTGATGTTCAACCCGGTAAAACCGGTGTGCTGCGCCGCGTCGAGCAAGCGGGGCAGGGCACTGTCGTCCACACCCAGTTGGTCGGCATCGATCAGCCGGTACAGGTAGCGCAAGGCCTGGGCGTCGCCTTCGTGCTCGTGCAGCGCAGGTGTGCGCGAGGCCTGGATGCCGCGCCCGATCAGGCCGGCGAGGATGCTGTGCGGGGTCATGCTGCGATCTCCTGCAGCAGTTGCTGGAAGTGGGCAAGCGCTGCGCGGTAGCCCTGGCTGCCCAAGCCGCAGATCACCCCCACGGCCACCGCCGATACGAACGAGAGATGCCGGAATGGCTCGCGTTTGTAGACGTTGGACAGGTGCACCTCGATCACCGGCAATTCACAGGCGACCAGCGCGTCACGGATGGCAACCGAGGTGTGGGTCCAGGCGCCGGGATTGATCAGGATGCCGGCGCAGCGGCCACGGGCGCCATGGATCCAGTCGATCAGTTCACCTTCGTGGTTGGTCTGGCGAAACTCGGTTTCCAGGCCCAGCTCACGGGCGCTGGCAGCGCACAGATTGGCAAGGTCGGCGAGGGTTTCCCGGCCGTAGTGACCAGGTTCGCGGGTGCCGAGCAGGTTGAGGTTGGGGCCGTTGAGTACGAGGATTGGGCATGGCATGGCGCAGCATCGCTTTTATTGTTGGTTGCAACAAGTTTTGTACTATCCGGTTAGTTTTGTAAATCAGCTGGCGCCGCTCGGTATGAAAATCGGGGGCGATAATCGCCCACCGTTCCGGCTGGATTACAGAATCGTAATCTTCACGCCACCGCCACGATAACCGCCGCGTCCTAGAGTCCCTCGCCAGCAATCGCCAGCCGTCGAGGACCCCAGACCGTGCCGTTCAAACCCTCCCGCTTCCTCGCCCTGATTTGCCTGCTGTCGGCCAGTGCTGTCGCCCAGGCAGGACAGGGCCTGACCCTGAACCAGGCGCTCGATGCGGCGTTTGCCGATAATCCGGACCTGGCTGCCGTGCGCCAGGCGCTCGGCATTGCCGAAGGCGAACGGCGCCAGGCGGGTCTGATACCCAACCCGGAGCTTTCCTGGGAGCGTGAAGACACTCGCCGCGATACCAGCACCACCACGGTCATGCTCAGCCAGGCGCTCGAGTTGGGTGGCAAGCGTGGCGCGCGTGTCGAGGTGGCCAAGGCCGGGCAGGATATCGCCCGATTGGAGCTCGAGCGCCAGGGCAATGGCCTGCGTGCCGATGTGACCCAGGCTTTCCATGCTGCACTGCGGGCGCAGACTGCGGTGGAGCTGGCCGAGCAGTCCAAGGCCTTGACCGAACGGGGCCTGCGGGTGGTAAAGGCGCGGGTTGCGGCGGGCCAGTCATCGCCGGTCGAGGCCACTCGCGCCGACGTGCAGTTGGCCCAGGCTCTGGCGCAACTGCGCCGTGCCGAAGCGGATCGCACGGTGGCCTGGCAGGCGCTGTCGCGCTTGATTGGCAGCGCCGATGTGGCGTTCACGCAGCTTGATGGCAACGGCTTGTTGCCTGGCCCGGTGCCACAGGCCGAGGTCTTGCTGGGCAAGGTCGAGCAGACCGTCGAGTGGCGCCTTGCGGCCGCGCAGATCGAGCGTGGAGAAGCCGCGCTGGGTTCGGAAAAGGCCCAGCGGATCCCCAACCTCACGGTCAGCCTGGGCAGCCAGTACAGCCGCGAGGACCGTGAACGGGTCAACGTGGTCGGGCTGTCCATGCCGCTGCCGCTGTTCGACCGAAACCAGGGCAACGTGCTGGCGGCCTCGCGTCGCGCCGACCAGGCCCGCGACCTGCGCAACGCAGTGGAACTGCGCCTGCGCAGCGATACCCGCAGCGCACTGAGCCAGTGGGCCATGGCCATGGCCGAGGTCAACGCCTACGACCGCACCATCCTGCCCTCGGCACGCCAGGCGGTAGATACCGCTACGCGTGGCTTCGAGCGCGGCAAGTTCGCTTTCCTCGACGTTCTGGACGCCCAGCGCACGCTGATCGAGGCCCGCGGGCAGTACCTCGACGCCCTGGCGTCGGCAAGCGATGCCCGGGCACAGATCGAGCGGATCTATGGCCAGCTGGATACCGGGCGCTGAGGCGCGGATCAAGCGTTCTACCTTCTTCATTTGCAGCAGGAGCCCCCATGAACACCACACGCACGTACGCCATCCTTGCCACCCTGGTCGCCGTGATCGGCGTCGGTGGGCTGGCCTGGACCGGCAATCTCGCCCCCGCAAAGACCAGCGAATCAGGCCATGACGAGCATGGCGATGACGGCCACGACCACGGCAGCGCGCCTGCTGCGTCCGGCGAGGAAGGTCACGATGAAGAGGGCGAGCTGCATCTTTCTGCAGCGCAGATCGAGGCGGCCGGGGTCCAATTGGTGACCGCCGGCCCGCGTGCCCTGGGTACGGCGATCAGTTTTCCTGGCGAGATTCGTTTCGATGAGGACCGTACCGCCCACGTGGTGCCGCGTGTTCCGGGTGTGGTCGAGTCGGTGCAGGCCGACCTCGGCCAGCCGGTCAAACGTGGCCAGGTGCTGGCGGTGATCGCCAGCCAACAGATCTCCGAGCTGCGCAGCGAGCAGCAGGCGGCGCAGCGGCGGGTCGAGCTGGCGCGGCTGACCTTCGAGCGTGAAAAGCAGCTATGGCAGGAGCGCATCAGCGCCGAGCAGGATTACCTGCAGGCTCGCCAGGTTTTGCAGGAAGCTGAGATCGCCTTGGCCAATGCCGGGCAGAAGGTTGCGGCCGTGGCCCCGGCGGGGGTGGGTAATCGCTACGAGCTGCGTGCACCGTTCGATGCGGTGGTGGTGGAAAAACACCTGACCGTCGGCGAAGTGGTGAGTGAGGCCAGCAATGCCTTCACCTTGTCCGATTTGAACCGAGTCTGGGCCACGTTCGCCGTGACCCCGCGCGATCTGGACAAGGTCACCAGCGGCCGCGCCGTGACCGTGAGTTCGCCGGACCTCGATGCGCAAGTCGAGGGCACCATCAACTATGTCGGCAACCTGCTCGGCGAGCAGAACCGCGCTGCCACTGCCCGCGCCACGCTGGCCAACCCCAAGGGGGCCTGGCGCCCCGGGTTGTTCGTCAATATCGCGGTGACCGTCGAGCAAGCAGCGGCGGCCGTGGTGGTCCCACAGATTGCCCTGCAGACCCTCGAAGAGCGCAGCGTGGTGTTCGCCCGCACCCCTGATGGCTTCCAGGCGTTGCCAGTCAAGACTGGCCGCCGCGATGGCGGCTTCGTCGAAATCACCGAAGGCCTGGCACGCGGCACCCAGGTGGCGGCGGCAGGCAGCTTTGTCCTCAAGTCCGAGCTGGGCAAGGGCTCGGCCGAGCACAGTCACTGATCCGGGAAACCCTCATGTTCGAACGCCTGATTCAATTTGCCATCGAGCAACGCCTGGTGGTGATGCTCGCCGTGGTGCTGATGGCTGCGGTGGGCATCCACAGCTACCAGAAGCTGCCGATCGACGCGGTGCCCGATATCACCAACGTGCAGGTGCAGATCAATACCGCTGCACCAGGCTATTCGCCGCTGGAAACCGAGCAGCGCATCACCTACGCCATTGAAACGGCCATGGCCGGCCTGCCTGGGCTCAAGCAGACCCGTTCGCTGTCGCGTTCGGGTTTGTCGCAGGTGACCGTGATCTTCGATGACGCCACCGATATCTTCTTCGCCCGGCAACTGGTCAACGAGCGCCTGCAAGTTGCCCGCGAGCAGTTGCCCGAGGGCATCGAAGCGGGCATGGGGCCCATCTCGACGGGCCTGGGGGAGATCTTCCTGTGGACGGTCGAGGCCCGGGACGGTGCACTCAAGGAGGACGGTACGCCCTACACCGCCACCGACCTGCGGGTGATTCAGGACTGGATCATCAAACCTCAACTGCGCAATGTGCCGGGGGTGGCCGAAGTCAACAGCATCGGTGGCCACGCCAAGCAGTACCTGATTGCACCGGATCCCAAGCGTCTGGCGGCCTACAAGCTCACGCTCGATGACCTGATCGCGGCGTTGCAGGGCAACAATGCCAACGTCGGCGCGGGCGCCATCGAGCGCAACGGCGAGCAGTTGCTGGTGCGGGCGCCGGGGCAGGTGGCGTCGATCGAGGACATTGCCAACATCGTGATCTCCAGTGCCGATGGTGCGCCGATTCGTGTCAGCCATGTGGCCCAGGTCGGCCTGGGCGAAGAACTGCGCTCGGGAGCTGCGACCGAAAATGGTCGCGAGGTGGTGTTGGGCACGGTGTTCATGCTGATTGACGAGAACAGTCGCACGGTGTCCCAGGCCGTCGCGGCGAAGCTTGCCGAGATCAACCGCAGCCTGCCCGAGGGCGTGGTGGCGGTTACGGTGTACGACCGTACCAACCTGGTGGAAAAAGCCATCGCCACGGTGAAGAAGAACCTGCTCGAAGGCGCCATCCTGGTGGTCGCCGTGCTGTTCCTGTTCCTGGGCAACATCCGTGCAGCGTTGATCACGGCCATGGTCATCCCGCTGTCGATGCTGTTCACCTTCACCGGTATGTTCGCCAACAAGGTCAGCGCCAACCTGATGAGCCTGGGGGCGCTGGACTTCGGCATCATCGTCGACGGTGCGGTGGTGATCGTCGAGAACGCCATCCGTCGACTGGCCCATGCCCAGCACAAGCACGGGCGCATGCTGACCCGTGCCGAGCGCTTCCATGAAGTGTTCGCGGCTGCCCGCGAGGCACGCCGACCGCTGATCTACGGGCAGTTGATCATCATGGTGGTGTACCTGCCGATCTTTGCCCTGACCGGTGTCGAAGGCAAGATGTTCCACCCCATGGCGTTCACCGTGGTCATGGCGTTGCTGGGGGCGATGATTCTTTCGGTGACCTTCGTGCCGGCAGCGATTGCGCTGTTCGTCACAGGCAAGGTCAAGGAGGAAGAGGGTGTGCTGATGCGTACGGCTCGCCAGCGTTACGCCCCGGTGCTCGCCTGGGTACTGCGTCGACGCAAGCTGGCCTTCGCTGCTGCCGCAAGCCTGGTACTGCTGTCGGGTGTATTGGCCAGCCGCATGGGCAGTGAGTTCATTCCCAGCCTCAGCGAGGGCGACTTCGCCCTGCAATCGCTGCGCGTGCCGGGCACCAGCCTGAGCCAATCGGTGGACATGCAGCAACGCCTGGAACGGGCGATCATCGCCCAGGTACCCGAAGTCGAGCGGGTGTTCGCCCGCACCGGGACCGCCGAGATCGCCTCGGACCCGATGCCGCCGAACATCTCCGATGCCTACGTGATGCTCAAACCGCGTGAGCAGTGGCGCGATCCAGGCAAACCGCGCGAAGCGCTGATTGCCGAGGTGCAGCAGGCTGCCGCCAGTGTGCCGGGCAGCAACCATGAACTGTCGCAACCCATCCAGCTGCGCTTCAACGAGCTGATTTCCGGGGTGCGCAGTGATGTGGCGGTGAAGGTCTTCGGCGACGACATGGACGTGCTCAACGCCACGGCGGCGAAAATTGCCACCACCTTGCAGCAGGTGCCGGGGGCATCGGAGGTGAAGGTCGAGCAGACCACCGGGCTGCCGGTACTGACCATCGACATCGACCGCGACAAGGCGGCACGTCACGGTCTGAACGTTGCCCAGGTGCAGGATGCGGTGGCCATCGCTGTCGGCGGGCGCAAGGTGGGGACGCTGTATGAAGGGGACCGGCGCTTCGACATGGTGGTGCGCCTGTCCGAGGCCCTGCGCACAGACGTCGACGGCCTGGCGAACCTGCTGATACCGGTGCCGGCCAGTGCTGGCGCCACTCAGATCGGCTTTATCCCGTTGTCGCAGGTGGCAACCCTCAACCTGCAATTAGGGCCGAACCAGGTCAGCCGCGAGGATGGCAAGCGTGTGGTGGTGGTCAGTGCCAACGTACGTGGCCGCGACCTGGGCTCGTTCGTCGAGCAGGCCGAGCAGAGCCTGATCGACCAGGTGCAGGTCCCGCCTGGGTACTGGACGCGCTGGGGTGGGCAGTTCGAGCAGTTGCAGTCGGCTGCCGAGCGGCTGCAGGTGGTGGTGCCGGTTTCACTGCTGCTGGTGATGGCGTTGCTGCTGATGATGTTCAACAACCTGCGTGACGGCTTGCTGGTGTTCACAGGCATTCCGTTTGCCCTGACCGGAGGGGTGCTGGCCCTGTGGCTGCGGGATATTCCATTGTCGATTTCGGCAGGTGTCGGGTTCATCGCGCTGTCGGGGGTGGCGGTGCTCAACGGCCTGGTGATGATCGCCTTCATTCGCAGCCTGCGAGAAGAGGGACGATCGCTGCGGGTGGCGGTCGAGGAGGGCGCGTTGACCCGTCTGCGGCCGGTACTGATGACCGCGCTGGTGGCGTCGCTGGGGTTCATCCCGATGGCGTTGGCCACCGGCACGGGCGCCGAGGTGCAGCGGCCGCTGGCGACAGTGGTGATCGGTGGGATCCTGTCGTCGACGGCCTTGACCTTGCTGGTGTTGCCCGCACTCTATCGCTGGGCGTACCGGCGGGAGGAAGATTGAGATGGCTACCAGCCGGCTCCGGTGATGTCAGACCGAGGCTGGCTGGCTCCCCAGCGATTCCTCATGCAGGGAGATGCGTGAAGTCTCCGGTAGCGCCAGCCCGCCAACCAGCGCCACCAGGGCGATAACCACCAGGTAGAAGGCCGGCGCAAGGCTGCTGCCGGTCTGGCCGATAAGCCAGGTCGCCACCAGCGGCGCGGTGCCGCCGAAAAGTGTATAGGCGACGTTGTAGGTGATGGCCGAGGCGGTGTAGCGGGTGCGGGTCGGGAAGCTCTCCGACAGCAAGGCCGCGGTGACCACCCCGCTGGACAAAGCGCCTACCGCCAGCAGGATCACTCCCAGCAACGCGCCCGCCATCGAGCCGGAGCTTGCCAGCCAGTAAGCCGGGAACACGCAGACCATCACCCAGAGGCATGTGAAGCCAATGGTCCGGCGGCGTCCGATCCAGTCGGAAAAGGCACCTGCCAGCGGGCAGCCAGCCGCTGCGAACAGCAGCGCCACGGTGGTGACCAGTAGCGACTGGGCGCGGCTGAGGTTGCCGACCAGTTGCAGGTAGGTGGCGAAGTAGGTGGTGAACATGTAGAACGACAACGCCGTCAGTGAGATGAACGCGCCCAGGTTGCGGATCGCCCGGCCATGGTGGCGCAGCGTTTCCTTGAGTGGCGAATGTTCGTGCTCGCGGCCCTCGGCGATGGCTTCGCGGAAGGCCGGTGTTTCCTCCATGCGCCAGCGCAGGTAGAGCCCGACCAGACCCAGCGGCGCGGCGATCAGGAAGGGCACGCGCCAGCCCCAGCTGTTCATGGCGTCCGGCGTCAGGCTGGCTTCAAGGGCATAGGCAATGACCGCCGCGCAGGCGAATGCCGAGAAGGTCGAGACCGGCACGAAGCTACCGTAGAACGCACGTTTTTCCCGAGGCGCATGCTCCATCAGGTAAGCGCAGGCCCCGGCGTATTCGCCACCGGCGGAAAAGCCTTGCAGGCAGCGCGCCAGGGTCAGCAGTACGGGCGCGGCGATGCCGATGCTGGCGTAGGTCGGCAGCAGCCCGATGAGCGTGGTGGAGCCCGCCATGAGCAGGATGGTCAGCGACAGGATGCGCTTGCGTCCCAGGCGATCGCCCAGTGCGCCGAACACGATGCCGCCCAGCGGACGCAGGGCGAAGGCCACGGCGAAGACGGCGAAGGTCTTGAGCAGGGCGACGCTGGCGTCCTGGCTGGCGAAGAACTGGCTGGCGATCAGTGTGGCGAGAAAACCATATACCGCGAAATCGAACCACTCGACGAAGTTGCCGATGGCCGAGGCGGCAATCACCCGACGCAGGGTGGCGGGGGATACCTCATGGGATACAGACATGCGAATGCTCTCCGGTTGTCATAGGCAGCCTGGCGGGGGTGGACACGGTCGAGCCGTGTCGTCTCGTTGTCAGGGCCAGTAGAGCGGAGGGCGGGGGGCGGTGCATCCTTGAGGGCGACACCGGGATATCTGTTTCAACCGGTAATCTGTCGCGAACCAGCGCACGACAGTCCTCGCTCAGACGGCAAATACCACCCCGGTACGCGAGGCAGCATTGCGGATATGCTCCTGCATCGCTCGCTGCGCCCCGGCTTGCGACCTGCGCTCGAGGGCCTTGAGGATCTTGCGATGTTCCTGCCAGGTCTCCATGGCTCGTTCAGGGCGAATGAACGGCAGCTTCTGGCTCTCCAGGAAAATTTCCTGGCTGGTGGTGATCACCTGCAGCATCGCCTGGTTACCGCAGGCCTGCAGCAGCAACTGATGGAACTCGAAATCGAGGCGCGCCGCCTGCTCGAAGCGCCCGTTGCGCAGCTCCTGGCGCATGGCCTCGACATTGGCCTGGAGCCTGTCGATGTGATCGGCGGTCAGGGCCAGCGCAGCCTGCCCGGCGGCGAAACCCTCCAGCGCATAGCGCAGTTGGAAGGTATCAGCCGCCGACACCTGTTCGGCATAGGGCCAGGAAAATCCGCTGGGTGTCGGGCTCTGCACGAAGACGCCTTTGCCCGGCTGCACGCTCACCAGCCCCAGTGCACTGAGCGACGACAGCGCCTCGCGCAGTGAGGCGCGGCTGACACCAAGCCGTTCGGCCAGGTCGCGTTGCGAGGGCAGGGCATCGCCCGGCTGGTAACCGCCTTCATCGATAAGCTTGCGGATGGCCTGCAGTGCCAGTTCCGGGACGGCGCGGGGGAGGGTGTCGAGCATGCTGTTCAGACCAGTCAGAGGGCTATGACGCTGACGTTTTACGGTGAACGGACCGTGCTGGCAAGCGTTGCGCCAACCTGGCGCAGCCCCTCAAGGCCCTGCACGAAAGCGGGGCGCATTGCGGTGCAGAGGACGACCATGCGCTGCAACTGTTCAGACCAGTAAGACCTTGCAGTCACGGGCCTGGCAGCGTTTCGCAAAGGGGTTGGGCGCAGACTGGCATGCCCCCTGCAATGGCCAGGTCAGTCCCATCACCCGAGTTCCTGCGAGGCCTACCCATGACGTTCCGCTCCCTGCTCCTGGCAACCCTGTTCTGTGGCACCTCCTTGGCCCTGCCGTTGGCTCAGGCCGACGCGCTGGCCGATATCAGTGCCCGTGGCGTGCTCAAGGTGGCCGTGCCCCAGGACTTCCCGCCGTTCGGTTCGGTCGGCCCGGACATGAAGCCCCGTGGCCTGGATATCGATACCGCGCAACTGCTGGCCGACAAGCTCGGTGTGAAGCTGGCCCTGACCCCGGTCAACAGCACCAACCGCATCCCGTTCCTGACCACGGGCAAGGTCGACCTGGTGATCTCGAGCCTGGGCAAGAACCCTGAGCGTGAGGCAGTGATCGACTTCTCGCAGCCCTACGCACCGTTCTACCTGGCCGTGTTCGGACCGGCCGAGGCGAAGATCGATGACATTGGCGCGGTCGCCGGCAAGACCATCAGCGTCACCCGCGGCTCGATCGAAGACATGGCCCTGACCGCCGTGGCGCCCAAGGATGCGGTGATCAAGCGCTTCGAAGACAACAACTCGACCATCGCTGCCTATCTTTCCGGGCAGGTCCAGTTGATTGCCAGCGGCAGCGTGGTGATGTCGGCCATCGCCGAGAAGAACCCGGCCAAGGTGCCGGTGGTGAAGGTCAAGCTGAAGGACTCGCCGGTTTACGTGGGTGTGGCCAAGAACGAGGCGGCGCTGCTGGAGAAGGTCAATAGCAGCCTGGCCGCGGCGAAGGCCGACGGTAGCCTGAACCGCAATGCCGAGAAATGGCTCAAGCAACCTCTCCCTGCCGATCTTTGAGCGGCTGCGGACAAATCTAGCCATGGCTTATCAATTCGACTTCGCCCCCGTGCTCGCCCAGGGTGACCTGCTGCTCAAAGGGGCCCTGTTCACCCTACAGCTGACCGCCATCGGCACCGTGCTCGGCCTTGCCATCGGCGTGATCGGCGCCGGTGTGCGGGCCTGGCGCCTGCGCCCGTTCGACCTGCTGTTCGGCCTGTACGTGGAACTGATCCGCAACACGCCGTTCATCGTGCAGCTGTTCTTCATCTTCTTCGGCCTGCCCGCGCTGGGCGTGCGGCTGAGCGAATGGGAGGCGGCAGTGCTGGCGATGGTGATCAACCTGGGGGCCTATTCCACCGAGATCATTCGCGCCGGCATCCAGGCGATTCCCAGGGGGCAACTGGAAGCCGCAGCGGCCCTGGCCATGAGCCGGTTCGAGGCGTTCCGTCACGTGGTCCTGCGGCCTGCGCTGGCCAAGGTCTGGCCGGCGCTGACCAGCCAGATCGTGATCGTCATGCTCGGCTCCGCAGTCTGCTCGCAGATTGCCACCGAGGAACTGTCGTTCGCCGCCAACTTCATCCAGTCGCGCAACTTCCGTGCGTTCGAGACCTACCTGCTGACCACCGTCCTGTACCTGCTGATGGCCATCCTCGTGCGCCAGTTGCTGAGCTGGATCGGGCAGCGCCTGCTGATGGGGAAACGCTGAATGGACTTCACCTTCTGGGACATCCTGCGCAACTTGCTGACGGGCCTTCAATGGACACTGGCCTTGTCGCTGGTGGCATTCGCCTGTGGCGGCCTGGCCGGGTTGCTGGTACTGATCGGGCGCATTTCCGAGCGTGCACTGCCAAGGCGCCTGGCCCGTGGATACATCGAGCTGTTTCAGGGCACACCGCTATTGATGCAGTTGTTCATGGTGTTCTTTGGCATTGCGCTGTTCGGCATCGACGTCTCGGCATGGATGGCGGCGGCGATCTCCCTGACCTTGTTCACCAGTGCGTTTCTCGCCGAAATCTGGCGGGGTTGCGTGGAGTCGATTCCACGTGGCCAGTGGGAGGCCTCCGGCAGCCTGGCGCTCAGCCGTATGGAGCAGTTGCGCCACGTCATCCTGCCCCAGGCACTGCGCATCGCCATCGCGCCGACCGTGGGCTTTTCGGTGCAGGTGGTCAAGGGCACGGCCGTGACCTCGATCATCGGCTTCACCGAACTGACCAAGACCGGCGGCATGATCGCCAACGCCACCTTCGAACCCTTCATGGTCTATGGCCTGGTCGCGCTGGGCTATTTCATCCTCTGTTATCCGCTCTCGCTGAGCGCCCGTTATCTGGAAAGGAGGCTGCATGCCCCTGCTTAGAGTGTCCGCGCTGCACAAGTACTACGGCGACAATCACGTGCTCAAGGGCGTCGACCTGAGCATCGAAGAGGGCGAAGTGGTCGCCATAATCGGCCGCAGTGGCTCGGGCAAGAGTACCTTCCTGCGCACGCTGAACGGCCTTGAGTCGATCAGCGACGGGGTGATCGAGGTGGACGGTGAATACCTCGACGCCAGCCGTGCCGACTTGCGCGCCTTGCGGCAGAAGGTCGGGATGGTGTTCCAGCAGTTCAATCTGTTCCCGCACCTGACCGTGGGCGAGAACGTGATGCTGGCGCCGCAAGTGGTGAAGAACACCGGCAAGGCGCAGGCGCGTGAGTTGGCCGAGCGCATGCTGGCCAGGGTGGGGCTGGCGGAGAAGTTCGACGCCTACCCGGATCGCCTCTCGGGCGGGCAGCAGCAGCGGGTGGCGATCGCCCGCGCGCTGGCGATGTTGCCCAAGGTCTTGCTGTGCGACGAGATCACCTCGGCGCTGGATCCGGAGCTGGTCAATGAGGTGCTGGGCGTGGTGCGACAACTGGCCAGCGAAGGCATGACCCTTATCATGGTCACCCACGAGATGCGCTTTGCCCGTGAGGTGGGCGACAAGCTAGTGTTCATGCATCAGGGCAAGGTGCATGAGGTGGGCGATCCCGGCGAGCTGTTCGCCGCTCCGCGTACCGCGGAGCTGGCGAACTTCATTGGCATGACGGTACCGACCTGAAGGCCGCGGGACCAGACACAGCCTAATCACGGCCGACTTTCCAGGGCGCGTACTCGAGCAGCCCGTTACCGGCGAAATTGCCATGCGCGTCTGGCGCGAACCCTGGCATCTGCCCCAGGTCGAGGTTCAGGCACTGCCGGTTGAGCCGGGCCTGGAGGGCTCCGTCCATGCGAAACGCGTCCTTGCGCACCGGGTGCGGAGCAAGCTCAACCAGGCAGCCTGTTACCCGGCCTGCGGCATCTGCCTGGTAGCGGATCAGGGCCAGGCCTACGCTGTCGACTGGTTCATCGCGCATCAGCGTCCGCCACAGAAACTGATTATCGGCATGCTGCTGGCGTCGTTGCTGCTCACGCTCCGACACATAGGGCGGCCTGAGCAGGACCAACGGCGCGACCAGTTGCACCTCTCCCTTGTCACCCTGCATCCCGGCGGGCACTTTGGGGTAGACAGTTTTCCAGCACTGGCTCTGGACGGTACTGGCCAAGAGTTTGCGGTCGGTGGCGGTCATGTCTTGAGGGAACTGCACGGCCAGGCTCGCCTTGGCACGATGGGTACTGCAGGCGATCGGGCGGCTGTCGCGATCCAGGGTGACTTCCAGGTTGAGCACTCCAGCCATCTGGCCGCCGGTGGCAGCCAGCATGTCGTGGTGCAGCATGCCCATGGTCTGCTCGATGAAGGCCTGGCGAGCCTTGGGGTCGACAGGTGGCGCAGCGTCGGCCTTGGGCCCGCTCTGGCAGCCACCGAGCAGCAGGATAGTGGCAAGGCCGAGCAATGCAAGGGACAAGCGTGGATCTGGCACGAACACATCCTTGATAGCAGGACGGAACCGTCATGGTCCGTTTTGGAGGGGCAGCATATCGAACGGACGAGCTGAGGCAAAATTCAGGGTTGGCGAAGATTTTTCAGGGTGTTGCGGGCCCTTCCGAGCCCGCAGCCACGAGAATCATGGCACAACCATCAATCTTTTGGGCTTTCAACGATCCTGCAAGTCGTGCAGCAGATCCTTCAGCACGCCACGACCCTGCTCATCCAGCCCGAACACTGGCCGCCGCGGCTCGCCCACTGCCAGCCCGGTCATGCCCAGGCCGGCCTTGATGGTGGCCGGCAGACCGCCTTTGAGAATGAAGTCAAGCAGCGGCAACTGACGATAGAACAAGGCTTTCGCCTGCTCGAGATCGGCATTGCGCACGGCTTGGTAAAGTTGCTGGTTCAATCCTGGAATCAGGTTGGCCGCAGCGGTGCACCAGCCCTTGGCTCCGGCCACGAAGGCCTCCAGCGCCAGCGGATTGCAGCCGTTGTAGAACGGCACCTGGCCTTCACCGAGCAGTTGCAGCCTGTGCATGCGCTGGATGTCGCCAGTACTCTCTTTGACCATGGTGACGTTGTCCACCTCGCGGACAATGCGCAGGATCAGTTCCACCGGCATATCAGTGCCGCTGGTGGCGGGGTTGTTGTAGAGCATGATCGGAAGGTCGATGGCGGTACCGATGCTGCGGTAGTGCTCGAGGATCTCGCTTGGGCTGAGCTTCCAGTAGGCTGACGGCAGCACCATCACCGCATCGGCACCGTGCTGCTGGGCGAAGCGGGCGCGGCGGATCGCGCCAGCGGTGGTCAGGTCGGAGACGCTGACGATGCTGGGCACGCGTTTGGCAATGCGTTCGAGGCTGTATTGAGCGACTTGATGCCATTCGCCGTCGCTCAGGTAGGCGCCTTCACCGGTGCTGCCCAGTGGGGCGATTGCGTGTACGCCGCTGTCGATGAGGCGATCGATGGACTGGCCCAGGGCAGGCAGGTCGAGCTGTTCGCCGTCCTGGCTGAACGGGGTGATGGTGTAGCCGATGATACCGTGGAATTCTGTGGTCATGATGGGTGGCTCCGCAAGCAAGGCATTCAGGGGGTCAGTCAAGGCAGTTGGCGTGTTTGCGCAGGCTCTGCCGGGCGAAGTAGTTGAACGAGGCGCCGTGGCGCTTGGGGCGGTCGATCCAGTCGTGGGCTTCACGACCAAGCTGCGGGTCGATGGGTTTGATGCTGCCGGCGGACATCGCCAGCAGCTGCAGGCGCGCGGCGCGTTCGATCAATTGGGCATAGACGCAAGCCTGCTCGATACTGGTGCCGGTGGACAGCTGGCCGTGGTGCGAAAGCAGGATGGCGCGCTTGTCACCCAGGGCCTGGCTGATGATCTCGCCTTCTTCGTTGCCCACCGGTACGCCAGGCCAGGCGCCGAGGAACGCGCAATCGTCGTACAGCGGGCACAGGTCCATGTGCGAGACCTGCAGCGGCACCTCCAGCATCGACAGGGCGGCAACGTGGGTGGGGTGGGTGTGGATGATGCAGTTCACATCTGGCCGGGCGCGGTACACCCAGCTGTGAAAGCGGTTGGCGGGGTTGGGCATGCCTTGGCCTTCGAGCACCTCCAGGTCTTCGTTCACCAGCAGCAGGTTGCTGGCACTGATCTCATCGAAGCCCAGGCCCAGTTGCTGGGTGTAGAACGTGCCAGGTTGCGGGCCACGGGCGCTGATCTGCCCGGCCAGGCCTGAATCATGGCCATGGTCGAAGAGAATTCGACAGGTCAGGGCCAGCTTTTCGCGTACAGTCCACGTATTATCGGCGAGTGAGCCTTGCATCTGTGCCAGCGCTTTGTGCACCAGTTGCTCTTTGCCGAGTGTCAGGGTGTTGGCCATGGGGATATCCTCTGTGGCGTGCTGATGATGCCAGTGCTTGCCCGCCCCGCTGCTTTGATCGGGAGAGGGGCGGTCAATTACATGACACAAAACAATCTACATGACACAAGGTGTCATTAGCAAGGCCGTTCACACGGGAAAACCGCGCCGCATGTCTATCCGCTTGAAACTGCTGAGAAAGAAACTGGGCATTACCCTGGAGGTGCTGGCTGAGAAATCCGGCATGACCAAGAGCTACCTGTCGAAGGTCGAGCGTGGGTTGAACACCCCTTCGATCGCGGCGGCGTTGAAGCTGGCCAGGGCATTGAACGTCAATGTCGAAGAATTGTTTGCCGAAGATCACACTCTCCAGGCGCGCTACAGCCTGGTGCGCAGCGGTGAGCGCCAGGCCCTGGTAGGTGATGGTGCAGGCCCGGGTTATACGGTGCTGACGTCACAGATCGGGCAGCGCAGCCTGTTACCCTTTCTTGTTCAGCCACCCCGAGATTTCAGTGATCCCACGTTCAAGGAGCACCAGGGCGAGGAATTTCTGTTCGTCCATGCGGGCCAGGTCGAGGTCGATTTCATGTCTGAGCGGGTCTTGCTGGAGCAGGGCGATGCCCTGCATTTCAACGCGCAGACACCGCATCGGCTGCGCTCGGTCGGTGAGTGCCAGGCGCAGTTGCTGGTCGTGGTACAAGGCGGTGAGGCATGAGGCGCGGACGATGATCGAAGTGTCGCGGTTCTGGCGCGATCCAGCGCTGCCCTTCGTCGAGGCGCGGCGGGTGGGAGATGGGCGCCAGGTCTGCTATGGCCCGCATTCGCATGAAGGTTTTTCCGTGGGTGTGGTGACGGGCGGGCGCAGCAGCTACCTGTCCGGCGATACCTGGCGCGAGCTTTCGGCCGGCGCCACGGTGTTGATGAACCCCGGTGTGGTACATGCGTGCAATCCGATCAAGGGTGAAGTCTGGTCGTACCTGATGTTGTACGTCGACCTGCCCTGGCTTGAGGCGCAGGGCTTCGTCCTGCCCCAGGCCACCTACAGCGAGTCGCCAGCGCTCTATGCGCGTCTGTTGCAGCTCTTCGCCGGGCTGTTCGATGGCGATACCGACGTCAGTGAAACGATGCTGAAGGCGTTCTTCAAGGCACTGCCGGGATACCTCGAGGCAGCGCCCGGCGCGCATTCGCAGGCACATCCGCGTCTGGAGACGGCAGCGGCCTTCATTCGTGCCCATCGCCTCGACCCTTTGAGCCTTGACGATATCTGCGCCGCCGCTGGGTTGTCGCGGGCGTATCTGATTCGCGCGTTCCGCCGACGCTTTGGCTTGACGCCCCATGGGTATCTGGTCGACCAGCGGGTACAGCACGCACGGGCGCAGTTGCGTCGCGGACGCGGGATTGCCGAGGTGGCGCTGGAGGCAGGCTTTGCCGACCAGGCGCATCTGCAGCGGGCTTTCAAGCAGCATCTGGCCGCCACGCCAGGGCATTACCGCAGCGGCGGTTGAGCGCGCTAGCCCAGTACCAGGTACACCGCGCTGGCGACCAGCAGTACCGCCAACCCGCGATTGAACAGGCGCATGCGACGTGGGTTGCCCAGGTACTGACTGATCACGCTGCCAGCCCACGCCCAGCTGGCCACCGAGACGAAGCAGATGGGGGCATACAGCCAGGTGAACAGCCACAGCAGTTGCTGGTCGCCGCCGGTGTAGGCGCCGATTCCGGCCACTGAAGCCAGCCAGGCCTTGGGGTTGAGCCACTGCATCACAGCACCGTGCCAGAACGACGGCGCCTGCGTCTGATGGCTGGCGTTCAGCTGGCCGTTGTCGCTGGACAGCTTCCAGGCCATGTACAACAGGAACAGCACCCCACCCCAATGCAGCACGCGACTTAGCACTGGCCAGCGCAGCAGCACTTCATGCAGCCCCAGGCCGATCAGTACCAGCAGCAGGCAGAACCCCAGGCTGGCACCTGCAGCATGGCCCAGGCTGGCACGCAGCCCATGACGTGCACCACTGCCGAGGGCGACTATATTCACAGGGCCAGGAGAAATCGAGGCCGCCAAGGCGAAGGCGGCCATGGACAGTGACAGGCTCATGAAGGGCTTCCTTGATGTCGAATGAGGTCACGCATCCTGCCTCACCTTTGAGGCCGTGGTATTGAATGAAAGTGCTCAATCGGAGCTGTTACAGCTTTTGTAATAGTTTCACACTGTCAGGAAAACCTGCTTCGATTGTAGGATCACCTTCCCAAATTTCTTTCAAGGTATTTATGAGCACCTTCGCGGAGCCCCCCAGTCTTCGGCCGTCCTGGCCATCCTTTCCGCGTCTTCGTGACGTTTCTCCCGAGAGTACCCGCTAATGGAATGGCTAGCTGACCCCACGGCCTGGCTAGGCCTGTTGACGCTTATCGTCCTCGAGCTGGTGCTGGGTATCGACAACCTGGTGTTCATCGCCATCCTCGCCGACAAGTTGCCGCCGCATCAGCGCGACCGTGCCCGGGTGATCGGTCTGACCTTGGCACTGCTGATGCGCTTGGGCCTGTTGGCCTCCATCTCGTGGATGGTGACCCTGACCGCGCCGTTGTTCGAGGTCTGGGGCAAGAGCTTCTCTGGCCGTGACCTGATCATGCTGTTCGGTGGTGTGTTCCTGTTGTTCAAGGCCACCATGGAGTTGCACGAGCGCCTGGAAGGGCATGTGGCCCAGAGCACCGGCGCTGTGCGTCACGCTGCCTTCTGGCCCATCGTCGCGCAGATCGTCGTACTCGATGCGGTGTTCTCGCTGGATGCGGTGATCACGGCCGTTGGCATGGTCGAGCAGCTCTCGGTGATGATGATCGCAGTGATCTTCTCCATCGGTATCATGATCGTTGCCAGCAAGCCGCTGACCCGTTTCGTCAACGCCCACCCGACGGTGATCATGCTGTGCCTGGGCTTCCTGATGATGATCGGTTTCAGTCTGACTGCCGAAGGCTTGGGCTTCCATATCCCTAAAGGCTATCTGTATGCGGCTATCGGTTTCTCGATCCTGATCGAGCTGTTCAACCAGGTGGCTCGGGCCCGCCGCAAACGCAGCCTGCAGCAACACAAGCCGCTGCGCGAGCGCACGGCGCATGCTGTACTGCGCTTGCTGGGTGGGCGACGCATCGAGGCCGATGAAGTGGGCGAGGAGATCGCCGACCTGGTTGAAGGGGGGGAAGAGCATGTGCTGTTCGACCGCCGCGAGCGGGTGATGATCAGCGGTGTGCTGAACCTGGCCGAGCGACCGATACGCACCGTGATGACCGTGCGTACCGAGGTCGATGCCATTGATCTGGCGCTGTCGGATGAAGCCATTACGCAGGTCCTGGTCAACTCGCCATACTCTCGACTGCCGTTGATTCGTGACGGTCGTATCGACGAGCCACTGGGCTTCGTGCACAAGAAGGAGTTGCTCAAGGAGTTGCTCTCGGGCAACCAGCCAGACCTTGAGAGCATGGTGCGTACACCGCTGAACCTGCTGGAGGGTTTCAGTATTCTCAACGCGCTGGAACAGATGCGTGGTCAGTCCACCCACATTGCCTTCGTGGTCAACGAATTTGGTGATTTCACCGGCGTACTGACCATGACCGACATCCTCGAGTCCATTGCTGGCGAATTGCCGGATGCCAGTGAGGTGGAAGGGCCGGGGATCGTCGAGGAGTCGGGCGGTTTCGTGGTCAGTGGTGCCCTGAACCTGAGCCAGGTTCAGGCGCGTACCGGCTTCGTCGCCCGCGCCACCGAGGATTACCAGACCCTGGCGGGCTTGGTGATGAGCCTGCTGGATCGCCTGCCGGTGGTAGGCGATCGACTGGCCTGGAACGGCTGGACCATGACGGTGGTGGCGGTGGAGGAGAGGCGGGTGCGCCAGGTGCGTCTTACACCGAGCGACGACGCTGACGCAACAGGTGCTTGATGCCTTCGAGCACCAGCACCAGCACCGCAGCCCAGATCGGCAGGTAGGTCAGCCACTGGTCAGGCGCGATGCTCTCGCCCAGTAGCAGGGCTACGCCGACCAGCAGCACCGGTTCGACGTAGCTGAGCAGGCCGAACAGACCGAACGGCAGCAGGCGACTGGCGAGCACGTAGACGATCAGCGCCGAAGCGCTGATCGCTCCCAGCAGTGGGATCAGGGCGTACAGGCCTGGATGTGCAGCCAGGTCGGCACTCGACAGCGGGCCTTGGATCACGAAGTACAAGGCCCATGGCAGCAACAGGCACATGTCGCACCACAAGCCGCCCAGGTGGTCGGTGCGGCAGCGTCGGCGCAGCACGAAATAGATCGGGTAGCCGATCACAACCACCAGCGTCTCCCAGGCGAAACTGCCATGCTGGTACAGCTCGTGACCAACGCCAAGCGCGGCGCAGCCTACCGCCAGCTTCTGCAAGCGTGACAGGCGCTCGCCATAGGCCACTCTGCCGGTCAGGACCATGGCCAGCGGCAGCAGGAAATATCCCATCGACACCTCAAGGCTACGCCCGTGCAGCGGCGCCCAGAGGAACAGCCATAGCTGGATACCCAGCAGCCATGACGTGCCGACCATGCCCAGTAACAGGCGAGGCGTCTGGCGAACGCGCGCCAGCAGCTCGCCGACATGCTTCCAGTCCTTGCTGAGCAGCATGAACAAGGTGAGGCACGGGAGGGTCAGCAGGGTGCGCCAGCCGAAGATCTCCTCGCCGTCGAGCGGTGCGAGCATGGAGGTATAGAAGTACATCACGGCGAACAGACAGGATGCCATGACAGACGAGATGATGCCTTTTGACACGAAAGCCTCGGTTGCAGAAAGTAAACGGACGAATCAGCCGGGCATGATCTCAGGGGGGACGCCCTGGGGCAACCGCAAGCTGGCAGGCTGTGCAGCGAGCGCCTGAAGGAATTCTTCAAGCGGCATTGGCCGGGCGTAAAGGTAGCCCTGCTGGAAATCCACCTGTTGTCGCGCAAGGTAATCACGCTGAACGTCGGTTTCCACGCCCTCGGCGACAATGCCCAGCCCCAGCTTGGTCGACAGGTCGATGATGGTGTCGAGGATGTGCTGCGACAGTGCATCGCTGCCGATCATGGCGACGAAACTCTGGTCGATCTTCAGGTAGTCGATCTTGAACTGCCGCAGGTAGTTGAGGCTGGACTGGCCGGTGCCGAAGTCGTCCAGGGCAATCATCACGCCCATCTGGTGAAGCTTTTCGAACAGCTCCAGGGTGATCGGCGTCGCTTCGATCAGTTTGCGTTCGGTCAACTCCAGGGTCAGGATCACCCTGCCAGGTGGGAAGTGCTGGAGAAAGGTGCGGCAATCGTCAAGCAGTCCCAGGTCGCGGCAGTGGTCGGCGGTGATGTTGATGCCGATGTGGAAGCCGTCCTCCATCAGCGCCGAATAGGGCGCCAGGCCTTGCGCGGTAAGCAGCATCAGGGCACGGGTCATGGGCACGATCTGCCCACTGTGCTCGGCGTAGGGGATGAACAGGTCGGGGCGCACCAATCCCTCGTGCGGGTGTTGCCAGCGCATCAGTACCTCGGCGCCGGCCCAGCGGTAGTCACCCTTGCGCACCACCGGCTGAAAGTATGGGATGAACTCGTTCGCCTCCAGCGCCCGGTTCAACTCGGCCCTTGACGACGAGGCACGTCGCAGTTGCCAACGACAGGCCAGACCGATCAACGCGCCAATGACCAATAGAAGGCCCAACAGCGCCGGATACTGGCTGCGCAGCACTTCCATCGGTTTGTCCGGACCATAGCCACCGTGGACGCTGAACGGGTAGCGTGCCGAGTATTGAGAGACGTGTGCGCTGGCGGCTGTCGGAGGGGTGCCGGTATGCACGAGGCCGTCGGCACCCAACCAGTGCCTGCCTATCTGAATCCCCAGCGTTTCGTCATCGGCAATCAAGCGCAGAGCCGTGAGCAGATGGTCGCCATCGACCGTGGCGATGGCTCCGCGGCCCTCCTGACCGGTGCGATACACCAATAGGGGATGGCCGGGCGTGATCGAATTGCCATCCATCAGCCACAGCTGACCTTCGGTGTAGTCGAGGGGGTTGACCGGTTCGTCGTAATCGCCCAACAGCGAGGAGCAATACAGGGTGTCGTGGTTGAACAGGTTGGTGGAGCGTACGAACGCATTGCGCGTCACCTGCTCGCGCAAAGCCAGTGTGACTTCGCTACACGGGCGTCCGGCCAGAGGCAACAGCGCTTGCGCCGCCGTGGAGACACCATCCAGGATACGCTCCACATGGTTGACGACCTGCTGGACGGTGGCCTGGCTGTTGTCTCGCAGATCGCGTTCGATCTGCCAGTGCATGATCGCCAGGCCGCACAGTATTGGCAGTGTGCCGACCGCCCAGGGCAGCAGGCGGCGCCAGCTCCAGCGAGCAGGGCGTTTAACCGTAAGAGGCATGCGGGTCTAGACTTGTATGACTGGTGGTTGCACAAGGATAGCTCGGACCTTCGGCGGAGTACCGAACTAATGCGCGACAAAGGAAATTACGCACTGTAGAATCAGTTTACGAATACAAGAATAAGGTCTTTCCCTTCTGGAAAGCCGACCCAGCCGAGACCAGGTTCATATGGCATATCACGGGTTCAAGCTTCTCTATGGCGATTTCCTCTCCCGCAGCGTGAGGGGTATTCCCTGCTCACCACCTCGTCTGTCCGACATCCCAAGCGTTTGACACCGTTTTTTTTGCTGTAGATGAGGACACGAACATGGCTGATATCTTCGACAACCCGATGGGCCTGATGGGCTTTGAGTTCATCGAATTCGCTTCGCCCACTCCTGGCGTGCTGGAACCGGTATTCCAGGCATTGGGCTTCACAAAGGTGGCCACTCACCGCTCCAAGGATGTCCACCTTTATCGCCAGGGTGGCATCAACCTGATCCTGAACAACGAGCCCAAGAGCATCGCTTCCTACTTTGCTGCCGAGCATGGTCCGTCCGTTTGCGGTATGGCATTCCGCGTGCGCAATGCGCATGAAGCCTATGCCCGCGCACTGGAGCTGGGGGCTCAGCCGGTGGAAATCGAAACGGGCCCGATGGAGCTGCGGCTGCCAGCGATCAAGGGCATCGGCGGTGCGCCGCTGTACCTGATCGATCGTTTCGAGGAAGGCAGCTCGATCTATGACATCGACTTCAACTTTATCGAAGGCGTCGACCGCAATCCGGCAGGCGCGGGGCTGAAGATCATCGATCACCTCACGCACAACGTCTACCGTGGGCGAATGAGCTATTGGGCAGGCTTTTACGAGAAGTTGTTCAATTTCCGCGAGATCCGCTATTTCGACATCAAGGGCGAGTACACCGGGCTGACCTCGCGCGCCATGACTGCGCCGGACGGCATGATCCGTATTCCGCTGAACGAAGAGTCGTCCAAGGGCTCGGGCCAGATCGAAGAGTTCCTGATGCAGTTCAATGGAGAAGGTATTCAGCACGTGGCCTTCCTGACCGACGACCTGCTCAAGACCTGGGATGCTCTCAAGGCCATCGGCACGCGTTTCATGACCCCGCCGCCACAGACCTACTACGAGATGCTCGAAGAGCGCCTGCCGGGGCATGGCGAGCCCGTCGATCAGCTACAGGCTCGGGGTATTCTGCTCGATGGTGCGTCCGCGCCTGGCGACAAGCGCCTGTTGCTGCAGATCTTCTCGGAAACCCTGCTGGGGCCGGTATTCTTCGAGTTCATCCAGCGCAAGGGCGATGATGGCTTTGGCGAAGGTAATTTCAAGGCTCTGTTCGAGTCCATTGAGCGCGACCAGGTTCGGCGCGGCGTGCTTAGCGTCGACTAGCCTTGTGAACAGGGTGTTACCGGTCAATGACCGGCAACACCCCTTTGACAGGGTATCGTTTACGCAAGAGGCTCCAAAGTACGAGCACCGAGGTGAACAGGCCGATGAGTACGAGGGAGGGCATGATATTTGTCCTGATATATTGTGACTCGCGAGCCGTAAAACCATCGGGATAACCCGCTCTGACGAGGTAACCGTACTTTTCCGATACGCCGCTCTGCGAGAACTCCGACAGCGAGGGGCGTACTTCGTTACGGCTGTCACCGTTGGCCGAGATGTAAAGGTCGCCAAACTCAAGTTCCAACACGACCCCGTCCTTGAAGCCGCGCAGTTCGTTGCGTAGCTCGAGCCCGTAGGTGCTGGCGATAACTGAATGGTTATCGGCGACCAAGCGGTACTCCACGAGAATACCGTTGGGGATGGTCGGTGAATTCATGTTGAGTTGCAGGTATTCGCCCTTTGCGAAGTGAGGCGTGTACAAAGGCTTTGTGCCCAGGCTACTGCAAAATCCGATGTCGTTGCGGGTCAACACCAACGAGTGAATCCGCGGATTACGTCTGGCCTGGTTCTCGAGTTCTTGTTGAACTTCACTGCATGGCTGGGTACTCAGTGGCTGCGCCTGCAGTGCCGCGCCATGTAGGCTATCGAGTACACGATCGATAGCGAACACGGCTTCTTCGATGGAGACCCTCGATTTTTTCTCAAGTTGTCTGTGCATTTGGTAGTTCATGACCACCAATCCCGAGATCACGGGGGTTGTGCCGATCAATACGGAGAGCATGAGATTGGTCACGCGGTGGTTCAGATACCTGGAAATGCTCATTGACTTCTCCCTATCGTTTTGATGAATGAAGAAGCTTGCTCTTGCGTATCGAGTGACGCTGTAAGTCATGTCGTGAATGGGTGGAGACAAACCACCCCTTGCCTGTGCGATTGATTACGGTTGATGGAGTCGCTAGATCATTTGCTCCTTGACCAGTGCCTTGAAAAAAGCCTGCTGGCCGATACAGGTGCGGGCTGATCAGCGCAATCGTGTTCGGGCTGTTCTCTATAGCGATGTGCTAGCCTTCAGGTATTTCATGATCTTCAGGAGTTGCCATGGATTCGGAAACCCTGCCAGCCAACGTGCTCATGCCACTTGGTGCCTTTGCCGGGAGCATTGTTCGTGGCTGCCGATGAACAGGCGCGAAAGGGCGCCACACAAGTCATACACTTGGTTTCGCCGTCACCCTCGGTCGAGGTGCGCGCTGAACATATTCTCCACTTCGATTGGGGCAGCACTCCGTTGGGCCCATTGTCACAGTGGCCTCCCTCGCTACGTATCGCGGTCGATATCATGCTTTTGTCGCCCTTTCCCTGCGCACTGGCCTGGGGCAAGGAGCTGACTCTGATTCCCAGCCAGAGCTACCTGGCGTTGCTGGCTGACGACCAGCGCCAGGTAGGGGAACGTTTTGATCAGCTGTGGCATGTTGAATGGGAGCGAATGGGCCCACGGGTCTTCCAGGCGCTGGAGGGAAGGGCCAGTTTTGTCGACGAGTCGCCCATCCAGGTGCGTTATCGTGAGAGCGGTGAACATGCCTGGTTCGCGTTCGGTTACGCCCCCGTGCGCGATGAGGAAGGTACGGTTGCCGGTTTTTTGCACACCGCGATCGATACCACTGCCAGCTTGGAGCAAATCCGCCAGTGGCGTGAACTGGCGCAGAGCTTCGAGCAACAGATCGGGTGTCATCTACCCAACAGTGATCCTCTCTGGCGCCTGTCACGGGATGCGATGATCATCGTCAGCCACGATCTCGAACTGCTGGCCGCGAACGACGCATGGCATCGGGTGCTGGGATGGGAACAGCAGTCACTGAACGCAATTGCGCTCGTCGATCTTGTGCATCCCGCTGATCGTGCGGAGGTCCGCCTGGCGATCAATGATCTGCTGCTGGGCAAGGTGATCGAACAGGTGGAGTCGCGGCTCAGGCACAAGGATGGGTACTACCGTTGGATGAGTTGGAGTGCGCGGCCCGAGGGCGACGTGCTGATTGCAGTAGGGCGGGATATTACCGAGGAGCGCACCACGATCTTGCGCGAGGCCCAAAGCCTGCTGCGTGATAGCCAGCGAATGGAAACCGTTGGCCAATTGGCGGGCGGCATGGCGCATGAGATGAACAATCTATTGGCGGGCATTGGCGGTAGTCTCGAGTTGCTCCAGCGGCGCTTGGGCCAGGGACGCTTGGAGCGCATCGATGAGTACGTACATGTGGCGTGCGAGTCGGTACAGCGTGCGATGGCGCTGACCCATCGGTTGCTGGCATTTTCCAGCAGCCAACCATTGCAACCGCGACTACTCGATGTGAACGGCCTGTTGCAAGATCTTGAGCCATTGATCCATCAGGCTCTCGGGCCAGAATTCGCATTGAACTGGCAACTGGACGTAGCGCCCTGGCCAGTGCAGGTCGATCCTTGGCAGTTGGAAGTTGCGATTCTCAACCTGTGCAGCAATGCCCAGGATGCGGTGGTTGAAAGGGGTTGCTTGACTATTCGGACGGCCAACGAACGATTTGTGAATGGGGTGGAGCACGATGAAAGCATCCCTGCCGGGGATTATGTCGCCATTCACGTCCATGATGATGGGCAGGGCATGCCCGCAGACGCGGTGAGCCGTGCTTTCGAGCCGTTCTTCACCACCAAGCCCAAAGGTCGTGGCGCCGGGCTTGGGCTGCCGATGATCTACGGATTTGCTCGCCAGTCTGGGGGTTATGTGTGGATCGAGTCGACGCCAGGGAAGGGTACTCAGGTCACACTCCTGTTCCCGCGCCACCCAGGCGAGCTGCCGGTAGTCAGTGAGGAGGGAGAGGTGCCTGCGTTGAAGCAGGGCCGGAGTGAGCGAATACTGTTGGTCGACGACGAGGGCAATTTACGGTCATTGATGAAGGAGGTGTTGGTAGAGCATGGCTTTGACGTCATCGAAGCCAGTGATTCCGGTATGGCGCTGGAGCACTATCGTGAGAGTGGTGTATTCGACCTGGTGATCACCGATATCGGTTTACCAGGTGGTATGAGCGGACGCCAGGTGGGCAAGACGATTCGCCAGGCCAAACCCCTTCAGAAAATCCTGTTCATTACCGGATATACCGCGCAGCCTCTCGAGCGCAGCCTTCTCGACCAGCCAGGCACCGCACTCATGCTCAAGCCGTTCTCGCTGGAAAGCCTCGCGGTCCAGGTTCAGCGGATGCTCGAGCCCTGACGGCGATCATGCTTCGCCGAGCATCTGTGCCACGCGCTGGCTCAGCTGGTTCAGCTCGAAGGGTTTGCAGATCAGTTGCATGCCAGGGGCGAGGAAGCCTTCGCGGGACATGGCCGTTTCCGCGTACCCGGTAATGAACAGGACAGGCAGGTTCGGTCGTAGCGTGCGAGCAATCTCGGCCAGCTGTCGACCATTCATGCCTGGCAGTCCGACATCGCTGATAAGCAGTGCGATGGGCTGTGGCGAACGCAGAAGGTGCAGCGCCTGCGTAGCGTTGCAGGCGCTTTGGCAGGGGAAGCCGTCATCACACAGAGCCTGGCAGAGCAGCTCGCGCACTTCGCGATCGTCCTCGACGATCAACACCTCGCGGCAGTTTCCTGCCGTCGGCGTACTTGCAGCCTCCAAGGCCTGCGGCGGGATGCCCAGGCAGCGCGGCAGGTAGAGATCCACCCGCGTGCCCCGGCCAATCTGGCTGTCCACCGTGACATGGCCGTGGGACTGTTTGCTGAACCCATAGACCATCGACAACCCCAGGCCTATGCCCTGGCCCACGGGCTTGGTACTGAAAAAGGGTTCGAAGGCATGTTCCAGCGTGCCTTGCGACATGCCCTGGCCAGTGTCGCTGATGGTCAGTTGCAGGTAGTCGCCGCTGCTCAAGCCAGCATCCTGGAACTGTGCAGCGTCGATGTGCTGGTTGCTGGCTTCGATAGACAGCCGCCCCCCGCTGGGCATGGCTTCCCGGGCGTTGAGCAGCAGGTTGTTCAACGATTCGCGTAACTGCTTGTCGTCTGCCTCGACTGGCCAGAGTTCATCCGACACGCGCAAAGACAGTTTCACCGAGCTGCCCAATATAGCCTGCAACCGCGCGGGCTGGAGCAGGGCATGCAGGTCCACCGCCTGACTCTGCAGCGATTGACGGGAAGAAAAGGCCAGCAGCCTGTGAGTCAGCGTCGCCCCGCGGGCTACGGCGTCTTGCCCCATGCGCAGGACTTTGTCGAGCCCTTCGGTGCGTCCTTGCTGCAGACGCCTGTCGATCAATTCGAAGCTACCGCCGATGCTGGTCAGCAGATTGTTGAAGTCATGGGCAACGCCGCCGGCCAATTGGCCGATAGCTTCCATCTTGCGAGTCTGGTGTCGGGCCTGGTCGCCAGTCTGTAGGCTTTCCAGGCGCTGGTGCAGCGCGCTCAACGCGTTGCGCGCCATGTACTGTCGACGCCGAGCGCGCAGAGCTTGGTTCGTCGCGCCCAAAAGTTGCTGTTCGTCGAAGGGGTAACTCAGGTACGACAGGTTACCCAACCCTTGCAACATTGACGTATTAACGGTCGTCGCATGGGTGTTGAGCAGCAATACCGGCAGGTCCGACCATTCGGGTTGACCCTCGATGAACAGGTGCAGGGGTGACTGCGGATCATCGGACAAAGCCTGCGAGTCGGCGATTACCACGGCGACACCCTCTGCCAGCCATAGGCCAAAGCGCTGCTTGTCGCTTGTACACAGGCATGCGATACCGCTGCCAGACAACAGTTTGGCGACGGTCGCTGCAACCTGCTCGGGTGCGAGGATCAGGGTGCGTTCGTCCAACGACAACGAACCGGACAAGACGAATCTCCCAGGGCAGTGGCCTGGCCGGAAATGGCCGTGCGTTCAGCGTGCTACTACCCACTGGACCACCAGCGTTCCGCCGGGGTTCAAACCGGTTCTACAAACCTTGTTGCAAATAGGGATCGTCTGGGTTCTGTCGCTCAAGTTCAGCGAGCAAGACTTGTACATTCTGTAACTGCCCAGTTTCCTTCCAGTAGCGAATCAGCAGTACTCGAGCTCGACGATTGGCGGGCTGGCGGTCGAGCAGGGTTTCCAGCTGTTTTTGTGCTGCTTCGACCTGTTCAAGGTCATGCAGGGTGACGGCCAACGTGTAGCGGTAGTCGGCATTGTCCGGCTCGAGTTCCACGGCTCGGGAAAAAGCCAGCAAGGCGTATTCCTGTTGATCATGGCGGGTGAGCCACAGGCCCAGTTCATATTGCAGAAACGCAGAGTCCGGGCGCAGCGCCAGGGCTTTGCCCAGCACCTCGCGGGAGGCGTCGTGCTGGCCTTGGCGCTCCAGCAGGCGTACCCGCGTTGCCAGCGCTTGCAGATCCTGCGGTGCCAGAGCAAGGCTGCGCTGAAGCGCCGCTTCGGCCTGCGGATAATCCTGCTCGTGAAGGTACAGGCGCGCCAGGTGGACTTGTGCCTCGGCATCGTCGGGTCGCTGTTCGAGTGCTTGTTGGTATTGCTCCAGGGCGGCCTGCAGCGGTCGGAAATACAGGCCGATGGCATCGGGGTCCAGACCCAGCAATGCATCCACCACGGCGAACCGTACGTTCTGGTCGTCATCCTCGAGCAGAGGGCCGAGGACCAGACTGCGTTGGGCTGGTGGCAGCAGGCGCCGGATGCTGGTGATCGCCGCACGGCGTACAAGGGGATCGCCGTGGTCGAGGTCCTGCTGGGCCAGTTTCAGCGCCTGGGGAGAGGGGTAGTGAGGGAGTTCGGCGTAGAGCGCAGCGCGCCGGATCGGTGGCAGGTCATTGCGTTGCAACTGTTGGTAGAGCACCCGGGCTGCCCCCGGAAGACCTTCGTGGGCCTGGCGCAGTGCCTTGGCATAGCTCTGCGGCGGCAGGCTGGAGGGCACCGGTTTCGGCGCGCGCCACAAATAACCGATCACCCCTGGGATCGCCAGGATGAGCAGCAGTGCGATCAGGTAGCGGCTACGTTTGGGCATTAGTGGTACCGGGGTCAGGAAGGGCTGAGCTTGGGGCAGCCGGCGGCTAAATGCAACGGGGCCGGGCAAGCCTTCGGATTGGAAGGTGCAGGGAAGGATTGTCCTGCATATGAGACAAATAAAGCTATTTTGCCCGCCTAATGCATCATTGTGTTCATCGGTAGAATACTTCCCAGCCAAGAGAGGAGATATCTCGTGAAAAAGATTCTGGGTATTCACCGTAGTCCTCACGCCCATTGGGTTGGGGATGGTTTCCCCGTGCGCAGCCTGTTCACTTACGATCAACTGGCACGCCATATCAGCCCGTTCCTGATGCTGGACTACGCTGGCCCTCACACGTTCCCGCCGACCAACGCCCGTCGCGGAGTCGGCCAGCACCCGCATCGCGGCTTCGAGACCGTGACCATTGTCTACCAGGGAGAACTCGAACACCGAGACTCCACCGGCGCCGGCGGCTTGATCGGCCCTGGCGACGTGCAGTGGATGACCGCAGCCAATGGCATCATCCATGAAGAATTCCATTCGCCGGCCTTTGCCCGCAGCGGTGGCGTGCTTGAGATGGTGCAGCTGTGGGTCAACTTGCCTGCCCGCGACAAACTGACTCCGGCGGGTTACCAGACGCTACTGGATGCTGAGATTCCCCGAGTAGCGCTAGGCGAGGGTATCGGCAGCTTGCGGGTGATCGCAGGCGATTATCGGGGACATCGGGGACCTGCCCGGACGTTCACGTCCATGGATGTGTGGGACGTGCGTTTGCAGGCTGGGGCAACGCTGCATTTGCCGATTGCGCTGGGGCGTAATGCCGCGCTGGTTGCACTGCGCGGGTCGATACGGGTTAACGACCAGCAGGACGTCAGCCCGGCCAGCCTGGTGTTGCTGGAGCGCGATGGCGAACATGCCAGCGTGACTGCACTGGAAGACGCCACCTTGTTGTTGCTCAGTGGCGAACCGATCGATGAGCCGATCGTTGGTTATGGCCCGTTCGTGATGAACTCCCAGGCTCAAATCGCCGAAGCATTCGACGACTTCCACGCAGGGCGTTTTGGGCAGATGGTGAAATCCTGAACGCACGTCATGCGGGGTATCTGGCGCTGCCACAAGCCAATTTCAGCCAGAGGCGCGCCAGCTCACCTCGCTGATGCCATAGCGCTCGGCCATGGGTCTACTGACTTTCTTGATCTTTTCTCGGCCATAGCGGCCGATTTTGCCGACGCCGGCATCGCAACTTGCCCAATGCCAGGCCTCGGCATTATCCATACGTTCGGCGCGAATGATGAACGACTTGTGCTCGCCGTGCAGCGCATAGTCGATCACGAACAGTTTTGCATCAATCATCGCTACCCGATTCCTCAGCGCAACGCGCAACCCGACGGTCCATGGCTTGATGCTGTGAAATCGAGCCGGACGATAAAGTTTGCAACATCTTCGTTGCATACGACGAACGGTACTTTTGCTGCCGTTTGTCGCATTGCCGAGGCAACCGATCGAACGAGCCATCGCGCCATGGTTCCACTCACTAGAGTGGATAAGGCTTTTGCGCGTTGGACATTGCCTGGATGAATGGGCTGCCGCCGCGGACATGAGCACTATCAATTGGCGCTACACCTGCACAGCGTGTAGTCACATCAGAGGCAATCCGTTGAAGAGAGGGTCATGACATGTCGTTGATCGGCGTTTCGATGCTGGAAATGCGTCAGTTGATCGAGCAGGCCTGTCTGCCCGATCGTTGCGAAGTGAGTAGCCCCGATGGCGTCAGCCTGACCATTCGCCTGGGGCGTGGTGAGAGCCTGGAGGATGGCTACACCCTGACAGGCGTACCGCTCGATAGCCTTAACAGTTGTCGTGACCTGGTCGGTTTGGTCGGGCAATTGCGTGGCGCGCAACGAGTGGGGCATGCGCCTGACCTCAAGGTGACTGCCCAGAAGGCTTTCATATAGCCTGATCCCGGGCGGCCGATCGCTTCACTGCAGCTCAAGCAGCAGATTCAAACCACCGTCGCCGCATTTGCCGCAGTCGCGCACTACCCCCCGATAATGGCGTCCCTGCCAGACGAAGGCAACGCTATGAGCACGTTCAACCTTGTCCGGAAGTGGCGGGTGAATGTGCAAACGCAGTGCAGGTTGCCCTTGCAAATTAAGCGCGGCCAGTTGGGCATGGCATTCGACACTCTGCGCCACTGGGCCGAACAGTGTGTCGCGAACGTAGTCGAGCTGCAGGCAGGAGCTGGGCGCGCGGCCGGGCATCTTCATGGCTGTTGCCAGAACGGCCGGTGATCCCGGTGATCGTGCGTACTCACAGACAATGACATGGCTAAGTCTCCGAGGGACGTAGGCATGTTGAGGGCGGCAGCCGGACTATGTTCCATTGGAATTTTCTACCAACGTCGCGGTTCATCATCCGACTGCTGGCGCCAGGCTGACAGACGCCGCTCCAGCCTGGCGAGCAAGACATCGAAGAGCAGGGCGCAGCAGGTGAGAACGATGATGCCCGCCAGCACGGTGTTGACGTCGAAGGTGGCCTCGGCTTGCAGGATGAGGTAGCCAATTCCGCGTGTCGATCCCAGGTATTCACCGACCACGACCCCGACGAATGCCAGGCCGATGACAGTGTTTAGGCTGGAAAACACCCAACCCAGGGCGGCAGGCAGATAGACGATACGAATGAGTTGCCAGCGGTTGGCGCCAAGCAATCTTACGTTGGCCAACAGCGCAGGACTTACCTCGCGCACGCCCTGGTAGACGTTGAAGAAGACCGCAAAGAATACCAATGTGATGCCCAGCGCGACCTTCGAGGCGATGCCCAGCCCCAGCCACATCACCAACAAGGGCGCCAGCACCACCCTGGGGACCGCATTGGCAGCCTTGATGAACGGCGACAATACCCGCGCCAGCGAGGGCGTGAGCCCTAACCAGAGACCGAGTGCCAAGCCTGAGGTGAGCCCTAGCAAAAAGGCCAGGAGCGTTTCGGTCAGTGTGACCAGCAAGTGAGGGTAGAGCGTGCCGGGAAAGTTCAGCGTAGTCAGCAGATGATCCTGCCAATACAGCTCCAGCGAACCGTTGCCCGTGCTCAGCCATCGCCAGAGTTGCTGCAAGACTGCGTGTGGGTGACCGACAAAGAACGCCAGCTCTTCGTCGGCAGCCAGCCATGACCAGAAGGAGAACAGTGCGAGCAGGAGGGCGGCGCGTAGTAGCCAGAGGGTGGTCCACGACATGTCAGTCTCGGGCGATTGTAGTGGCGGGAGGCAGGTGCCCCAGCGTGTGCCATAGACGCTGGTACAGAGCTGCGGACTCGGGATTCTTGCGTAGTGACATCGTGTCACGTGGGCGTGGCAGGGGTATTCGAATGTTTTCGATGCACCGGGATGCAGGGCCGGCGTTGAAAACCAGTACGCGGTCGGCGAGGGTGATGGCTTCGTCGAGATCGTGGGTGACGAACAAGACCGACTTGCGTTGTTCGTCCCACAATTCGAGCAGCAATTGCTGCATGGCTTGACGCGTTTGGGCATCCAGCGCGGCGAAGGGCTCATCCATGAGCAGCAGCGAAGTGTCGTGGATCAGCGCCTGGGCAAGGGCGACACGTTTGCGCATGCCGCCAGACAATTGGTGAGGGTAGCGATCGGGAACGTCGGTCAGCCCGACTCGCCTCAACCAACACACGGCTTGTTGGTTGGCATGTTGCTTGTTCACACCACGCAGTTGCAGGGGAAGGCTCACATTGTCGAGCGCTGTGCGCCACGGCAACAGCGCATCGTGTTGAAACATGTAGGATGCGTGGCGGTTCAACCCGACCAAGGGCTTGCCATGGCAGCGGATCTGCCCGCTGTAGGCCGGTTTGAGGCCTGCGGCGAGGTCGAGCAGGGTCGACTTGCCGCAGCCGGTAGGGCCCAATACGCAGACGAATTCACCTTGACGGACAGTCAGGTCGACCCGTGCCAATGCCAGCAAGCGATCGTGACGCGCTTCCACGTCGAGCATTTCCAGAGCGAGTGTGGGTGTCATGGTTGCGCGGCTTGGTCAACGAACTGATTGGTCCATGTCGCCTGGAGGTTGATCTGGCGTTGGGCCATGACCGGGTCGAAACTCTGCAGCGCTTGCAAAGCGTTGCGCGCCCCCTCTGCAGGGAAGCGACCGTTCACGCTGAGGGATGGTTGGATGTTGCGAAACGCCTGGCGATAAAGCTCTGCGTCACCCATCAGGTAGGGTGTCGGTACTAGGTCGGCGACTTCCGCATCCGTGGCGTCGTGCAGCCAGGTCAGCGCCTTGAGCATGGCATTGGTCAGGGCTTGAACGGTCTGTGGGTTGTTCTGGATGTAGGTGCTTTTGGCATAGAGGGTGTTAGCCGGCATGGGGCCGCCGAACAGCGCCGCGGTGCCGGCGGGAGTGCGCGCATCTGCGATCAGGCGTATCGCCTGTTGTTGCTCCAGCAGGCTGATCAAGGGTTCGGCGTTGACCAGCGCATCGATCTTGCCGCTCAGCATCGCCTGTACTGCTGTCGCACCAGTGCCGACGGTGGCAAAGGCAACGTCCTCGATGCTGAGCCCTCCCTGTGCCAGCACGCGGTTGGCGAGCATCTGGGTCGAGGAGCCGGGCGCGCTGATGCCGATGGTCTTGCCTCGTAAGTCTGCAATCGAGCTGTAGTTCGCCAGGGTTCTGGAGGAGACACCCATGGCGAGCTGCGGGCTCTCGCTTGCCAGCACGAAGGCCTGAAGTACCTGGCCACGAGCCTGCAGACGCAAGGTGTGCTCGTAGGCGCCACTGACCACCTGCACGGCATCGGCCACCAGCGCCTGTGCCGCTTTGCCGCCACCGGTGAAGTCGATGACCTTCACTTCGAGACCTTCATCGCGGAAATAGCCCTGCTCCAGTGCGACGGTCAGCGGCAGGTTGTAGATGACGGCCTGGCCGCCGACGCCCAGGTGGACAGGAGTCAGATCAGGAGGTTGCTCTTTGGCCGTGGCGGGGGCTGCAACCAGCAGCATGAAGCAACTGAAAACAAATGCGCGCATGGCACCTCCTTGTTGGCAAGGTGCACAGGGTAGGGCATCAAGGGTGGGTGAGGGGCGCAGACGCTCCGAAGTGCGTGTAGGAACGTTCCTAAACCGCTTCGACCAGGAGCGTCAGGGTTGGCGCTCGGCCACCGCTCTGAGCGTTTTCAGCGTGACCATTGGCGCATCGACCACAAAACGATTGGCCAGCCAGCCCGGTACATCACCGGCAGGATCGGCCTGCAGCCGATAGGTGACCTCGGTATCACGTTCGGCCAGCGGGTGCATGATCCACTCACCTTGCAATTGGCGCACGCGAATGAAGCCGGGGGCCTCCGGCACCTTGTCCGGGTCAGCGCTGAGCCTGCGAATCAGTGAGCCGTCGTCGAGCCGCTCGGTACGTACGCGCAGGACCATGTCCCGGGGTTGCGCCGGCCAGGGCAGCTCGGTGGTGAGGTAGACCCAGGTGCTGTCGCCATCCACTTCCAGCAGGCGCATCTGTGCGCAGGCGTACAACCACTTGCAGGCGACACGCAGGTTTTCCTGAAGATCGCTCAGGGTGCGGACACTGGCCTTGATCCGAACAACGCCGCGAAATTGCTGGTAGGGCGATCCCTGGACGTCGCCAAGATAAATGTCGATGCCGCTTTCCTGGTGCGTGAGGCGCCAGTTGTCGGCAGACAACGCAAGCGTCGGCAGGACAAGTGCGCAAAGCATGGCGAGGCGAATTCGGGACAGGAGCTGCGGCATGTTCAGGCTCCAGGCAGAGGGTCACCTTAGTATGCGCGGGAACAGGCAGAACGATCATGAAGATGATGTTGCGCCGATCAGGGCCGTGGCCGACCCCGATCGGTTGATGCAGGTGGGCGCCTCAGCGCTGCGGATTGAGCGTCAGGTGCACGTGACGGTTCACGTCCTTGTACAGCAGGTAGCTGAACGGCCCTGGACCACCCGAGTAGCAGGCTTGTGGGCAGAACGCACGCAGCCACATGAAGTCACCGGCTTCCACTTCCACCCAGTCCTGGTTGAGGCGATATACCGCCTTGCCTTCGAGCACGTACAAGCCGTGTTCCATGACGTGGGTTTCAGCAAACGGAATCACGCCGCCTGGCTGGAAGGTCACGATGTTGACGTGCATGTCGTGACGCATGTCGGCCATGTCGACGAAGCGAGTGGTGACCCAGCGCCCTTCGGTGCCCGGCATCTCGATGACCGTGGCGTTATCGCGGTGCGTGACGAACGATTCGGGAACCGCCAGGCCTTCGACTTTCTGGTAGTGCTTGCGCAGCCAGTGGAAAGTGACGTTGGCCTTGCTGTTGTTGCGCAGGCTCCACTCGGCCCCTGGTGCGAGGAAGGCGTAGCCACCGGGCACCAGGGTGTGGTGCTTGCCTTCGACGGTGATGTCGATCTCGCCTTCGACGACGAACACCACGGCTTCGGCATTAGGGTCCAGCTCAGGGCGTTCGCTGCCGCCTTCAGGGGCGACTTCGACGATGTACTGCGAGAAGGTTTCGGCAAAACCAGTCAGTGGGCGGGCGATGACCCACATGCGCATCTTGTCCCAGAACGGCAAGTGGCTGGTGACGATGTCACGCATCACGCCCTTGGGAATGACGGCATAGGCCTCGGTGAACATGGCACGGTCAGTCAGCAGCTCGGTTTGAGCCGGGTGCCCACCGTGGGGGGCGAAGTAGGAGTGATTCGACATGGACAGTCTCGACTTGTTGTTCTCTCCCCGTGCCGTGAACCGCACCGTCCGGTGCGGCGCAGGGGATGCACGGACAGCATAGGGGCGAGGCCCTGGCATCCACAAATTAAATGTTGGAATACCCGGTATTTGCCGGCTGAATGCTCAGCGGTCGTGCGGTCAGCGATTGCTGGTCAGCCGCTGCTGGGCCGCCGCGCAACCGTTGATCTCCACCGCCTTCTGCAGAAAAGCCTGACGCCGTTGCGGGTCGAGCTCGCCGAGCAGGCGGTAGACCTCGGCCTGGTAGTCGCGCTGACGCCCCCATTGAAGTTCTAGGCCTTGCGGGCGACTGCGGTTGCAAGCCAGTCGAGTGGCGGGTTGCGGATAGTAGGCGGCGTAAAGGGTCGCCATGCTCGGAATGGCTTCCAGCGCCTCGCGGTAGGCGGGAGTATGGTTGTAGGACGGGCACCAGTTAGCAATTGCTGTCGCTGGCGGGGCGAAGCCCTGGCGCAGGCTGGCTTCGAGCAATGGGCAGGCAGCGTCGGCAATTTTCCCGGCAGGCAGGTAGGTCATGTAATACAGCGCCAGGCGGTACTGCGCTACGGGATGGCCCAAGGCAACCGACTTTTCCAGTAGCGCTACCGCCGTTGGCAATGTACGGGCCATGGCCTGGCCCTGGCGGCTGAGCTCCGGATCATTGGTCTCGGCTGTGCGCAGTGGGCTGGGGCTGTCATCCTCGGTGTCGGCCTGCTCGAGCAATGGCAATGCCTGCCGGTAGAGAAGATCGGCATGGGGGTCGATGCGAACGTCGAGCGCCTGGGCGGCAAACGGCGTCAGCGCTGCGAACAAGCCCGAAAGGAAGACGGCTGGACTCACGAGTGGGCCTCGCAGGCTGGCGCCCAAGTGGGACGAACCAGAAGCGTTTGGGCAGCAGGGGTGTTCATGACGAATTCGCGTTTGCCTCGGGCTACCGGGAGCGGTGAAGGGCTATTCTAGCCATCCCGAGGTGCTGTCGAAAGAGGCTTTGACGACTGTCAGACGAGCTTGAACGGCGTGACCTTGCGGTTGGCGTACTTTTCCTGGGCCAACCCCAGCTTTGCGGTGATTACCTTGGCCAGGGCATTGTTGCCCAGGTCGTTGAAATGCAGCCGATCGATGAACAGATGTTCGTTGAACACCGGTGAGCTGCTGAGCATACCGTTCATGTCATAGCAGGGTACGCTCTGCGCCTGACTCTTGATGCGTCGGAAGAAGGTTGAGTGCAGTTCGCTGTCGTAGACACCCTCCAGCAGCCGGTCGAAGTTGCCCGGCTGACGGTCCAGCGCCGAGAGCATGGCCTGCTCGCCGACGGGCAACTGCTCGCGGCACCAGGGCAGCAGTGGCTGCAGGATGAACGTCAGGGAGGTGTGGCTGTCGGCCAGTAATCGCTCCCATTGGCACAGGGTACGGCCGATGCAATCGGCGGCGCGAAGCAGGCGCTTTTCTGGTGCTGATAGCGGCCAGGCCCAGGGCGCTGGCGCCGAACGACGGGGCGCCAGACTTTGCCCCAGGCGCTGCCAGAACGAGGCCCGTCCGGGTTTGGCCAGTTGCACGCCCTCGTTGAAGCTGTTGAGAAAACGCTGGTATGGCCGGGCCGCTTCAGGTTCCTGGTCACCTGAAAGAATTTCGCCAAGCCCTTCCTGGGCCAAGGTGTTGAGGCCGCTGAGTACCACGACATGGCCGATCTGGCCAAGGCGATGCTGGTGGCTGAGGAACATCAGCAGCTCCTGGGTGGCGTTAAGGCCGCAGCCGGCCAGGTTCAACCAGATCTCGCCAGTGAGCATCGACAGGTAGGAGGCCACGGTGTGTTCATCGGAGCTGGCGCCGATACCCAGCGCAGTAGAGCCGCCCACCAGCAGGTTGATGCGCGCCGCACCGCCGCGCTCGGCCAGTGAAAAGCGCTTGCCGGCGCAGTGGCTGTAGCGCAGGCCCAAGGCATCGGTATTGATGGTGTCGGAGCGATAGCCGCGCTCGTGCACGTAAAGGGTATGCGGCGCGCGGCGTCCGCCGAGCAGCAGGAAGCGCTGGTAGTCTTCTCGCAGGGGAATGGCGCTGCCCACGTCCGGGGTGATGTCGATCGGTGTCATGGGCGCTCCTGGGAATCGGGCGGGCTCAGGCGGCCAGCTCCTTGAGGTTGTAGAGCAGGCCGCCCGCGGCGATCAGCAGCAGGGCGACGCCAGAGGCCAGGCTGATCAGGCGGTTGCTGCGCTGCGAAGCGATCTTGCCGATGGCGAAGATGTAGAGGCTCAGCACCGCGAAGTCGATGGCGATCCACAGCAGCGACAGCACCACCATGCTCTTCTCGAAGGATTCAGTGACCTGGATGAACTGCGGGAAGAAGGCGATGAAGAAGATGATGTCCTTGGGGTTGGAAATGCCCACCATGAAACCTTGCAGCAGGCCGCCTCGGCCGGCGATGCGCGGCGTTTCGACGGTTTCGGCGGTGTGCTTCGGCGGTTGCTGCTGCAGTGCTTCGCGCAGCGTGCCCACGGCGATGTAGCCGATGAACAGGCAGCCCAGCAGGCTCATGCCGCTGAGCCAGGCTTTGTCGATGGCGGCGCTGGTCATGATGATCCAGGCGGCAGCACCAATCAGCACCAGTGACGCCCAGTTGGTGCCCACGGCGGTGAACAGGGCCTTGCGCGAACCGGAGGCGGCAGCGGTGTTGACGATCAGCGCAACTACCGGGCCTGGCGTGGCGATCAGCAGCAGGACGGTGAGGGCGTAGGTAGCAGTCAGTGCGGTATTCACATTCAGTTCTCGATCTGGTTTTCAGGCGTTGCAGCGGCATGGAAGGGGCAGCGCGAGGGCATGAGCGAGCCGGCCTCCTGAAGTTGGTACTGCTTCCATTCGAAGTTGTCGTCCTGGCCGAAGAACCCCAGGCTGTCGGGGATGACCCCGTCGTTGTACTGCGCAACCCGCTCACGTATCCGCGCACGGATGCGCTGGCCACTTTCGGTGCCTGCACTGGCCACTTCGTCGAAGCTCTCCCGTGGGTTGATGACGAAGGCGATGCTGTTGCCCAGGTTGCGGCTTTTCATCTGGCGATGGGCGGGAAAGCTCATGTTGATGAACAGTGGCATGCCGGCAAAGCAGAACGACCACTGAGTGTCATGCGGGTCGCGTGGCACGTCCTGTGGCCAAGGCTGAGGGTCGCGGGCGTGGACCTGCTGGAGAATCTTCCAGGCCAGGGCCTGCTGTTCGGCCAGCGTTGCGTCGGTGGTCGTTTCCAGAAACACCAGCAGCGGGTTGCCGATGCGCTGCTTGAGCGGGATCGGCGCGATGGTACTGACGTAGTCGGCGAGACCGCGGGCGATATCATTGGCCGGATCATCGGCGCGGGCGAAAATGATGTGGCAGGTGGCGGCAGCGACCGCCTTGCGTCCGAAGAGACAGGGAAAGCCGGGGTTGCCGAGGATTTCCTTGAAGTGCTCTATGGTCTTGTAGGTCCAATGCTGCCTGTTCCGAACATGTTCATCGGCCAGCTCTAGCGCATCCAGGCGATAGCAGTTTCCATAACCCGTAAACATGGTTTCCCCAGGAAGTTTCTATAAGGTGGTTTTTCTGCCTTATCGCGGCGTGTTGGTTAGCTGTAATTGTTATTTAACGGCATTTTCGAAGAACCTCCCAAGGTTGTAAAACGCCTGGAACTATGACCTACTATTAGTTTCACTCATGCTTTGGACGGCGACGATGTCAGAACGGATTCCAGCCCTGCACGCCTTGCGTGCCTTCGAAGTGGCTTCTCGTTACGGCTCCTTCACCCGCGCAGCGGAAGAACTGGCCCTGACCCAAGGGGCGGTAAGCCACCACATCAAGACCCTCGAAGCCATGTTCGGTTGCGACCTGTTCGAGCGCCGTGGCCCCAAGCTGCGCTTGACCGAGCACGGTCGGTTGCTGGCCCAGGAGCTCAAGGTCGGCTTCAAGATCATCGAGAATGCTTGCGCATTGTTGCGCCAGGACCGTTACGGCCTGCGCCTGAAAGCCGCCTCCACGCTCACCGTGCGCTGGCTGCTCAAGGCACTGGACGGTTTCAAGAAGATCGACGACAGTTGCAGCGTGCAACTGTCGAGCGTGTGGATGGACATCGACACGGTAGATTTCTATTCCGAGCCCTACGATTGCGCCATCCTGCTGGGCAGCGGCAATTTCCCTGCCGATGTGGAGAGCTTGAAGCTGTTCGATGAATGGCTGATTCCGGTCTGCCACCCCGACTACCTCAAGGATCCTGAGTCAGACCTGTCGGTGCTACGCGACTGTGAATTCCTGCATCCCTCGTCTGACCGCCGTGATTGGCGGCGCTGGCTGGCGCGGGTCGATGCCCTGGACATCAGCATCGATCAAGGGCAGGTGTTCGACACCCTTGACCAAGGGATCTCCGCGGCCCAGCAGGGGCTGGGCATTTCGGTGGTCGATCTGGCACTGGCCAGTGCCGACCTGGCCGCAGGCCGCCTGATCACACCCTTCAAGCAGGCCGTGGCGACAGGCGATGGCTATTACATGACGTGGCTCAAGGCCAGCCCCAAGGCTCGGCAGATGAGCAAGCTGCGCGACTACCTGCTTGGCCAGGTGCCACCGCTGGCGCTCAAGGACATCAACTACCTGTACGGTTGAATACCGTAAAAGCACTTCGCCCAGGCCTGTCACGACAGGCCTGGGCGAATGCGTCTGCAAGATCAGAAACCGAAGCTGCTCAGCCCCGGATGGTCATCCGGACGACGCCCCAGCGGCCAACGGAACTGGCGCTCTTCTTCCGTGATCGGCATTTCATTGATGCTGGCGTGACGGTTCTGCATCAAACCATCGGCGGCGAACTCCCAGTTCTCGTTGCCATAAGCGCGGTACCACTGGCCGCTGTCATCGCGGTACTCATAGGCATAGCGCACGGCGATGCGGTTTTCGGTAAAGGCCCAGAGCTCCTTGATCAGGCGGTATTCGTGCTCACGATTCCACTTGCGGGTCAGGAAGGCCTGTGCCTCGTCGCGGTTGCTGGCGAAGTCGACCCGGTTACGCCAGCGAGTGTCGAGGGTGTAGGCGAGGGCAACCTTGGCCGCATCGCGGCTGTTCCAGCCATCCTCGGCCAGGCGGACTTTCTCGATAGCGGTTTCGCGGGTGAACGGGGGCAATGGTGGGCGGGACATCGCGGGACTCCTCATGTGCAGGCCCGGAAGAAGTGGCCTGATGGATGAAGCGTAGGCTCAAGCGTGTTCGCTGGGAATTGGTGCAGGCGGCAGTTCATAATTGCGGCAGGTGGAATAATCCGTGGCCAGCCTCACGGTTCGACTTCGTCCACATAGGCTTCAAAGAACCAGTCCGGGATCTCCTCGGTGCGATACTCCAGCTGCGTGCCATCGGTGATCTCTGCGAGCCATAGCGCGCTCTGCTGCGAGTTGTCGAATACATAGGCCCGGTTGCTGGCGGCGATGGCCTCCGGCAACAGGTCGAGCGAACGTCCATAGCGACTGCGCACCAGGTCCGGCCTGACCGGATGCCCGCCCTGGCGGACACGGATGGCCACCCGGTCGATGTTGATTTCCGGGTTCTCCGTCGAGACGAAGTAGAGGTAGGTGCGGTAGCCACTGGCTTGTGCCTGGCGCATGAACTCGATCTTGCTGCCATGGGACATGACGGTTTCGAAGGTGAAGCTGGCCCGGGCTTCGAGCAGGCGCTGGCGGATGAAGTCGGCGATGACCGAGGCGAAGTAGGCATCCATGCGTACCGCACGGTAGTCGATCCGCTGCTCCTCGAGCCCCAGTCGCCCGACCTGCTCGGCAAGTCGCTTGCTGATGATCAAGGGATGCTCTAGGTGGAACGCCAGCACGTCAGGCAGCGTGGCCTGGATGCCGAAGAGGGAGAGGTCGATGAAGCCGCTGGCCTTGGCCTGGGTTTCCAGCTCGTCGGCATTGACGAAGAGGCGGGTCAGTGCGGCGGGCAGGCTGGCCTTGATGGTGCTCTTGCCGGAGCCGTTCGGACCGGCAAAGACCCGCAGCCTAGGCACGCTCACCGGCGCTGCTGTCGTCGACCTTGCGAACGGTGACAACCTCGCCGAGCTTGACCCTGCGCCGTGGGCCGGCCTTGGCCAGGACGGTCCGGGCGCCATCCGCGTTGACCCTGACCAGTTCGCCGTCGTCAGTGGTCAGCACCCCCTGCTGGCTCATCTGCAGGGCGCGCTGATAGGCGCTGAGTGTCGCCTCACGGGCATGCTCGGGCACGGTCTGCTCAAGAGCGTCGAGCTCAGGTTCGGAGACTTTCCTGGCTTTTGCGGTCATCGTGATGTACCTCCGGTCAGCCACGAAGGGGCTGTGTGCATGAGGAGCATCATAGCGCTGGCCGCGCAGGAAAACATCAGCAGGTGGCATGGCGAAGGTCCTGAAGAGGGGCCATTCGATACTGGCAGAAGACGCGGTTCAGCGTTTCCCATTACCTGTAGTCCCTCTCGAAGAGCCCTGTACGGTGCTTACAGCGCTTCGCTGATGGTGCTGTTCGCCACCTTGTTGCGTCCCCCCAGCCACACCAGCAGCAGCGCGGCCGCCGCCAGCAAACCGCCGGCCATCGGCACCGCGGCGTAGCCCAGGTCCAGGCTGATCACCGCGCCGCCCAGTGCGGCACCGACCGCATTGCCCAGGTTGAATGCACCTACATTGATCGACGAGGCCAGGCCTGGGGCCTCGGCCGCCGCAATCATCACCCGCATCTGCAGCGGCGGCACCACGGCGAAGGTGAATACCCCCCAGACCAGCAGGGCCAGCGCAGCACCGACATGGCTACCCAGCACCAACGGCATCAGCAGCATGATCACCGCCAGGGTACCGAGGAAGATCCGTGCCGCGCCGTCCAGCGACCAATCGGCCAGACGACCTCCAAGGCTGTTGCCGAGGGTGAAACCGACACCGATCAGCACCAGGCCCAGTGTGACGAACGCATTGGAGGCACCGGTCAATTCCGCAAGCACCGGGGCAACATAGGTGTACAGCGTGAACATGGCGCCTGCGCCGAGCACCGTGGTGGCCATCGCCAGCAGCACGCTGGGGCGGGCGATCACCGCCAGTTCCTTGCGCACATGCGGCACGCTGCCACGCTCGCCTTTGGGCAGGGCGTACCACAAGGCACTGATGGCGATCAGACCGAGCACGGCGGTGCCGGCGAAGGCCATGCGCCAGCCGATCTGCTGACCGATCCAGGTGGCGGCCGGTACGCCGCCGATATTGGCGATGGTCAAGCCCATGAACATGGTGGCAATGGCACTGGCCTGCTTGTCCTTGGGTACCACGCTGGCCGCGACTACCGCGCCCAGGCCGAAGAATGCGCCGTGGTTGAGGCTGGTGATCAGGCGCGAGGCCAGCAGGGTGTAATAGTCCGGCGACAGCGCCGACAGCAGATTGCCGACGGTGAAGATGCTCATCAGCATCATCAGTGCAGCACGCTTGCCGAAGCGGCTGAACAGCAGGGTCATGATCGGTGCGCCGACCATCACGCCGATGGCGTAGGCGGTGACCAGCATGCCGGCAGTGGGGATGCTGGCGTTGACACCTTCGGCAATGACCGGCAGCAGGCCCATGGGGGCGAATTCGGTGGTGCCGATGCCGAAGGCGCCGATGGCCAGGGCAAACAGGACCCGTTTAGGGGAAAGCGCGCTCATCGGAAACTCCGGGTTATGGCGACTTCAGGAATGTCGGGTGTGGCGTCGACCGCAGTCGACGCCCAAGTGCGACGAGGGATCAGTCCCAGGCCGGCGCCAGGCCGTCCGGGCTGACTTCGCGGCCATTACGCTCCAGGTCTGCGATCTGCGCCATGTCCTCTTCGTCCAGGCGCAGGTCACGGGCAAGCAGGTTGCTGGCCAGATTCTCGCGCTTGGTGGAGGAGGGGATGACCGCATAGCCGAGCTGCAGAGCCCATGCCAGGGCGACCTGGGCAACAGTGGCCTTGTGCTTGGCAGCGATCTTGGCCAGTACCGGGTCCTTGAGCACCTTGCCGTAGGCCAGGGTCATGTAGGACGTGACGGTGATCCCCTGTTCCTTGAGGAAGGCCGTGAGCTTGCGGTTCTGCAGGTAGGGGCTGAGCTCGATCTGGTTGGTGGCGATCTCGCCCTTGCCAACCGCATCGATGGCCTGGCGGGTCAGCTCGATGTTGAAGTTCGAGATACCGATCTGGCGGGTCAGGCCCAGCTTCTTGGCTTCGGCCAAGGCGCCCATGAACTCGCGCAGCTCGACACCGTTGCCTGGGGCCGGCCAGTGGATCAGGGTCAGGTCGACATGATCGGTGCGCAGCTTGGCCAGGCTCTCGCGCAGGCTGGGGATCAGCTTGTCGGCAGCGTAGCTGTCGGTCCAGATCTTGGTGGTGATGAACAGCTCGCCACGAGGTACACCGCTTTCGGCGATGGCCTGGCCGACGTCGGCTTCGTTCTTGTAGATCTGCGCGGTGTCGATGACGCGGTAGCCCAGCTCCAGCGCGGACTTGACCGAGTCGATGACGGCTTGGCCGGTGAGGCGGAAGGTGCCGAGGCCGAAGGATGGAATGCTCATGGATCTGCTCCTGCTATAGGGGAATTCGGGATCGATCGGGAGGCGCTGGCGCCTGGACACATCGACCATTCGAGTGGGGAGCAGTTTGAAGGTTGCAGCGGGGTTGATTAAGAGGGGCGTGGGGCAAGGTCTTTTGACCTGGAGTCATGAATGGCGGGTGATTGCTTCGTGTGGTGGGCGTTTCGATCGCGCCAGAATGGATCGGGCCTGACTGGCAGGCCCGAGGGTGCAGAGGTTACAGCGTCCACCTCATGGTGACGGTGAAGTTGCGTGGATCGCCGAAGATGTTGGCCCCGGCCGGGTTGCTGATGTTCTGGTAGTAACGCTTGTCGAACACGTTGTTCAGGTTGCCTTGCACGGTGAAGTGCTTGTTGATCCGGTAGGCGGTCATCAGGTCGGTCACGCTGTAGCCGCCCTGTTGCACACCGAAGCTGGTATAGGCCCGGCTCTGGGTGCGGAAGCCACCACCGATGCTCCACTGGTTCAGGTCACCCGGCAACTGGTACACGGTGTTGACCTTGAACAGGTTGTAAGGGGTGTCGCTGTCGAAGCGGTCGCCCTTCTGTTGAGTATCGGTTTCCTTGGTGTACTTGGCGGCGGCATAGGTGTAGCCGACCGACGCCTGCCAGCCTTCGGCGAGCATGCCTTGCACTTCCAGCTCGACGCCCTTGGTCTCGACTTCGCCCGCCGCCTCGTAGCAGCCATCGGAGAGGTCCGGGCAGGACGACTGTGGCAGGTACTTGGCGAGGTTTTCCTGGTTCAACTGGAAGTAGGCCAGGCTCACGTTCAAGGCGCCGCCGAAGTATTCGCCCTTGATCCCCGTCTCATAGTTGCTGCCGGTGACCGGGTCGAGGATGGAACCGGTGGCCGAGCGGGCTTCCTGTGGCTTGAAGATGCGTGTCCAGCTGGCGTACACCGAGTAGGTGTCGTTCAGGTCGTACACCACGCCGGCATAGGGCGTGAACTCGCGGGTGGCCTTGGAGCTGCCGCCAAAGGAGAAGTCGCCGGACTGGGTCTGCTGTTCGTATTCATACCAGTCCAGACGCGAGCCGAGGGTCAGCTTGAGGTCGTCCTGGATGTTGAAGCGAACGGTGGCGTAGGTGCTGGACTGCTCGACCTTGCCCTTGCGCGACCAGTTGAAGTCGATCTCGGGCTTGGGCACCGAGCCGAAATCGAACGACAGCGGATCGACCGGGTAATCGAAGGTGCCCAGCGGGCCGCCGCCAGGGCCGTCGTCGGTGCGGTCGTGGCGGTAGCTGCCACCGAGCACCAGTTCATGGGTGCGACCGAACAGGCTGAACGGGCCACTGACATAGCCATCGACGCTCTTCTGGGTGTGCTCGTAGGTGTAGCGGCCTACGTTGAGCTGCAGGGTGTCGGCCGCCTGGTCGAGGCGATAGAAACTGGTGCCGAGCATGTCCATCTCACCGCGCAGCCAGGTGGTGTTCAGGCGCAGCTTCCAGTCATTGTCGAAGCGGTGCTCGATCTCGGCGAAGACGCTCTTGTTCTTCTTGTCCCAGTAGGTCCAGGACGGGCTCATGCGGTGCGAGCGAGAGATCGGCAGGAAGTTGCCGTTGGCGTAGGTCGGCAGCCCGGACCAATCGGCGCCAGGGTTGTCCTCGCGGTTGTAGTAGCCGCCCAGGGTGAGGGTGGTGTCCTCGGTCAGGTCGAATTCGGTGATGCCGTACATCAACTGGCGTTTGTTGCTGTAGTCGTCGACGAAGCTGTCCTTGTCCTGCAGCGCGACGACGGCGCGACCCCGTACGCTGCCGCTGTCGTTGAGCTTGCTGCTGGCGTCGAGTTCGGTACGAAAGTTGTTCCACGAGCCTGCGCTGGTGGTGATCGACATCTGCGGCTCGATGGTTGGTCGCTTGCGGATCAGGTTCAACGTCCCCGAGGGGTTGCCGGCACCGACCATCAGGCCGGAGGCGCCGCGCACCACTTCCACGCGATCGAACATCGACAGCATCGAGGTGCCGAGGGTGTCGGTATCGTAGGCCACCGGCAGGCCGTCGATCATGATGTTGTCGACCGAGGTGCCGCGCGAATAGAAGGTCGGACGTTCACCGCCGGTCTTGCGCAGGGTGAGGCCAGGGGTGTACAGCGAGACGTCTTCGAGGGTCTGCATGTTCTGGTCGTTCATGCGCTGACGGGTCAGCACCGTGACCGACTGCGGCGTGTGGCGCAGCGACGTCGGCAACTTGGTCGCCGTGCTCATCGAGCCTGTGGTGTACGAGCCTGTGCCTTCGGTGGTCTCGCCCAGTACGCCGGCGTTGACGTTGGTCGCCCCCAGTTCCACCGCGCCGCCTTCCCTACGGCCGCTGATGGTCACTGTGGTGCCGTTGACGCTGTAGCCAAGGCCCGTGCCGCCGAGCAATTGGCGCAACGCGGCATCGGGCTCCAGCGAACCCTTGACCGCGGTGCTGCGCAGGCCGCTGATCTGGTCGGGAGAGTACAGCAGTTGCCACTGGCTCTGCTGCCCGAAGGCAATCAACGCGCTACCAAGCGCCTGCTGGGGAATGTTGAAGGCCACTTGCTGGGCCTGGGCAACCATCGGCGCTGCCAGCATCATGCCGACAGCGGTGGCGGGCAAGCCGGACGCCATGAGGCGCCGGACAAGCATGGCCTTTGACAACGGGCGAAGGTTAGGGAAGACGTGCATTGGCAGACTCTATGATGGTGTTGTAGATAATGATTTGCATTACATCTAGTGAGACGCACACACACAGCAGAACCGGAAAAATCCGGTTCTGTTTTTTTCAGGCGGGTGTCAGCTCCTCGACGACTTTGCCGGCTTCCAGCCTCACGAGCTGGTCGGCCATGTCGAAGTAGCGGTCATCGTGGGAGATCACGATGATGGTCTTGCCCAGGCGCTTGAGGTCCGGGAGCAGCTCGGTATAGAAGATGCGACGGAAGGTCGGATCCTGGTCGGCGGCCCATTCATCGAAGACCAGCACCGGGCGTTGTTCGATCCAGGCATTGACCAGCGCCAGGCGCTTGCGTTGCCCGGTGGACAGGTCGGTGGTGCTGAACTGGCCATCGCTGACCTTGACCTTGTGGGCGATTTCCAGGCGCTCCAGGTACTGGTTGGCATCCTCGGGAATCGCCTGGTCGCCCTGAACCAGGTCGTCGAACAGGTAGTAGTCGGCGAAGACCGTGGTGAACAGCTGGCGGTAATCGTCGCGCGATTCGGCATCCACGGCCTTGCCATTGACCTTGATCTGGCCCTGCTGGGGGGCATAGAGCCCCAGCAGCAGCTTGATCAGAGTAGTCTTGCCGCAGCCGTTCTCGCCGACGATGAACACGATGTCGCCCTGGGCAATCTTCAGGTTGACCGGCCCGAGGGTGAAGGGGCGGGCATCGCCGACCGGCGGGAAGGCAAAGCCGACATCGCTCAGTTCCAGGCTGTGCACCTGTGGTGCGGCTTGACCGGAGTCGGCCAGCAACAGGTGAGGCTCCGGGGTGGCGAATCGCTCCGACAGCTCGGCAATGCGCTGGAAGGCAATGCGCGCCCGGCCAATGATCGGCAGGGTGCTGATCAGGTGTTCCAGCGGCCCTTTCATGTACAGCAGCACCAGCACGAAACCGCTCATGACGCTGGCATCGGCACTGGGCCAGAGCGATTGCAGCACCAGGGCCAGGCCGATGACCACGAAGAACAGCATCGAGCCCAGGCTCTTGGCGACCACGAAGGTGTTGATCGAGCGTGTCTGCAGATCGCGGATCCGTTCGGCCGTGTCGCTGATGCCATGCTGGAACATGCGCTGGCGGCGCGGGCGGTGGATACGCAGCTCCTTGGCACCGGCGGCAATTGCACTGTAGTGCTTCTGCAACTGGTCTTCGGCATCGCGCGCCGCCATGAACCCACGAATACCGCGGGACTGCGCCACCGACTGGATGGCGATGCCAATGGCCAGCGCAGCCAGCATCATCAGGAACATCGGCCAGGACAGCATTGCCAGGTAGCCCAGGCAGCCCAGGGTGACGGTCAGCGAAATCGCCAGTGGCGCGAAGGCGAAAGCGAAGTCGCTGATGGTGTCCACGTCATGGGTCAGGACCGGGATCAGGCGGTGGCTGCGAAAGCGCTCGATCTGTTCGATCGGTGCCGCCAGCACCTTCTCGCCCAGCTCCTTGCGCAGCTTGGCGATGATGTGCTGGCCCACCTGGTTGGTGCCGATGTCGGAGAGGATGCTGCTGACCAACGCCAGGGCGCACAGCCCGACGAAGCCCAGCACCAGCCCCTGGCTCAGCCCGCCTTCGGTGTGCAGCCCGGTGTTGATGGTGGCCAACAGGGCGGTGACGCTCAGGCCACCGACCATGCCCAGGGCAATCGACAGGGCGACCACCGGCCAGAAGGGCCGCAGCAGCGTCAGCAGCTCACGCACGGCCCCACGGGGTTGTTTGCTCATCGGAAGGTTCCTGTCTTCAGGCGCTGGTCATACGCAGCGCGGCCGGGGCGTTGCTGGCGTGCTTGCCCAGGTGCTGGTAAAGCGACTGACCGATTTCTGCGGCACGTGCCGGCAGCACCGACAGCAGGGTGTCGCTGAGCCCGTGCGAGGCTTCGCAGAAGCCTTGCAGGTAGACGCTGGCGCCGAACTCGGGGCTGGCCAGGGCGCGGTAGTCGCGGTCGACCTCGAAGTCTTTCAGGTGCTGCTGCAGCGGAGCCAGCAGGTCGCGGTGGGAGCGACGCTCGTAGCCAGTGGCGAGGATGACCGCGTCGTAGCGGTGGGTCTGGCGAACGTCGGTGGCCAGGTCGCGCAGGGTCAGCTCGATACCTTCGGCGGTGTCGACCACCGTTTCGATGGTGCGCCGGCACAGCACGGCATGGCGATACTGATGGGCGACCTTCTGGCGGTACAGGATGCCGTAGATGCGTTCGAGCAGGTCGACGTCGACCACCGAGTAGTTGGTGTTGTGGTACTCGCCGATCAGTTTCTCGCGTTCGGCGTGCGGCTGGTTGAACACCAGGTCGGTGTACTCGGGGGCGAAGATTTCATTGACGAACGGGCTGTCGTCGGCAGGCTTGAGTGCCGAGGCGCGCAGGATCATGTCGACCTTGACCGACGGGTAGCTGTCGTTGAGGTCGATGAATGCCTCTGCGGCGCTTTGGCCCGAGCCGATCACGGCGATGCGCATGGGCTTGCCGCTGTTGCACGGCAGCTGCTGCAGGGCGCTCAGGTATTGGGAGTGGTGGAACACGCGCGGGTCGTTCTTGAACGGGCGGAAAGCATCGGGAACCTTGGGCGTGCCGCCGCTGCCGACCACCACCGAGCGGGCCCGGCGCTGGTGCTCCTGGCCGTGCTGGTCACGCGAGACCAGGCGCAGGTGATCGACCCGGCCATCACGCAGTTCCGGTTCGATGCGCAGCACTTCCTCGCCATACACCGCCTGGGTGGCGAAGTGTTCGGCGGCCCAGCGCAGGTAGTCGTTGTACTCCAGGCGGCAAGGGTAGAAGGTGCCCAGGTTGATGAAGTCGGCCAGGCGCTGCTTCTGGTGCAGGTAATTGACGAAGCTGTAGGGGCTGGTGGGGTTGCGCAGCGAGACCAGGTCCTTGAGGAAGGAGATCTGCAGCTCGCTCTGGGTAGCCAGGGTATTGCCGTGCCAGCGGTAGTCGCTCTGCTTGTCGATGAACAGCGCGTCGAGGGCGTGGCCGTTGGTTTCGGCGAGCTCTTCCAGGGCAATGGCCAGTGCCAGGTTGGAAGGGCCGAAGCCGACGCCGATGAGGTCGTGGATTTTGTCGGGCGAAGAGGTCTGGCTCATGGTTGCGGTTCCTTGGATGGTCGAGTGGGGGCGCCGCGTGGGGCGCCCCGAGTCCTGCGCAAGTACACCGATAGGAACGAGCCGAGGGTGGGAGAATTTACCGCCGCGTAGCGCCTCAGAGCTCGCGGACTACCCGAAAACCGAGCCAGTCGCCACGGTCGTCGCGAACCGTGGTGTTGCGGTTGCCCGAACGCGAGAAGATCGGCGCTTCACCCCAGTCGTTGCCACGGATGGAGATCTGCGTGCAGCCCGCCTCGGTGCGCGCGCTGCCGTCGGCGGGGGCGCCGACATAGCTGTCGTGGTAGCAGTCGGCGACCCATTCGTAGACATTGCCGTGCATGTCGTAGACGCCGAAGGCGTTGGCCGGGAAGCTGCCGACCGGCGAGCTGAAGCTGTAGCCATCCTTGGGGCCGTAGACGTTGGCGTTCTTGCTGATCTCGAGGGTGGCGTCCGGCTCGAACGGGAACATGCCGGTGCTGCCGCCGCGTGCGGCGTATTCGCGCTGGGCTTCGCTGACCATGGCGTAGTGCTTGCCGGTCTTCTTCGACAGCCAGGCCACATAGTGCTCGATGTCGCCGTAGCTCATGCACACCGCCGGCTGGCGAGGGCCTTGCGGGTAGCTGGGCTTGCTATTGGTGCAGCGCCGTCCGGGGCGGTCGTCGCCGTCGGCGATGACGACGCCGGTGGCCTTCTGGTAGTCGGCCCATTCACCGGCGGTGATCTGGAAGCGGCTGATGGCGAATGGCTTGGCGAAGGTCACAGGGTGCTGCGGACCTTCGTCGTCCTGGCGGCCCATCTCGTCGGGCGGGGTGCCCATGGTGAAGGTGCCGGCGGGCAGCACGACCATTTCCGGGCAGGTCCTGGCGCAGTCGCGAAACACTGTGCCGGGCTTGTCCGACGGCTGCGCGGCCAGGGCCGGCAGGCTGCAGGCGGCCAGCACGGCGGCCAGGGTGAGGCGGTGCAGAGGTGTGCTCATGGGAGATGCCTTGTTCAAAGTTGCTGGGTAATCAGGTGCATGACCCGGTCGATCTGCTGTTCGTCGTTGAGCAAACCTGGCGCCAGGCGGATGACGGGGCCAACGTCGCGCTCCACGGCATCGCACATGACCTTGCCCGCGATCAGCTTCGCGGCGAAGGCATCCGGGTCCTTGCCGGGCACGCGGAAGAAGGTGAAGCCTGCCGAGAACTGCGCGCTGCGCGGCGTCACCAGTTCGATGCGGCGGTCTTCGAGCAGGCGCTCCTTGAGCAGGGCATTGAGCTGGTGGATGCGCGCCTGCACATCGGCCTTGCCCAGTTGCAGGTGCAGCTTGAACGCCTCGCCCAGTGACCAGCGGTATTCGAAGGCGTGGTAGCCGCCGGGGGTCATGATGGTGGCGAAGTCTTCATCGCGGGAGAAGGTCGCTACGCTGGGCGTGAGGTGATCCATGCCGGTCGAGGCGGCGCAGATGATGCCGGTGCCGCGCGGGCCGAACATCCACTTGTGGGTGCCGGCGATGAAGTAGTCGCAGTTGAAGTCGGCGAAGCGCTGGTTCTCCACGCCGAAGCCGTGCACGCCGTCGACCACATAGAGGATGCGCTCGGCTTCACTGCGGTCGCGGTTGTGGCGGCGCACCAGTTCGCCGATCTCGCCGACCGGCAGCTTGACGCCGCTGCTCGAGTGCACCCAGGTCATGCCCAGCACGCGGGTCTCGGGGCGGATATTGCGCTCCACGGTGGTCAGCACCTGATCGGTGGACACGTCCCAGGGGTTGTCGAACAGGCGGATCTTGCGCACCTGCGTACCCTCGCGCTGGGTGCGGAAGGCCAGGGTCTTGTGGGTGGAGTAATGCTCGTGCTCGGTGGTCAGGATCTCCTGCTTCGCGCCGACCTGCAGGCCGCCATAGATCATGGCCAGGCCTTCGGTGGTGCTGCCGGTCAGTGCGATCTGCCGCGGACCGACCTCCAGGTAGCGTGCGGCCCAGTCACGCACTTCGTCCTCGCGCTGCCATTCGTACTGGCTTTCCCAGTCCATCAGGGCGGCGGGGTTGCGGTCGAGGTCGGCGCGGTGGCGGTCGATCGCTTCCTGCACCGGCCGCGGGTGGGCGGTGACCAGGAAGTTGGCGAAGTGGGCGATGTCCGGGTCCAGCGGGAACAGCGTGCGCAGGTTGCGCCATTTGTCCGTGCCGGTGAGCGTTGCTGGCGACGAGGTTGCAGCCAGGGCGCCAGGCAGCAGCGGCAGGCTCGCGGCGACCAGGCCGGCCTGCTTGAGAAAGGTACGACGGTTGCTCATGCGGGCAGGCCTTGATCAGTGTTGGGTGGAAGCGACAGGTTGACCGGCTTTTTGCACCTGGTCCCAGACCCGCAGGAAGTTGCCGGCCCAGAGCTTGGCGATATCGGTTTCGCTGTAGCCACGGCTGAGCAGCTCGGCGGTGACGTTGCGGATCTCGCTGACATCCTTCCAGCCATCGAGGCCGCCGCCGTCGTTGAAGTCCGAGCTGAGGCCGACGTGGTCGATACCCACCTTCTTCACCGTGTAGTCGATGGCGTTCGCGTACTGCTTGAGGGTCGCCTTGGGTTCTTCTTCAAGAATTCCGTACAGGCTGCTGGCGTACTCGCCGAAACGTGATTCAGGCCAGATGGCGATCACCGCATCGCCCGGCATCAGGGCATTGGCCAGGCCCTGCAGGGGTTGCAGGTCGAAGCGCGCACGCAGCGCCTCGAGTTTTTCCAGCACCGGCTTGCCCAGGGGCTTGAGGTATTGGCCGAAGCCCACCACCTGGATCACGCCGCCGCTGTCCTTGATCAGCTGCATTTCCTTGTCGGAGAGGTTGCGCGGAATGTCCACCAGCGCCCGCGGCGCCGAATGCGAGGCCACGATCGGCGCGCGGCTCAGGCGCACGACGTCTTCCAGGGCCAGGGTCGACATCTGCGAGACATCGATGATCACGCCCAGGTCGTTGAGGCGCTTGACCGCCTGTTCACCCAAGGGCGACAGGCCGCCCAGAGCGTCGGCGGTGTCGTTGAAGAACGGCAGCGGGCGCGAGGAGTCGGCCCAGTCGTTGTTGCCGGTGTAGCTGAAGCCGAACATGCGCATGCCGCGTGCTGCCCACAGGTCGAGCTGCGACAGGTCGTGGCCCAGCGGGTAAGCGTTGAGCATGCTGATGAAGATGGCGAACTTGCCTTCGCCGTTCAGGCGCCGGAAGTCGTCGGGGGTATAGGCGATACCGACCTGGTTGGGGAAGTCGCGGACCATGCCGCTGATGATCTTGTAGCGCACTTCCTGCTGCTGGCGCGCCTCGTCGACGAAGCCCGGGGTAGGGCGGTGCGGTGCGTTGGGGCCGTTCCAGATTTCCGGCCAGCCGAAGATGGTCAGGGCCGCACCGGAAAGACGACCGCGGTTGGCCTTGACCAGGTCGAACTGCCCAGGGCCGTCCTTGTCGATCTCGTTGCCGGTGCTGCCCAGGTCCAGCGGCACCGTGATGTGACTGTCGAACGAGAGCATGTGCTCATGCAGGGCGTTGGCCTGTTCGACGATCTTGTGCGGGTAGCCGGCATCCTGGCGTTGCCAGTAGAAATAGCCAGCGGCACTGCCCAGGGCGGCCACCAGGGCCAGAGGCAGGCCTATATACAGGGCTTTGCGGGAACGGGTCTTGGTCATTGCCATCTCGTTGCAGGGCTGATCGCAACCGCCTGGCGGGCAAAGGAGCCGCCGGGCAGGGTTCGGGTATCAGGTGGACGAATGGCATGGGGCGAGATTTACGTGCAGCAGCGGCTTTACCCGCGAAAAGCGCGCCTGGGTGGGTGGCACAGGCCATGACGCGTTCAGATCGACAGCCGCACCATCCGGTTGTCCAACGGCTGCTCCGGTGCGCGGCGCTTGTTCACCACCAGCTCGCCGATGGCGATCAGCCGCGTGCGCGTGACGTTGCGCGACAGCCCCAGCAACTGCGCGGTATGCACCTGGTTGTAATGGCAGAAGTGATAGGCCGAGCGCAGCAAGGCATTCTCCACCTTCTCGTACAGATCTCCCGGCTGCTCCTCGTACAGCCGGCTGAACGCCTGCTGCAGCAGTTCATCGATGCCGCCGTCCTTGCTGGCAGAGGCCGGCGAAGGCAGATCGTCCTGACGTTCCAGGCGCAGGTTTGACAGGCGCAAGTCGCGGGCATGGATCAAGCCGTCGCCGCAGGTCAGCAGACTGTGGTGAATCACGTTCTCCAGCTCGCGGATGTTGCCCGGCCAGCTGTAGGCCACCAGCTTGGCCTGGGCATCGGCTGCCAGTTCCACCGGGCCGTAGCCCAGGCGCTCGCTGTAGCTGCGGATGAAGTGGCGCGCCAGCGGCAGGATATCGCCCGGCCGCTCGCGCAGCGGGTGCAGCGAGAGGGTGACGACGTTCAGGCGGTAGTACAGGTCTTCGCGAAAGTGCCCGGCGTTGATGGCCTTTTCAAGTTGCACGTTGGTGGCGGCCAGCACGCGCACATTGATCGGGATGCTCTTGCGTGACCCCAGGCGCACCACTTCGCGTTCCTGCAGCACACGCAGCAGCTTGACCTGGATGGGCAGCGGCAGGTCGCCGATTTCATCGAGGAACAACGTGCCGCCGTTCGCCTCCTCGAACCAGCCGGCCTTGGACGCAAGGGCGCCGGTGAAGGCGCCTTTCTCATGGCCGAACAGTTCGGCCTCGACCAGCGACTCGGAAAACGCGCCGCAGTTGACCGCAACGAACGGGCCGTCGCGGCGGGCACTGAGGTTGTGGATGTGGCGTGCGACCAACTCCTTGCCCGTGCCGGTCTCGCCAATGATCAGGACGCTGGCCTCGCTGGGAGCGACCTGTTGCAGGTGGGCGAGCAGCGCCTGCGACCTGGGGTCTTCGAAGACCTGTGCGGTCGCCCTGATCGAGGTAGCCAATGACGGTGAAGGGGGGAGGGTCAGCAATTGCATGGACGTGCCTTTAGGAATAGAAGGACGGGGCAGGGCGTTTGTCGTTCAGCGCCCACTCGCCCAGTTCATGGATGCGATAGTCCACCGGGTCGTGCAGGGTCTGGGTCCTGAGGTTGCGCCAGTGCCGGTCGAAGCGCAGTGAGGCATGGGTGGCGCGGGCGCCGGTGACTTCGAACAGACGGTTGCAGATGTCCAGCCCATGGCGCGTTGCGGCAACCTTGGCGGTGCCGATGGCCAGGGCCAGGTCGCCACGCGCCTCGGCGCTCAGGTTGTGCTCAAGGGCCCAGGCCGCATCGAGCTGGTCGCAGGCGCGGCGGATCAGCAGGCGCACGCTTTCCAGACCGACCCAGAACTCACCATAGTGGCGCAGCACATAGGGGTCTTCGCGGCTCTCACTGGCGCTGGAGCGGAACCAGGGGCGACTTTCCTTCAGCGTGTACTGGCGCGCTTCGTCGAAGGCGCCTTCGGCGATACCCAGGAACAGGTTGGCGAAATGCAGTTGCGCGATCAGCGGACGCAAGGCGGCGAACGGCGTGCTCAGCGGGCCGGGATCGAGCAGCAGTTCGTTGTGCTCGACCCGCACCCGTTCGAAGGTGGCGCTGCCGCTGTCGGTCTGGCGTTGACCGATGTTGTCCCAGTCACCGTGCAGGCTGATGCCGGTACGACCACTGGGGATTGCGGCGATCAGCAATTTGCCGCCGGCGCGCTCGTCCACCGCCGAGGCGATGAGCATTTCCGAGTCGCTGGCGCCGGAGCAGAAGCTCTTCTTGCCGGAAAACTCGCACCACCCCTCGAAGTGCTTGACCTGGGTGCGCGTGTCCAGCGGGTTGAGGGCATTGCCCCAGAACCAATGCTTGCGCGCAGTCTGTTCGAACCAGGGTTGCCATTGGTCAGGGCGTGAGAACAGGCGCACGGTGGCCAGCATCAGGTGGTGGAAACCGAACACGTGGGCAATGGAGCTGTCGACCCGGGCGAACTCACGCACCACGTCGAAGGTTTCACGCCAGGTCGCCCCTTGGCCACCGAAGGCCGTGGGGATGGCCAGTGACAGCAGGCCGCTGTCGCGCAGGGCATCACGCTCGGCCTTGGGGGTGCCGCCGCGTTCGTCGCGTTCGACAGCGGTGAGGGCGAATTGGGCGGCCAGGTCGTGGGCAATGGCCAGTGCCGGGCGCGTGGAGGGTGTCACGGGTGCATTCATGGTGGTCACTCAGGCACTCTTGCGCAGCTGATGGTGAGGGGCGAACAGCGGTACGGCACGTTCGGCGGCCAGACCGATGCGCGCAGCCAGGGCATCACTGGAAACGCGATAGTCCTGCAGCTCGGCCTGGCTGGCATAGACGCCGATGGGCAGGGTCAGTGCCTGCAGGAAACTGAACAGCGGGCGCAACTGATGATCCAGCACCAGCGCATGGCGCTCGCTGCCGCCGGTGGCTGCCAGCAATACCGGGGTGTCCACCAGGGCGTCCTGGCCGATCAGGTCGAACAGGTGCTTGAAGTGCCCCGGGAAGCTGCCCCGGTAGACCGGAGTGGTCACCACCAGCAGGTCGGCCTGTTCGATGTGCTGCAGTTGCTGCTCGACGGTGTCGGGCAGTTCGCTACGCCACAGTGCAGCACCCAGTGGGCGGGCAATATCGCCCAGCTCGATGAGGTGCGGCCGGATGTGCAGATGCTGGCCAAGCTCGGCGAGGATGGCTTCGGTCAGTGCCAGGGTGCGCGAAGGGCGGGAAGTACCACCGGAGAGGGCAACGACGTTCAAGGGGGTGCTCATGGCGAGTCTCCTGTTCGGGTGAGCGGGGGACTTTGCTTGAGCAATCGTCGTGCCGAAGTTTCGATTCCTTTTGAATCAACGGGTTGCCGAGATTTCTGCGACAACGGCCGTGTTGCCAGAGCAGCGGGGTGTTGATCGGGTGTTGCGCTGCAAACAGTTGGCCGGTGTTGGCTGCTGTACAGTTCGAAACGTTATAGAGGAAGTTCTAAACGCGTAAAAGAAATAAGAATTCATATTCTTATTCCTGTTTGGCAGTCCGTGCTTTGTCCCCCCTTACCCTGTCACCCCTCGCACCCCCGATCCTTTAGCGTGGCGCCATTTCCGACTGGCAAAAGCAGGATGCTTACCCATGCGCTTCAGCGAACTGATGGCTGTGCTCTCCACCCGTGCGATCCGACTTCAGCGTGACGATCAGGACCTCGTCGTCCATGGTGACGACGATGCCCTGGATGACGCCCTGTGGGACGCATTGGCCGCACACAAGCCGGCGTTGCTGGAGATGCTCGCCCGGCAGAACGACGACTGGCTGAGCTCGGCGTTCAAGATTACCCCGCAGATGCTGCCGCTGGTGGACCTGGACCAGCAGGCCATCGACCGGATTGTCGCCAGCATTCCCGGCGGCGCTGCCAACGTACAGGACATCTATCCCCTGGCGCCGCTGCAGGAGGGCATGCTCTACCACCACCTGTCCGCCGATGCGGGCGACCCCTATCTCTTGCAGGCACAACTGCGCTTTGCCGACCAGGCACACCTGGATGTCTTCGCCGATGCGCTGGACTGGGTGATCCAGCGCCACGACATCCTGCGCACTTCGATGTACTGGGAGCGCCTGGACGAGCCGGTGCAAGTGGTCTGGCGCGAAGCACCGCTGGTGCGCGAAGCGCTGCAACTGCCTGGCCAGGACGAGCCGCTGGCGCAATTGCGCCGGTTGCACGACACCCGCCACTATCGCCTCGACCTGCGCCAGGCACCGGTGCTGCGCCTGGTGCATGCCCGGGGCGCGGGCAAGGAGGTCGTCGCCCTGTTGCTGTTCCACCACACGGTGATGGACCACACCGCACTCGACATCGTGCGCCGCGAGATTGGCGCCTGGCTGGCCGGCAATGCCGAGCAGGTCGGGCCGGCGGTGCCGTTTCGTAACCTCCTTGCGCAGGCGCGCCAGGCGCTGGACGTGCCGGCGCATGAAGCGTTCTTCACCGCGATGCTGGCCGATATCGACGAACCTACCCTGGCCTTCGGCGTGGCCGACGTCGAGGATCAGGCCGTGGAGGAAGCCCGCCTGACCCTCGAGCGCGGGCTGAGCCTGCGCCTGCGCGCCCAGGCACGCCGCTTGGGTGTGAGCCCTGCGGCCATCACTCACCTGGGCCTGGCCCGGGTCCTGGGCCAGTTGTCCGGGCGCGAGGCGGTGGTGTTCGGCACCGTGCTGCTCGGGCGCATGGAGGCCGGCGAGGGCGGCGAACAGGCGCTGGGCATGTTCATCAACACCTTGCCGCTGCGCATCGATGTTGGCGAGCACAGCGTGCGCCAAGGGCTGCAGGCGACTCACACGCGCTTGACCGGCGTGCTCGGCCATGAACAGGCGCCGCTGGCACTGGCCCAGCGCTGCAGTGCGGTGGCGGCGCCTGCGCCGCTGTTCAACACCGTCCTCAACTATCGCCATAGCGATGCCGCCGACGCTGCCGAAGTCATCGACATCGCCCCTGGTATCCAGGTGCTGGGCGCCGAAGAACGCACCAACTACCCGCTGACGATCAACATCGACGACCTTGGCGAGGACCTGCGCATCACCGCCCTGGTCGCTGGCGGGCTAGGCGCCCAGCGTATCGCGGGTTACCTGGCGCGGGCGCTCGAGCAGATCGTCGAGGCTCTGGACAGCGATCCAGAAGCGCCGCTGAACGGCATCGATATCCTGCCCGCCGACGAGCGCGAGCAACTGATCCATGGCCAGAACCGCCCCTTGCTCGAATTCGCCCTGACGCCGTTGCTGCACCAGCGTTTCGAGGCCCACGCCCAGGCGCGTCCGCAGGATACGGCGCTGATCTTCGAGCAGCAGAGCCTGAGCTACGGCGAGCTCAACCAGCGTGCCAACCAGCTCGCTCACCGCCTGATCGCAATGGGCATCGGCCCGAATGACCGCGTGGCAATCTGCGTCGAGCGTGGCCTGGGCATGCTGGTCGGCCTGCTGGGCGTGCTCAAGGCCGGTGCGGGCTATGTACCTATCGACCCGGGCTATCCTGCCGAGCGTATTGCCTTCACCCTGAGCGACAGTGCCCCGCGGGCCATCCTCACCCAGGCGGACAGCCTGGCGCTGTTGGGTGAGGTGACGGCGCCGGTGATCGACCTGGACGACACTTCGCTGCAGCTACAGCCCACCGGCAATCCGATGCTCGCTGGGCTGCTGCCTTCGCACCTGGCCTATGTGATCTACACCTCCGGCTCCACCGGCCTGCCCAAGGGCGTGATGGTCGAGCATGGCAATGTCTCGCGCCTGTTCTCGGCGACCCACGACTGGTTCGCCTTCAACCGCCAGGACACCTGGGCGCTGTTCCACTCCTTCGCCTTCGATTTCTCGGTCTGGGAAATCTGGGGAGCGCTGGCCTTCGGTGGCCAGTTGCTGATCGTGCCGCAACGCATCAGTCGCTCGCCGGAAGAGTGCTATGCCTTGCTTTGCCGCACCGGCGTCAGCGTCCTCAACCAGACTCCCAGCGCCTTCCGCCAACTGATCGCGGCGCAGGAACGCAGCGAACTGCAGCATTCCCTGCGCCAGGTGATCTTCGGCGGTGAGGCGTTGGAGCCCGGGCTGCTCAAGCCCTGGTATGCACGCATCGGCAATGCCGGCACGCGCTTGGTGAACATGTACGGCATTACTGAAACCACCGTGCACGTCACCTACCGCCCGCTGCAGGCGGCGGATGCGCAACTGGTGGGGGTAAGCCCCATCGGTTCACGTATTCCCGACTTGCAACTGTATGTGCTCGACGCCTGCCGTCAGCCTGTACCGACCGGTGTCACCGGCGAGCTGTACGTGGGGGGTGCCGGTGTCGCCCGCGGCTATCTGAATCGCGAGGCGCTCAGTGCCGAGCGCTTTATCGCCGACCCGTTCAACCCTGGCGGGCGTCTGTACAAGACCGGCGACCTGGCGCGCTGGGCCGCCGATGGCAGCCTGGATTACCTGGGCCGCAACGACGACCAGGTGAAGATCCGCGGTTTTCGCATCGAGCTGGGCGAGATCGAGGCATGCCTGGCGGCCTGTGAAGGTGTGCGCGAAGCCGTGGTCATGGCGCGTCGCGACAGCGCCGGCGAGCAGCGCCTGGTCGCCTACTGGCTGGCCGCGGCAGGCGCCGAGCCCGATGCGGCGGCACTGCGTGACAGCCTGCTGTGCCACTTGGCCGAGTACATGGTACCGGCGGCCTTCGTGCGCCTGGAGAGCTTCCCGCTGACCGCCAATGGCAAGCTCGACCGCAAGGCCTTGCCCGAGCCCGATGGCGAGGCCTTTGCCCGTCGCGCCTTCGAAGCGCCGCACGGCGAGGTGGAGCAACGCATCGCGGCCATCTGGCAACAGTTGCTGGGCCTTGAGCAGGTCGGTCGGCACGACAACTTCTTCGAGCTGGGCGGCCACTCGCTGCTGGCGGTCAAGCTGGTGGAGCGCATGCGCCAGCAGGAACTGGCGGCCGATGTGCGCGTGCTGTTCGGCCAACCGACCTTGTCGGCACTGGCGGCTGCGGTGAGCGCCGATCTACCGACGCAGGTGCCGATCAATCGCATTCCGGCGAACTGCCCGCGCATCGAACCGCAGATGCTGCCACTGGCCAACCTCAGCCAGGACGAGATCGACGCATTGACCGCCGGTATCCCGGGCGGTACCGCCAATGTCCAGGACATCTACGGCCTGGCACCACTGCAGCAGGGCATCCTCTACCACCACCTGGCCAGTTCCGGGGCCGACCCTTACGTGCTGCGGGCACGCTTCGCCTTTGCCGGTGAAGTGGAGCTGCAAAGCTTCGTCAAGGCGCTGGATGCGGTGATCGCCCGCCACGATATCCTGCGCACCAGCCTGCACTGGGAGGGGCTACAGGAAGCGGTGCAGGTGGTGCATCGCCACGCGCAGCTGCGCGTGACAGAGCACGCCGACCTGCAGCGCCTGGACCTCACGAGCGCGCCGTTGCTGCAACTGGTGCGCCATGCCCAGGGTGAGCGCCTGGAGGCGACCTTGTTGCTGCACCATATCCTGCTCGACCATACCGCCGTCGAACGGCTGGTGGCCGAGGTGGGTGCTGCACTGCAGGGCCAGCCAGTGCACATCGACAGCGTGCCGTACCGCAACTATGTGGCACGTGCGCGACTGGATGCCGATCCTGCGGCCGATGAAGCGATGTTCCGCGAGATGCTGGCAGATATCGACGAGCCGACCGAGGTCTTCGGCCTGCGCGATGTGCAGGGCAATGGCGTGGAGGTGATCGACAGCCACCAGGCGCTGGACGGCACACTGGCAGGGCGCCTGCGCGTGCAGGCCCGCGCGCTGGGCGTGAGCGTCGCCAGCCTGGTGCACCAGGCCTGGGGGCAGGTATTGGCGCAACTGAGCGGGCGCAGCGAGGTGGTGTTCGGTACTGTGCTGCTGGGACGCCTGCAGGGTGGCGCCGGGGCAGATCGGGCGCTGGGCATGTTCATCAACACCTTGCCGCTGCGGGTCAGTGTCGATGCCGTTGGCGCCGCCGAGGGTGTGCGCCGCACCCATCAGCGCCTGGCACGCCTGCTCGGTCACGAGCAGGCATCGCTGGCGCAGGCCCAGCGTTGCAGCGGTGTGCCGGCGTCCCAGGCGCTGTTCACCAGTTTGCTCAACTTCCGCCACAGCAGCGCCAAAGGCGCAGGGGACGGCCTGGGTTGGTCGGGTATCGAACTGTTGGCCTCGCGTGAGCGCAGCAACTATCCGCTGGTGGTCAACGTCGATGATCTGGGGCAGGGCCTGGAACTGACCGTGCAGGCTGTGCCGCAGGTCGATGGCGCTCAGGTGTGCGCCTTGCTCGGCAGCGCCCTGGCGAACTTGGCCGATGCCCTGGAGACTGTCCCGGAAACACCCCTGCATGCGGTGTCCTGCCTGTCGCCCGAGGCGCGCGAGCAGGTGCTGCACGGATTCAACGCCACCGGCCGCGCCTACCCACGCGAACACGCGGTGCAGAGCTTGTTCGAGGCGCACGCCGCCCAGACCCCGGACGCGGTTGCCGTGGTGCACGGTCAGCGCCAGTGGCGTTACGGCGAGCTCGATGAGCACGCTAACCGGCTGGCTCGTCACCTGTTGGAACTGGGCGTGCGCCCGGGGCACCGTGTGGCGCTGCTGTTGCCGCGCTCCTTCGACTTGCTGGCCAGCCAGTTGGCCGTGATCAAGTGCGGCGCGGTCTATGTGCCACTGGATGCCAATGCGCCCTCGGAGCGTCAGGCGTTCATGCTCGAAGACAGCCGCGCCACGCTGTTGCTGACCCAGGCCGATCAGCCGCAGGTCGGCGCAACGCGCCGGGTAGAGCTGGATACGCTGGAGCTCGCAGCCTATCCCGCCCATGGCCTGGACATTGCCGTGGATGCGCGGGCTGCGGCCTACATCATGTACACCTCCGGCTCTACCGGCCTGCCCAAGGGTGTGCTGGTGGCCCATCGCTCGATCGTGCGGCTGGTCATCAACAACGGCTTCGCCGACCTGCAAGGCGATGACCGCATAGCCTTTGCTTCCAACCCGGCATTCGACGCCAGCACCCTGGAGGTCTGGGCGCCGCTGCTCAACGGCGGGCGCGTGGTGGTGATCGATCAGCATCAGGTGCTGTCGCACGAGGCCCTGGGCCAGGCATTGCTGGAGCATCAAGTCACAGTGCTGTGGCTGACCGCCGGGTTGTTCCACCAGTACGCCGCGCACCTGCTGCCGCTGTTCCGGTCGCTGCGGTACCTGATGGTCGGCGGTGATGTGCTCGACCCCCAGGTGATTGCCCGTGTACTGCGCGAGGGCGCTCCGGCGCACTTGCTCAACGGTTATGGCCCGACCGAAGCCACGACCTTCAGTACCACCCATGAAATCCTCGCAGTGGGCGAGGGGGCGATCCCGATTGGCCGGCCGATCGGCAACAGCCTTTGCTACGTGCTCGATGCCCGGCGCCAGCCAGTGCCGATCGGTGCCGTCGGTGAGCTGTATATCGGCGGAGATGGGGTTGCCCTGGGTTACCTGAATCAGCCGGCCTTGACCGCCGAGCGCTTTTTCGAAGACCCGTTCAGCGAGACGCCGGGCGCACGCCTGTACCGCAGCGGCGACCTGGTCAGTTGGCAGGCTGATGGCACCTTGCGTTACCTGGGCCGTAACGACCAACAGGTCAAGCTGCGCGGCTTCCGTATCGAGCTGGGTGAGATCGAGGCGCGCCTCGCTGCATGCGCCGGGGTACAGGAAGCCGTGGTACTGGTGCGTGAAGAAGCCCCGGGCGACAAGCGCCTGGTGGCCTGGTTCAGCACTGAAGGCCGCGTCCCGCCGATCACCGAGCTGCATGCGCAGTTGCAAGGCCAGTTGCCCGACTACATGCTGCCGTCGGCCTATGTCCATGTTGGCCAGTGGCCGTTGACCGCCAACGGCAAGCTCGATCGCCAGGCGTTGCCGCAACCAAGTCAGACCGCCGTGGTGAGTCGTGCCTTCGCCGCGCCGGAGGGCGAGGTGGAGATCGCGCTGGCGGCGATCTGGGCCGATGTGCTCAAGGTCGAGCGTGTTGGCCGGCAAGATCACTTCTTCGAGCTGGGTGGCCACTCGCTGCTGGCTGTCAGCCTGATCGAGCGCATGCGCAAGGTCGGCCTGGCCGCCGATGTGCGCGTGCTGTTCGCCCAGCCGACCCTCGCCGCACTGGCCGCTGCGGTGGGCAGCGGGCGCGAGGTGCGGGTGCCGGATAACCGCGTACCGGCCGGCGCCTCGCAGATCACCCCCGAAATGCTCAGCCTGATCGAACTGGACCAGGCCACCATCGAGCGCATCGTCGCCACGGTACCGGGCGGGGCTGCCAATGTGCAGGAAATCTACCCCCTTGCCCCGTTGCAGGAAGGCATTCTCTACCACCACCTGAGTGCCGGCCAGGGCGATCCCTACCTGCTGCAGTCACGCCTGGCCTTCGACACCCTCGAGCGCCTGCAGACCTGGGCTGATGCTTTGCAGCAGGTCATTGACCGGCACGACATCCTGCGCACCTCGCTGATCTGGGAGGGCCTGGCGCAGCCGGTGCAGGTGGTGTGGCGCCAGGCGAAGCTGGCCGTGGTGCCGGTCGAGCTGGAGGGCGAAGGCGAGGTCATTGACCAATTGCAGGCGCGCTTCGACGCCCGTCAGCATCGGATCGACCTGTCCCAGGCACCGTTGATGCGCCTGGTCTACAGTCAGGACCTGCGCAACGGCCAGGTCGTGGCAATCCTGTTGTTCCACCATCTGGCCCTCGACCACACTGCGATGGACGTGGTTGGCGCCGAAATGCACACCCTGCTGTTCGGCGATGTAGCCAAGCTGAATGCGCCGGTGCCCTACCGCAACTACGTGGCCCAGGCGCGCCTGGGCAGCGATGCGGCGGGCGCTGAGGCGTTCTTCCGCGACATGCTCGGTAATATCGACGAGCCGACCCTGCCATTTGCCCAGCAGGATGTGCAGGGCGAAGGCCACGGCATCGCCGAGGCGCACCAGGCCCTCGATGGCGCGCTGGCCCGACGCCTGCGCGACCAGGCGCGTACCCTGGGCGTGAGCGCCGCGAGCCTGATGCACCTGGCCTGGGCGCGCCTGCTCGGCGTGCTGGCCAATCGCAGCGAGGTGGTGTTCGGCACAGTGTTGATGGGCCGCCTGCAAGGCGGCGAGGGTGCCGACCGGGCACTGGGGGTGTTCATCAACACCTTGCCGCTGCGGGTCGACACCCAGGTGGCGGTGGCCGAAGCGGTGCGTGCCACCCATGCCCGTTTGTCTGCACTGCTCGGCCATGAGCATGCGTCGCTGGCCATGGCCCAGCGTTGCAGTGGCGTACCGGCCGGGCAACCGCTGTTCAGCGCCTTGCTCAACTATCGCCACAGCGCTGCCGATGCCCCACGCGATGGCGAGGGTATCTGGCAGGGCGTGCGCCTTCTGGGTGGCGAGGAGCGCAGCAACTATCCGCTGACCTTGAGCGTCGATGACCTGGGTGAGGGGTTCAGCCTGAGCGTGCTGGCCGTCGCGGACATCGGCGCCGAGCGTGTCGCGCAGTGGATGGCCAACAGCATCGCGCGACTGGTCGAGGCGCTGGAGCAGGCGCCGAGTACACGGCTGGATGACCTGTCGGTGCTGGGCGCCGATGAACGTCGCCGCCTGCTGGTCGATTTCAACCCTCGTGCCCGTGAGTATCCGCAGGGCCAGACCGTGCATGCGCTGGTCGAGGCCTGCGCGGCCCGCTCACCCCAGGCTCAAGCGGTGGTGCAAGGCGAAGAAGGGCTCAGCTATGGCGAACTCAATCGTGCCGCCAACCGCCTGGCCCACCACCTGATCGGCCTGGGCGTGCGGCCTGGCGCCCGGGTTGCCTTGTGCCTGCCGCGCACGCCGCAGCGCCTGGTGGCACTGCTGGCGGTGCTCAAGGCCGGCGCCGCCTATGTGCCGGTCGATCCTGGTTACCCTGCCGAGCGTATTGCCTATCTGCTCGAGGACAGCACCCCGGCACTGGTGCTCGCCGACACGCACCAGCACGGCTTGCCGCCACACGTCGCACGCCTGGACCTGGACCAGGGCGACTGGCAGTCCGCTGCCGAGCATGACCCGCAGGTGCCGGGCCTTGCCGCGGATGCGCTTGCCTATGTGGTCTATACCTCCGGCTCTACCGGCCAGCCCAAGGGCGTGATGGTCGAGCACCGTACCCTGGCCAACCTGGTGCACTGGCACTGCGAGGCCTTTGCCCTGCGCGCCGGTAGCCACACCTCCAGCGTGGCCGGCTTCGGTTTCGACGCCATGGCCTGGGAAGTCTGGCCGGCCTTGTGCGCCGGCGCCGTGGTGCACCTGCCGCCCGCAACACTTGCCAACGAACAGGTCGATGCCTTGCTCGACTGGTGGTTGCAGCAACCGCTGCAGGTCAGCTTCCTGCCAACCCCGGTAGCCGAGCAGGCCCTGCGTCGGGAGCGTCAGCACGCCAGCCTGCGGACGCTGCTGATCGGCGGTGACCGTCTGCGCCAGTTCGAGCGTGATCCAGGCTTTGCCGTGATCAATAACTACGGCCCGACCGAAACGACCGTGGTCGCCACCTCGGGTCAGGTGCAGGTCGGTGCTGCGCTGCACATCGGCACCGCCATCGCCAATACCCAGGTCTATGTGCTCGACGAACGCCGCCAGCCGGTGCCGGTCGGCGCGGCGGGCGAGCTGTACATCGGAGGCGACGGGGTTGCCCGCGGCTACCTGAACCGGCCCGAACTGACCGAGCAACGTTTCGTCGCCGATCCGTTCAGCTCAAGGGCTGGAGCGCGGATGTACCGCAGTGGCGACCTGGTGCGCTGGAACGCCGATGGCACCCTCGACTACCTCGGGCGTAACGACGACCAGGTAAAGATACGTGGTGTGCGCGTAGAACTTGGCGAGATCGAAGCGGCCGTGGCCGCCCAGCCTGGCGTACGTGACGCCGTGGTACTGGTACGCGGCGATCGGCTGCTGGCCTGGTACACCGCGAACGCGCCGGTCGATGGCCTGCGCCAGGCCTTGCAGGCCAGCCTGCCGAGCCACCTGGTGCCGTTGGCGTTCATCCGCTTGGAGGCCTTGCCGCTGACCAGTCACGGCAAGCTCGACCGCAGGGCGCTGCCAGACCCGGACCCGGCCGATCTGCCGGTGGCGGCCTATGTAGCCCCGCAGGGCGAGACCGAGCAGGTCATGGCGCAGGTCTGGGCCGAGCTGCTGGGCCTGGAGCGGGTAGGGCGGCATGACAACTTCTTTGAACTGGGTGGGCATTCGCTGCTCGCGGTCAGCCTGATCGAGCGCCTGCGCCAGCAAGGCCTGGAGGCCGATGTGCGCTTGCTGTTCAGCCAACCGAGCGTGGCGGCGCTGGCCGCAGCGCTTGGCCAGGGCTGTCAGGTACAGGTGCCGGCCCATCGCATTGCACCCGGCTGTACCCGTATCACACCCGACCTGCTCAGCCTGATCGAACTGGACCAGGCCGCCATCGACCGTGTGGTGGCAAGCGTGCCCGGCGGCGCGGCCAATGTGCAGGACATCTACCCCCTCGCGCCGCTGCAGGAAGGCATTCTCTACCATCACCTGAGCGCCGCCGGAGCCGACCCGTACCTGCTGCAATCGCAGCTGGTATTCGACAGCCCGGCGCGACTGCAAGCGTTTGCCGGCGCGCTGGAAAGCGTCATCGCCCGTCACGATATCCTGCGCACCGCAGTGCTGTGGGAAGGGCTGGCGCAGCCGTTGCAGGTGGTCTGGCGCCATGCCCAACTGCCGGTGATCGACATCGCCAACGAGCCTGCGCAGCGTTTCGACACCCTGGCGCTGAACCAGGCGCCGCTGGTGCGCCTGCTCTATCGCCGTGCAGGGGAGCGCATCGAGGCGACCTTGCAGTTCCATCACCTGGTGCTCGATCACACGGCGCTTGAGGTGGTGCGCGCAGAGATGCTCGGTTATCTCCACGGGCTGCCCGCGCCGAGCGAGCCCGCCGTGCCGTACCGCAACTACGTGGCCCAGGCGCGCCTCGGTGTCAGCGAGGCCGAGCACGAGGCGTTCTTCCGCGAACAACTGGCCGATATCGACGAGCCAACCCTGCCGTTCGGCCTGCGTGACATCCAAGGTGATGTGCGCCGTATCGAGCAGGCTCAGGTACACCTGGCCCCTGACCTGAACCAGCGCCTGCGCAGCCAGGCACGCCAGCTCGGCGTGAGCACTGCCAGCCTGCTGCACCTGGCGTGGGCACGTCTGTTGGGCAGTGCCAGTGGTCGCGACAACGTGGTGTTCGGCACGGTGCTGCTGGGACGCATGCAAGGTGGTGCAGGCAGCGGGCACGGCCTGGGCATGTTCATCAACACCTTGCCACTGCGCGTTGACCTGGCGGGGCTCGGCGTACGTGAAGGCGTGCGTGCCACCCACGCACGGCTGAGCGCGCTGCTGACCCACGAGCATGCCTCGCTGGCCCTGGCCCAGCGTTGCAGTGGCGTGGCCGCACCCATGCCGCTGTTCAGCGCCATGCTCAACTACCGGCACAGCGCCGGCGCTGCGCAGACCGAAATCCAGCGTCAGGCGTGGCAGGGTATCGAGACACTGGCCAGCGAAGAACGCACCAACTACCCCTTGAGCCTGAACGTGGATGACCTGGGCGATGGCCTGCGCCTGACCGTGCAGGTACTGCCTGCGGTAGGGGCCGAGCGGGTCTGCGGGCAACTGCAGCAGGTGCTGACGGGCCTGGTGGATGCCCTCGAGCGTCAGCCCGACCTGGCGCTGAACCAACTGCCGGTGCTGGAACACGAAGAGCGCCAGCGCCTGCTGGTTGGCTTCAACGACACCGCCGTAGGCTACGACCTGGAGCAGACGGTGCACGGGATGATCGAAGCCCAGGTCGAACGCACGCCTGAGCGCATCGCCCTGATCGCCGAGCAACACCAACTGAGCTACCGCACGTTGAACGCCGAGGCCAACCGTCTGGCCCATCACCTGATTGCACTCGGGGTGCAGCCGGACGATCGCGTGGCGATCTGCGTCGAGCGCAGCCCGGCGATGGTCATCGGCTTGCTGGCGATCCTCAAGGCGGGCGGCGCCTACGTGCCGGTCGATCCGGATTATCCGGCCGATCGTATCCGTCATATGCTCACCGACAGCGCGCCAGTGGCGGTGCTGGGGCATGCGGCGACTCGTGAGATGCTGGCGGCGTTCGAGGTGCCGCAAGTCGATCTGGATGTACCGGTGTGGCAAGCCCTTTCCAGCGACAACCCCCAGGTTGCGGGCCTTACGCCGCAACACCTGGCCTACGTGATCTACACCTCCGGCTCCACCGGCCTGCCCAAAGGCGTGATGAACGAGCACGCCGGGGTGGTCAACCGCCTGCTCTGGACCCAGGACGCCTATGGCCTGGGCGCTGATGACGTAGTGCTGCAGAAAACCCCGTTCAGCTTCGACGTATCGGTGTGGGAGTTCTTCTGGCCGCTGCAGACCGGCGCACATCTGGTGATGGCGTGTCCGGGCGGCCATCGCGATCCGCAGTACCTGGCCGACGTCATCGCCGAGCGTGGCATCACGACCCTGCACTTCGTGCCGTCGATGCTCGATGTCTTCCTCGCCCACGGCGACTTGCAGGCCGCACGCCTCAAGCGCGTGCTGTGCAGTGGTGAAGCGTTGCCCGGCAGCCTGGTACGGCGCTTCAAGGCGCAGTTGCCGAGCGTCGAGTTGCACAACCTGTACGGCCCGACCGAAGCTGCAGTTGACGTCAGTGCCTGGCACTGCGCCGAGCCACTGGAGCAGACCCCGGACAACACCCCGATCGGCAAACCGATCGCCAACACCACGCTGTACGTGCTCGACGCCCAGGGCCAGCCAGTACCGCAGGGCGTTGCCGGTGAGCTGTACATCGGCGGTGTACAGGTTGCCCGCGGCTACCTGAACCGCGAGCAGCTGAGTGCCGAGCGCTTCCTCGAAGACCCGTTCAGCACCCGCCCTGGCGCACGTTTGTACCGCACCGGGGATCTGGCCCGGCACCTGGCCGACGGCACCCTGGAGTACCTGGGGCGCAACGACGACCAAGTGAAGATCCGTGGCCTGCGCATCGAACTGGGCGAGATCCAGGCCTGCCTGACCCGCATTGCGGGGATCAAGGAGGCGGTGGTGCTGGCGGTGGATCAGCGCCTGGTCGCCTATTACACCGGTGCCGTGCAGCCCGTCGAGGGCATGCGCCAGCAGCTGTCGGCGCAACTGCCGGAATTCATGGTTCCGGCGCTGTTCATGCACCTGGACGCCTTGCCGCTGAGCCCCAACGGCAAGCTCGACCGCAAGGCGCTGCCGACTGCCGCCGTGGCCGATGCGCGTCCCTACGAGGCGCCACAGGGCGATACCGAGCAGTTGCTGGCCGCGCTCTGGGGTGAGCTATTGGGTGTGGAGCGAGTAGGGCGGCACGACAACTTCTTCGAACTGGGTGGCCACTCGCTGCTGGCGGTGACCCTGACCGCCCGCCTGCGCCAGGAGGGCCTGGAGGCCGATGTGCGCGCGCTGTTCGAACAACCGACCTTGGCAGGCTATGCCGCCATCACAGACAGAATGGAGATCGTCCTGTGAGCATCAACGACCTACTGGCGACATTGTCAGCCAACGATATCCAGCTGGCGCTCAAGGATGGCCAGCTGGTGGTCCAAGGCAACCGCCAGGCGCTGACCGATGCGAGCCTGGTGGCGCGCCTGCGTGAACACAAACCGGCGCTGATCGCGCTGCTCGAGCGCGGTGAGTACGTGGCCAGGGCTGGCAATGTCGGCGCTCCGGCCAACGCCATCCCGGCCGACTGCACGCGGATCACCCCGGCACTGCTCAACCTGGCCGAGCTCGACCAGGCGGCCATCGATGCGCTGGTCGGGCAGATTCCCGGCGGCCATGCCAACGTGCAGGACATCTACCCGCTGGCGCCCTTGCAGCAGGGCATTCTCTATCATCACGCCAGCGCAGAGGGCAGCGACCCTTACGTGATGCAGTCGCGCTTCGCCTTTGCCAGCCAGGCCCATCTGCAGGCGTTCGTCGATGCGCTGCAGGCGGTGATCGACCGCCACGATATCCTGCGCACCTCGGTGCACTGGCAGGGGCTCGAGGCGCCGCTGCAGGTGGTCTGGCGCGAGGCCCGGCTGCAGGTGTCCCGCGGCCTGCCCCTGGACGAGCGTATCGACCTCGGCCAGGCACCGCTGATCCGCCTGCATTGCGAGCCTGCGGCCAGCGATGGTCGTGTGCAGGCCACGCTGCAGTTCCACCATATCGCGATGGACCACAGCGCCCTCGAGGTGGTGCGTCACGAAATGCAGGCCGTGTTACGCGGCGATGGCCACCTGTTGGGCGCGGCAGTACCGTTTCGCAATTACGTCGGCCAGGCCCTGCTCGGCGTCAGCCAGGCGCAGCACGAGGCGTTTTTCCGCGAGCAACTGGGGGATATCGTCGAGCCGACGCTGGCCTACGGCCTGCAGGACGTGCAGGGTGACGGCAGCGCGCCGCACGAAGAAAGCCTGAGCCTGGCGCCGGCCCTGTGCGACGGCCTGCGCAGCCAGGCACGGGCGCTGGGCGTGAGCCTGGCAAGCCTGTTCCACCTGGCCTGGGCGCGGGTGCTGGGTGGCCTGACCGGGCGCGAGCAGGTGGTGTTCGGCACGGTTTTGATGGGCCGCCTGATGGGCGCGGAGGCCAACGACCGTGCACTGGGCATTTTCATCAATACCTTGCCACTGCGGGTGGACCTGGCTGGCCTGGACCTGATCACGGCAGTCAAGGCCACTCACCAGCGCCTGACCACCCTGATGCGCCACGAGCACGCGCCGCTGGCCCTGGCCCAGCGTTGCAGCGGCGTGGCCGCGCCGACGCCATTGTTCAACGCCTTGCTCAACTACCGGCACAGTGCGCCGGTTGCCGATGGCCAGGCCCGTGCGGCGTGGGAGGGCATCGACGTACTGACCAGCGAAGAACGCACCAACTATCCGCTGACCCTGAGTGTCGACGACCTGGGCGATGCCCTGCGCCTGACCTTGCTGGCAGCGGCTGAAGTGCCGAAGCAGCGGGTCTGCGCCTATCTTGAGAAAACCCTCGAAAGCCTGTTACAGGCCCTGGCACAGAGTCCAGGGCTGAATGTCGATCGGCTGGACATGCTGCCCGCTGTCGAGCGCGAGCGAGTGCTCGAGACCTTCAATGACCGCCCGGGTGACACCGAAACCGTGCTCACGGTGCACCAGCGCATCCAGCACCAGGCCCGCCAGCAGCCCGGTGCCGTAGCCGCTACCTGCGCAGGCATCGCGCTGAGCTACGGTGAGCTGGAGCTGCGTGCCAACGCGCTGGCCCAACGCCTGGTCATGCTCGGGGTGCAGCCTGAAGACCGCGTGGCGATTCTGGCCCGGCGAGGTCTGGACACCCTGGTCGGCCTGGTGGCGATCCTCAAGGCCGGCGCGGGTTACGTGCCGATCGACCCCGCGCATCCCGACGAACGCATCGCCTATCTGCTCGATGACAGCGCCCCGAGCGTGGTGCTGACCCAGCACGATCTGCGCGCGCGCCTGGGCCAATGCCCGGCACCGGTGGTCGAACTCGATCGCGCGGACTGGCCGTCGAGCGAGCACGCCCCGCAGGTCGATGGCCTGGCTGTCGGCAACCTTGCCTACGTGATCTACACCTCCGGTTCCACCGGCCTGCCCAAGGGCGTGATGGTCGAACATCGGACCCTCAACAACCTGATCGACTGGCATTGCCGCGCCTTCGACCTGTGCCAGGGGCGTCACACCTCGAGCCTGGCCGGTTTCGGCTTCGATGCCATGGCCTGGGAAGTCTGGCCGGCCCTGTGCGCCGGGGCGACCCTGCATATCGCGCCGCCAAGCGAACAGGGCGAGGACATCGACGCTTTGCTCGCCTGGTGGCGCGGCTGCCCGCTGGATGTCAGTTTCCTGCCGACGCCGGTGGCCGAATACGCCTTCAGCCACCAGATCGATCACCCGACCCTGCGCACCCTGCTGATCGGTGGTGACCGCCTGCGGCAGTTCACCCGTCACCCCGGATTTGCCGTGATCAACAATTACGGGCCCACCGAAGCCACGGTGGTCGCAAGCTCCGGGGCGATGGTGCCTGGCGGCGTGCTGCACATCGGCGCACCGGTCGATAACGCCCGGCTCTACGTGCTCGATGCGCACCACCAGCCGGTGGCGCAGGGGGTGGCCGGCGAGCTGTACATTGGTGGCGCCGGGGTAGCCCGTGGTTACCTGAACCGTGCACAGATGACGGCCGAGCGTTTTCTCGATGACCCGTTCAGCACGCAACCGGGCGCCCGCATGTACCGTACTGGCGACCTGGTGCGCTGGCTGGATGACGGCACCCTCGACTACCTCGGGCGCAACGACGACCAGGTGAAGATCCGTGGCGTGCGCATCGAGCTGGGTGAGATCGAAAGCCGCCTGGCAGCCCTGCCAGGCATCAACGAAGCCGTGGTGCTGGCCCGTGAGGACCAGCCGGGGCAGCCGCGGCTCGTGGCCTACTTCACTGGCCAGGACAGCGTCGAGGTGGCCACGCCTGCACAACTGCGTACACAGCTGCAGGCGCACTTGCCCGATTACATGGTGCCGGTGGCCTTCGTGCGGCTCGAGTCGCTGCCGCTGACGGCCAACGGCAAGCTCGATCGCCGGGCGCTGCCGGCACCCACCCGCGCCGACCTGTTCGAGCGTCGCTTCGAGGCGCCCCAGGGCGAGCTGGAGCAGACCCTGGCGCAGATCTGGCAGGGGTTGCTGCAGGTCGAGCGGGTCGGGCGGCATGATCACTTCTTCGAGCTGGGCGGTCACTCGTTGCTGGCCATGCGTCTGGTTGCCCAGGTTCGTCAGCGACTCGGCGTGGAGCTGACGCTGGGGACGCTGTTCGCCCAGGCCGAACTGGCGGCGATGGCCGAGGTGGTGGCGGGGGCTGCGCGCAGTGAGCTGCCGCCGGTGCTCGCGGTGGCACGCGAGCAGCCGCTGCCGTTGTCGTTCGCCCAGCAGCGCCTGTGGTTCCTGGCACAGATGAACGGAGCCAGCCAGGCCTACAACATTCCCCTGGCGCTGGAGCTGTGCGGCGAGCTGGATGCCGACGCCTTGACGCAGGCCCTGGTGGCACTGGTCGAGCGTCACGAGGCGCTGCGCAGCGAGTTCTTCGAGGTCGATGGCGAGCCGCGGGTGCGGCTGTCGGCGCAGCGCCTGGTGGTGCAACGCGAGCAGGTGCCTGGGGCCGATGAACAGCGCCTGCGTGCGCTGGTGCGTGAAGAAGCTGCACGGCCGTTCGCGCTCGGCGAGGCATTGCCGCTTCGCGCTCGCCTGCTGCAGGTGGCGCCACAGCATCATGTACTGCTGCTGACACTGCACCATATCGTCGCCGATGGCTGGTCGATGGGCGTGCTGACCCGTGAGCTGAGCGCGCTGTACCAGGCCTTGCGTGAAGGCCGCGAGGCGCGGCTTGCGCCGTTGCCGATCCAGTATGGCGATTACGCGATGTGGCAGCACCGTTGGCTGCAGGGCGAGGCGCTGCAGCGCCAAGGCGAGTTCTGGCGCAACAACCTGGCCGGTGCACCTGCGCTGCTGAGCCTGCCGACCGACCGACCGCGTCCGGTGCGCCAGGATTACGCAGGCGACAGCGTGCGTATACGCCTGGACGCACGACTGGCAGACGATCTCAAGGCCCTGTGCAAGCGCCACCAGGTCACGCCGTTCATGCTGTTCATGGGCGCCTGGTCGATGCTGCTGGCTCGTTTGTCGGGGCAGGGCGAGGTGGTGATCGGTACGCCGGTGGCCGGGCGTCGGCAGGCTGAGGTCGAGGGGGTGATCGGTCTGTTCGTGAACTCCCTGGCCATCCGCCTGGACCTGGCGGATGCGCCGGATGTCGGCACCTTGCTGGCGCGGGTCAAGGCCCAGGTACTGGCCGCACAGGAGCATCAGGACTTGCCGTTCGAGCAGGTGGTAGACCTGATCAAACCATCGCGCAGCCTGGCCCACACGCCGCTGTACCAGGTGTCGCTGGAGTGGGAGGGCGGTCATGATTTCGCCGCCGGGCTGGACGGCTTGAGCCTGCGCAACCTCGGCCAAGGGCAGGGCTTTGCCAAGTTCGACCTGAGCCTGAGCCTGGGCGAAACCGCAGATGGCTTCGGCGGCGCATTGAACTATGCCACCGCGTTGTTCGACCGGGCCACGGTAGAGCGCTACTGCGGGTATCTGGAGCAACTGCTGTGGGCCATGGCCGGCAGCGACGGCGCGGTGCTGGCAAGCGTTGCCCTGCCGGATGCGCAGGAGCGTCGTCGACTGTTGGTCGACTACAACGACACCGCCGTAGGCTACGACCTGGAGCAGACGGTGCACGGGATGATCGAGGCCCAGGTCGAACGCACGCCCGAACGCATCGCCCTGCGTGCCGAAACCGGACAGTTGACCTACCGCGCACTGAACGCCGAGGCCAACCGTCTGGCCCATTACCTGATTGCACTCGGGGTGCAGCCGGACGATCGCCTGGCGATCTGCGTAGAGCGTAGCGCTTCGATGGTCATCGGCTTGCTGGCGATCCTCAAGGCCGGCGGCGCTTATGTGCCGGTCGACCCGGATTACCCGCCTGATCGTATCCGCCATATGCTCACCGACAGCGCGCCGGTGGCGGTGTTGGGGCATGCGGCCACCCGCGAGGTGCTGGCGGCGTTCGATGTGCCGCAAGTCGATCTGGATGACCCGGTGTGGCAAGCGCTTTCCAGCGACAACCCCCAGGTTGCGGGCCTTACACCGCAACACCTGGCCTACGTGATCTACACCTCCGGCTCCACCGGCCTGCCCAAAGGCGTGATGAACGAGCACGCCGGGGTGGTCAATCGCCTGCTCTGGACCCAGGACGCCTATGGCCTGAGCGCTGATGATGTGGTGCTACAGAAACCCCCGTTCAGCTTCGATGTGTCGGTGTGGGAGTTCTTCTGGCCTTTGCAGACCGGCGCAAAACTGGTGATGGCACGCCCGGGCGGGCACCGTGACCCGGGTTACCTGCGCCAGGTGATCACAGCCGAATCGGTAACGACCCTGCATTTCGTCCCTTCGATGCTCGATGTGTTCCTCGCCTATGGTGATGCCGAGCCAGCAGCGCTACGCCGGGTGCTGTGCAGCGGCGAAGCGTTGCCCGGTAGCCTGGTGCGGCGCTTCAAGGCGCAGTTGCCCAGCGTCGAGCTGCACAACTTGTACGGCCCGACCGAAGCGGCAGTGGACGTCAGTGCCTGGCATTGCGCCGAGCCACTGGAACAGACCCCGGACAACACCCCGATCGGCAAACCGATCGCCAACACTACGCTGTACGTGCTCGACGCCCAGGGCCAGCCAGTGCCGCAGGGCGTTGCCGGTGAGCTGTATATCGGCGGCGTGCAGGTTGCCCGCGGCTACCTGAACCGCGAGCAGCTGAGTGCCGAGCGCTTCCTCGAAGACCCGTTCAGCACCCGCCCCGGCGCTCGCCTGTACCGCACCGGGGATCTGGCCCGGCACCTGGCCGACGGCACCCTGGAGTACCTGGGGCGCAACGACGACCAGGTGAAGATCCGCGGCCTGCGCATCGAACTCGGTGAGATCCAGGCCTGCCTGACCCGCATCGAAGGCATCAAGGAGGCCGCTGTGCTGGCCCTGGACTTGCCGCCCGCCGGCAAGCGCCTAGTGGCGTACTACACCGGAGCTGTGCACACGGCAGACACATTGAAGGGGCAGTTGCAGGCTCAACTACCCGAGTTCATGGTGCCTGCACAGTTCGTGCATCTGCCGGCACTGCCGCTGAGCCCCAACGGCAAGCTGGACCGCAAGGCCCTGCCGATTCCCGCCGTCGAGGCCTTGCAAGGCCAGGCCTACCAGGCTCCCGAAGGTGATAACGAGCGCCTGCTCGCCGAGATGTGGGGCGAGTTGCTGGGCGTGGAGCGGGTAGGGCGACACGACAACTTCTTCGAATTGGGCGGCCATTCGCTGCTGGCCGTAACCCTGGTCGCTCGCCTGCGCGCCCGCGGGTTGGCCTTGGATATCCAGGGGCTGTTCACCGAGCCGAGCCTGGCGGCCCTGGCCGTGACGGTCGAGACCCTCGACCAGGTGCAGGTGCCTGCCAACCGCATCACCGCCGACTGCCCGCACATCACGCCTGAGCTGCTGCCGCTGGTGACGCTGACGCAAGAGGCGATCGATCGTATCGTCGGCCAGGTGGCTGGCGGTACCGCCAATGTCCAGGACATCTACCCGCTAGGGCCGCTGCAGGCGGGCATGCTCTATCACCATCTGGCCGGTGAAGGTGAGGCGACCTACGTGCTGGAGGTGCGTTTCCTGCTCGCCGATCGGGGTCGTTTGCAGGCGCTGCACCGCGCCTTGGATCAGGTGATCGCGCGCAACGATATCCTGCGCAGCGCCTTCCACTGGGACGGCCTGGCTGAGCCTGTGCAGGTGGTTTGGCGTCGTGCTCCGCTGGATGTCGTGCAGGAGGGCGATGCCATCGAGCCTCGTCGATTCGACCTGGCCCGCGCACCGCTGCTGCGCCTGGTACACCGTACCGAGCCGAGCACCGGCCGGATCAGCGCCACGCTGCTGTTCCACCATCTGGTCATGGACCATGTCGCCCTCGAGGTATTGCGCAGCGAACTGCAAGCCTGCCTGCTGGAGCAGGCCCATGCCCTGCCAGCGGCGGTGCCTTATCGCAACTACATCGCCCAACTGCAGCGTGGGGCGGGCGAGGCGGCCCATGAAGCCTTCTTCCGCGAGCAACTGGCCGACATCGACGAACCGACCCTGCCTTACGGCGGTTATGCAACGCCACACCAAGATGCCGTGGCGCAGCACCATCAGCGCCTCGACCATGCGCTGAACCTGCGGATCCGCGAACAGGCGCGACGCCATAACGTCAGCGCTGCCAGCCTGATGCACCTGGCCTGGGCACAGGTGCTCGGGCAACTGAGCGGGCGCGACAGCGTGGTATTCGGCACCGTGCTGCTCGGTCGGCTGCAGGGTGGCGAGGGCGCCGAGCGCGCCTTGGGCGTCTACATCAATACCTTGCCACTGCGCCTGGACCTTGCCGGACAGCCCGTGTTGGCAGCCTTGCAGCAAGCCCACCAACGCCTGACCGGCCTGCTGGCCCATGAGCACGCTCGCCTGGCGCTAGCCCAGCGCTGCAGTGGCTTGCCTACGGGGGCCGCGTTGTTCAATGCATTGCTCAACTATCGCCATGGCTCGCTGGCCGGGCAGGGCGAGGCGGCGCGCAAGGCCTGGGAGGGCATCGAGCTGGTCGAGGCGCACGAGCGCAGCAACTACCCGTTGGCGTTGAGCGTCGATGACCTGGGCCTGGCGTTCGAGCTGACCGCGCAAACCGCGCAGGGCATCGACGCCCGGCGGATCTGCAGCTACGTGGAGCATGCCCTGCACCTGCTGCTGCAGGCGCTTGAGACCAGCGCCTGCGAAGGGCTCGAGCGCCTGAGCGTGGTGCCGCTGGCCGAGGCTCGGCAGTTGCACGAGGCCTTCAACGCCACCACCCGCGACTATCCGCGCGACTTGCCAGTGCATCGCCTGTTCGAACAACAGGTAGCACGGCATCCATTGTCCATCGCCGCCCGTGACGGGGCGCACAGCCTGACCTACGGCGAGCTCAACGAGCAGGCCAACCGCCTGGCCCACCACCTGATCGAGCAAGGCGTAGCGCCGGGCGATCATGTGGCGATCCTGCTGCCGCGTTCGTTGGGATTGCTCCAGGCCCAGCTGGCCGTCGCCAAGTGCGGTGCGGCCTACGTGCCGCTGGACATCCATGCGCCGGCCGAGCGACAGGGCTTCATGGTGCAGGACTGCCAGGCCGTAGCGCTGATCTGCGACAGCTCGGCGACCCTGAGCTACCGCGCGCGCCGCATCGACCTCGATCGCCTGGACCTTAACCGTCAGCCCGGTCATAACCCAGGGCTGGTCCAGGGTGGGGATACGGTCGCCTACGTCATGTACACCTCCGGCTCCACCGGGACGCCCAAGGGCGTGCGCGCGCCTCATCGTGGCATCGCTCGCCTGGTGCTCAACGATGGCTACGCCGACTTCAGCGCCCAGGACCGTATCGCTTTCGCCTCCAACCCCGCGTTCGACGCCAGCACCATGGATGTCTGGGGTGCGCTGCTCAATGGCGGCCAGGTGTTGGTGATCGACCATGACACCTTGCTCGACCCTGTGCGTCTGGGCGTGGCCCTGCGTGAAGGGGGCGCGACAGTGCTGTTCGTCACCACGGCGTTGTTCAACCAGTACGTGCAGATGATCCCTGACGTGCTGGCAGGGTTGCGCGTGCTGCTGTGCGGTGGCGAGCGAGCCGATCCGGCGGCGTTCCGCAGCTTGCTGGCGCAGGCACCGGACTTGCGCCTGGTGCACTGCTATGGGCCGACCGAAACCACCACCTATGCCACCGCCGGGCAGGTTCGCCATGTGCCGGCCGACGCCGAGCTGGTGCCGATCGGGGGACCGGTCGGCAGTACCCAGGTGCATGTGCTGGACGCGCACCTGCGTCCGCTGCCGCTGGGGGCGGTAGGTGAGTTGTACATCGGTGGCGATGGCGTGGCGCTGGGCTACCTCAACCGCCCGGAACTCACCGCCGAGCGCTTTATCGACGACCCGTTCAGCCCGCAGCCTGGCGCTCGCCTGTACCGTACCGGCGATCTGGGCCGCTGGCGCGACGACGGCCAGCTGGAGTGCCTGGGGCGCAACGACGACCAGGTGAAGATCCGCGGTTTCCGTATCGAGCTGGGCGAAGTCGAGCAGCACCTGGCGCTGTGCCCGGGCATCGGCGAAGTGGTGGTCATGGCCCTGACCCTGACGCAGGGGCCGGCTCACCTGGTGGCCTGGTTCACCCGCACAGACCCGCACCTCGATGCCGCCGCTGTGCGGGGTTGGCTGCAGGGACGCCTGCCGCCGTACATGGTGCCGTCGGCCTGCATCGTGCTCGATGCGCTGCCGCTGACCAACAACGGCAAGATCGACCGCAAGGCGCTGCCGCCTCCAGCGATGCAGGACCTTGCCGAGAGCCGTTACGAGGCACCAGCCACCGCGCTGGAACAACAGCTCGCAGCGCTCTGGGCGCAGGTGCTGGAGATCGGGCAGGTGGGGCGGCATGACAGCTTCTTCGCCTTGGGCGGTCATTCGCTATTGGCCATCCGCCTGGTGGGCCTGTTGCGCGAACAGGGACTGCAGGTATCGCTCGCCGAGCTGTTCCAGCATGCCAGCGTGGCGGCATTGGCCGAACATCTGCAGGCGGCGACACCGCAAACGGACTTGGTGTGCGTGCGCGCGGAGGGCGACGCACCGGCACTGTTCCTGATCCACGAGTTCAGCGGCATGGACTTCTACTTCCCGGTACTGGGCCAGCAACTGGAAGGTGACTTCCCAATCTATGGCGTACCGGGCCTGGCCCTGGGCGAGGCGCAGCCGGACACCCTGGAGGCCCTGGCCCGCGCGCAACTGGAGCGCATCCGCCGGGTTCAGCCTCACGGGCCTTACCGGCTTGCCGGCTGGTCGTTCGGCGGCTTGCTGGCCTATGAAATCGCCGCGCAACTGCTGGGGGCGGACGAGCAGGTCGAGTTCCTGGGCTTGATCGACACCTGGCAGCCGCGTCTGGTCGACCAGGGCAAGGCACGCTGGCAAGGCGCGCGCCTGTTGCAACAGCAACTGCTGCTGCACTGCGCCGGACACTGGCAGGGGCTCGGCGCGGCAGGCGCGCAGCAACTGGCCAGGGTCAATACCTTGGACGATGGCCAAGCCGACTTCACCACCTTGCTCGCGGCCTGCCGTGAACAGGGCTTGCTGTATGCGGAACTTGCCGCTGCAAGCGATGACGAGCTCAAGCTGTTCTTCGAACGCGAAATTGCCCACGGCCATGCCATGGCCCATTACCGTCCCGAACCGCTGGGCATCGCCATCCACTTGCTGCGCGCCGAACAAAGCGTGCAGCGTCACGGTGAGCAGCCATTGCTTGGTTGGGAGCGCACGGTGCCGGCCGGTCAGGTGCGGTGCATCGAGGTGCCGGGCGATCACCTGAGCATGATGCAGGCGCCGCACGTGCAGGTGCTGGGCCGCGCGCTCGGCACGGCGCTGCAGGCGGCCCGCGCGGGTATCGGCGAGAAACCGCGGGCGGCGTATCAGCCGCTGGTGGCGATCCAGAGCGGGCAGGGCGGTCATGCGCCGCTGTTCTGCGTGCCGGGGGCCGGCGATAGCGTGACCAGCTTCATCGGCCTGGCCGAGGCCCTGGGCGGCGACTGGCCGGTGTACGGCCTGCAAGCGCGTGGCCTGGATGGCACCGCCACACCGCACAGCAGCATCGACGCCGCGGCGGCCTGCCATGTCCAGGCCATCGAAGCGCTGTACCCGCAGGGGCCGTTGAACCTGGTCGGGCATTCCTTTGGCGGCTGGGTGGCGCATGCCATGGCGGTGCGTTTGCAGGCACAGGGGCGGGAGGTGCGCTCACTGACCTTGATCGACAGCGAGTCACCCGGTGGCAACAGCGTCTGCGGTCGGCCCTACACCGCAGGAGCAGCGCTGGACCGGCTCATCGAGTCGTTGCAGCTGGCCAGTGGGCGCTCGCTGGAAATCGACCGCCAGGCCTTTGCCGCACTGGACGATGAGCAGCAACTCGAACGCTTGCACCAGGCCATGGTTCGCGGCGGGCTGATGCCGGCGCGTTCTTCTGTCAGGGCGTTGCACGGGATCGCCCGCACCTTCTCCAGCGCGCTGCGTACGCCGTACCCGGCGCAGGTCGGCTACAGCGGCCCGGCCAGCCTGGTGCTGGTGGCCGATGCGACTCTGGATGCGGCCGGCAACCAGCGCGAACAGGCGGCGATGCTTGCCGGTTGGCAGCGCCTGCTGCCGCAACTGGCGGTGTGGCATGGGCCTGGCAACCACTTCAGCATCCTCAAGGCCCCGGATGTGTTCAGCCTTGCGGCCTGGTGGCACGACGGGCAGGCGCTGCAGCGGGTCACTCATTGATTTGGCGCGAACCTTGTGGGTGCGGGCTGGGCCCGCGATTGCAGCACCGCAGTATCTGGCACCGGCTTGCCCGGTGATTGCGAGGCCAGCCCGCCCCCACAAGGGGCGGTGTGGCATGCAGGCCTTTGGAACGGATGAACGAGCATTTATGGACAAGAGCAGATTTCGCAAGATAAGCCTGGGCTGTGCCCTGGCGCTGGTGGCTGGGATCACGTTGTACGCGGTACAGGCCCCGGCCACGCCGCCGCGCTACATTACTGCCACGGTCGAGCGTGGCGACATCGAGAACGCGGTGCTGGCCAGCGGTGTTCTCGAGGGTATCCGCCAGGTCGATGTCGGTGCCCAGGTTTCCGGCCAGTTGCGCTCGCTGAAGGTCAAGCTGGGCGACAAGGTGACCAAGGGGCAGTGGCTCGCCGAGATCGATCCGCTGGTGCTGCGCAACACCTTGCGCCAGGCCCAGGTCGATGAGGAAAAGCTGCAGGCGGAGCGGCGCTCGACCCTGGCCCGGGTCAACCAGACACGCCGGGTCTACGAGCGCTACAGCGCGTTGCAGGACGACGAGTCGATCTCGCGCCAGGACTTCGAAAACGCCGAGTCCGAATACCAGGTGCAGCAGGCGACCCTGCATTCGCTGGACGCGCAGATCAAGAGTGCCCAGGTGCAGATCGACACGGCCAAGGTCAACCTCGACTACACCCGCATCAGTGCACCCATCGACGGCGATGTGGTGGGTATCGTCACCCAGGAAGGGCAAACAGTGATCGCCCAGCAACTGGCGCCGGTGATCCTCAAGCTTGCCGACCTGGATACCATGACGGTCAAGGCGCAGGTCTCCGAGGCCGACGTGATCCATATCAGCCCCGGCCAGCAGGTGTACTTCACCATCCTTGGCGAAGACAAACGCTACTACGCGACCTTGCGCGGCACGGAGCCTGCGCCGCAGAACTACCTGGAGAGCACCGACAAGAGCGGCGCCGCTGCGCCAAAGCAGAACACCGCGGTGTTCTACAACGCCTTGTTCGAGGTGCCCAACCCAGACCACCGCCTGCGCATTTCCATGACCGCCCAGGTGCGCATCGTGCTGGCCACCGCCGAGGCGGTGCTCAGCGTGCCGGTGGCGGCGCTCGGGCCGCGCAGTGGCGACGGCAGCTTCCCGGTGCGGGTAGTCGACGCCAAGGGCTTTGCCCAGGTGCGCCAGGTGCAGGCCGGGATCAACAACAATGTCAGGGTCGAGATCAGGCAGGGGCTGGACGAGGGCGACCGGGTAGTGATCGGTGAGCCCATCGGCGATGCGGCGGGGGCATGAGCATGAACATGAACGTCGAACTGGCCTCGCAGCGCACCACCGCCGTCGAAGCCGGCCAGCCGCTGCTGCGCCTGGAGGGCGTGAGCCGCAGTTTCATGGCGGGAGACCGCGAGTTTCTTGCCCTGCGCCATATCGATCTGGAAATCAACGCGGGCGAGCTGGTGGCGATCATTGGTGCGTCAGGTTCGGGCAAGTCGACGCTGATGAACATCCTCGGCTGCCTGGACCATGCCAGCGCCGGCTCCTATCAGGTGGGCGGCCAGGAAACCCGCGACATGGACGATGAGGCGCTGGCAGCGCTGCGCCGTGACCACTTCGGCTTCATCTTCCAGCGTTATCACCTGCTGCCGCACCTGGACGCCCTGCGCAATGTCGAGATCCCGGCGGTCTATGCGGGCACGCCCCAGGCCCAGCGCCACGAGCGGGCCCAGGAACTGCTCAAGCGCCTTGGCCTGGCCGGGCACCTGACGCATCGCCCCAGCCAACTGTCGGGCGGCCAGCAGCAGCGGGTGAGTATCTGCCGGGCCTTGATGAACGGCGGCGAGGTGATCCTCGCGGACGAGCCTACCGGCGCCCTCGACACGGCCAGCGGCAAGGAAGTGATGGCCATCCTGCTGGAGCTGCACGCTGCCGGGCACACCGTGATCCTGGTGACCCACGACCCCAAGGTCGCAACCCATGCCGAGCGCATCATCGAAGTCAGCGACGGGCAGATCGTCAGTGATCAGCGCAACACGCGGCAGACTGCGCCCGATGCGGCCATCCCCGAGCCGCAACGCAAGGCCCGTCCGCCTCGGCGACTGGTGGCCAGCCTGGGGTTGTTCCGTGAAGCGTTCAACATGGCCTGGATCGCGTTGATCTCGCACCGAATGCGCACGTTGCTGACCATGCTCGGCATCGTCATCGGCATCACCTCGGTGGTGTCGATCTCGGCAATCGGCGAGGGCGCCAAAGGCTATGTGCTCAAGGATATTCAGGCGATCGGCAGCAACACCATCGACATCTATTCGGGCAGCAACTTCGGTGACAGCAGGGCCAAGGCCATCGAGACCCTGGTGCTGGCCGACGTCACTGCGCTCAACCAACTGTATTACGTCGACAGTGCAACGCCGGTAATCGGCCGCAGCATGCTGGTGCGCTACCGCAACCTGGACCTGGACGTACAGCTCAATGGCGTCAGCGAACGCTACTTCCAGGTACGCAACATCAACCTGGCAGCCGGCATCGCCTTCAGCGAAAGCGATGCCCGGCGCCAGGCACAAGTGGTGGTGATCGACCACAACACGCGCTTGCGGCTGTTCGGCGAGGGGGTAGACCCGCTCGGGCAGGTGATCCTGATCGGCAATCTGCCGTGCACGGTGATCGGCGTGACCACCGAGAACAAGAACCTGTTCGCTGCCAGCAACGCGCTGAACGTCTGGGTGCCCTACGAAACCGCTGCCGGGCGCCTGCTGGGGCAGCGCCACCTGGACAGCATCAGCGTGCGGATCAAGGACGGCATGCCAAGCAAACGGGTGGAGGAGGAGGTCAACACCTTGATGCTGCAGCGCCATGGCACCAAGGACTTCTTCACCAACAACCTCGACAGCATCATGCAGACGGTGCAGAAGACCAGTCGTTCGCTGACCCTGCTGCTGTCGTTGATCGCGGTAATTTCATTGGTGGTGGGGGGTATCGGGGTGATGAACATCATGCTGGTGTCGGTCACCGAACGTACCCGTGAGATCGGCATCCGCATGGCCGTCGGTGCCCGGCAGTCGGACATTCGCCAGCAGTTCCTGGTGGAGGCGGTGATGGTCTGCCTGTTTGGCGGGCTGGTGGGGATCGCGTTGTCGTATGGGATTGGTTACCTGTTCACACTGTTCGTCAAACAGTGGGAGATGGTGTTCTCGCCGGCCTCGATTGCCACCGCGTTCGCCTGTTCGACGTTGATCGGCATCGTGTTCGGCTTCGTGCCCGCACGAAACGCCGCACGACTGGACCCGATCGAAGCCTTGGCGCGGGATTGAACTGAACGGCAGTCGCTGACGCACGGGGTGTGAGTCAGCGACGCGTTCAATGGAGGACTTAATCGAGGACTTTGAACATTAGAGGCAATTGGGTCGAAAAATCTTTGCCTGCGCCACGGATCTCATTACCGTTCAAAAACATGTGTTTGAATTGCACCACATTATAATGTACGAACCTGCCGGCGTCGCCAAACGACAGGTCCGCGTTGCCCGCCCAGTTGAAGCGATAGATCATAACGGCAAAGGGCGTAGGGGACGAATTGAAGTTCATACTACTGGTGAAGCCGACGAGAATACGGTTCGTCGCATCGACGGCGATATGTGGTGAGGTAATAATCACCGAGTCTGTTACCACCTCGCTTTTACGCTGGAATGTACTGTCAGGTTGTCCTGACAAGAGGTAGGCATCCAACGTCAATAGCGGCGCAGCTTGTATTGCCGGCTCTACGGAGGCGATCAGGATTCGGTCTTGATGCACGTACATGCAACTATTGTCATAATCAAGATCCGGCATTTCAACGTAGCCCGAATCGTTGAATGTCTTGTCGAGCATCCCGGTGTCGGTAAACTTCGTCAGGAAGGCTTGTTGTTCTATGTAGGCCAACATGATGAATCCACCTTCCTTGAGGAAATGGACATCCACCGGCTCCCATGTCGTGCCCCCAAGGGGCTGCAGCGGGTAAATCGACAGCAACTCCCCTGTGTCTGGAGCAAATCTGGAAATCCAGCTTTTGAACGGTGGATCTTCAAATTCGTGATAGCTGCTGGAGACTGACCACAGAGCGCCATTGATGAGTTGGGCCTCTCCACTGTTCACGTTGTAGGCTCGCGTTGCTGGTGTCTCGGCATGGTCGGCGGCGAACGCTTCACGCTTGGGCGTCGCGCGGCGATTGGCGCTGTTCTTGCCCAAGTCTGCAGGTGTAATTGTCGCAATGCCATTTTCGCCAAACCCTGGCTGCGGTTGTAGATCCGTCAGGAAACAACCGACGGCTGAAGTGTGGATGATGGGATCTTCTACATTTTCGGATGGCCAACGTACGCCCGGCAAGTAACAGGCTACCCGGTCAAGCTGGCTGTATTTGAGTCGGAAGAAATAGTGGGTGTTCGGCTGGATTTTATCGGGCAAGATGACCTGTTTCCGATGGATCAGTTCGCCGCCGTGATCAAAGCTGACCAGGTAGTTCTCTCCCTCGTCGTATGTCCGGATAACATGCACGCTCCCGCCATCTTGCAGGCCCGCAGAGTCGATGATTTCAAAACCGCGATCCTCATCGAATGGACGCAACTCTACGAGGCCCCCAACTCCGAAATCCGGGTCCAGTTTCCCTGCGTTATCACCGGTATTAGCTGTCGCTTTCATGAGACTTACTCTCGTGGGTTGGTAAGCGGTAGGAACTATTCACGGTACTGGCAAGAGTCTGCGGTACGCAGGGTGCTGCAGAAGCCGGTCAGTCGTGCAGCTTGAGCACCCTTTCCAGGAAGTAGGGGCCGCTGGTAGGGAACAGCGTCAGGATGTGTATGCCGTGCCCACTGGCAAACACCTTGTTCGCCGTTCTGAAGTCAGGGCCGCCGTCAAAGAGGCCCCGGTTGCCGAAGGCGCTGTCGAACTCTCCGGACCGTGTCAGGCGATACACATGCAAACGGCCGACGTTGATGGCGGTCAGCAGGGCGCCACCGAGCAAAATGCGATCCTGATCATCGATGTGAAGCTCGCCCAGCGCCAGGCCATGGCTGTCGCTGCCGAGCGTCAAAGGTTGGCCGCGATTGAAGGTCGTGTCGTTCGTACCGGACTCGGTCAGTACGAACACAGTCGTGGGTTGTAGGAGTTGGAATTCCACACCCCGGGAAACAGCGATCCGACCGTTCCTTGCGAACATGCCGAGGCGCATGCTTCCTTCAAAGGCGAACAGTTCCCGCTGGCCCTGGTCATCATTGAAGCGTTCATCGGCGATGGCGTGCCGGTCGTAACGCCTCACGATGACTCGCTGGCTGGCGTTTTCTGCCAGCACCAGGAAACTCCCGTCGGCGAAGAAGTGCGCACGCAAGACCCGCAACGAAAAACCGGCTTTGTCGGTCAGTGGCAACATGCAGAGATCACGCGCCTCGCCGAGCTCAGGTGCCAGCTCGCCAGTCACGGGGTTGAAGACCGCCAACCAGCTTTCAGTGCGCTCGTCGTTCCCGTCGCCGAGGGTGTAGGGGAAGATGGCTCGCAACAAGCCGTTCGCGAATACCAGTGGGCGCTCCTCGGACGACAGAAGCGCTTTGGTCGAGTGCTTCACCCGATGCTTTCTGGTGTCGCCTACGTCACCCTTCTGCCAACCTTTGCCCGGGTCTGGTAAAGCATGACCGTTATCGCCAAAGGACGTTACCGGTTGGAAGCTTTCATCAAAACGGCTGATACCGACGAAGTTCAGATACCGTTCGAAGTCGGCATCGAAATAGGTGGGCACGCCAACGGCGAAATAGGTCTGCTGGCCATTGATCGTGGCGCCGACAAGCCCTTTGAAGTCCAGTGCCTCATCGGGCAGATTCGCAGCGTCTACGACCACATGGCCGGTGCTTTCGTCCCACTGGCCATCGGCGTTGAGCCGGGTGAGCAATCCTGGGCTGGAGTCTGCGGGGTTACGGCCGAATACCACCAGCCGCCCCCTGGCGTCGAGGGTCGATGGCCCGACTTGGAGAGAGGCCACGTCCGAGTCATAGGGATGCTGGGGCGGAATATTGGCCACCCCTTGCGTGCCATAGCCGTGGTCAGGCGTGCCGGAAGACTGCACGGACATGGTGGTGAGCTCCATCGTGTCAGGATGGCGTCGAAACTAGCGCAGTCGATGTGCTGCTCCAACTGGCAAAAATGATAGGTCGGTACTGCGCCACATCGACTGCGGGAGTTGAATGCCCCGGTAGCTGGGCGCTCAGGGGTGTATCGAGGAATGGGCGCCATACATCCAGCGCATCAACGAATGCCGCCCGCTGATCCCCAACTTGATCGCCGCGCGACGCAGGTAGCTTTCCACCGTATTGACCTTCAACTGCAGCAGTTCGGCCTGCTGCGGTGCGGTGTGACCGGCCAGGAGGCCCAGGCATACCTGCATTTCCCGTTCTGACAGGGCAAGACCCGTCTGGCTCAGGCGCTCGCGGAAACGCTCCTGCAGGGTATCGATTGTCGGGCGCTCACTGATGCTGGACTGCAACGCATCCAGGTGCTTTTGCAGCATGGGCAGCAACAGCGGCGAGATGTCCTGCAGGCAGTCGCGCTCGCGCGGCGAGAAACTTGCGCGATCAGCGCGCAGGATGTGCAGTTCGTAGTGATAATCGGCAGTGCGGCGCACCAGATGCAGACGGGCCGGGTCCAGAAGCTCGTCGCAGGCGGGTTCTCTGGCGCTGAACACGGTTTCACTGAGCAGGGTGGTGCTGCCGTGCAAACCGGGGGAGGCCAGGCGCACCTGGCGGATATGCGTGGCATCGATGCTCAGGTGGGTCTGGATCAGGTCATGCAGCAGGCGCGGGAATTGGCGGCTGCCGGTGCTGGCAATGACTTTGCCGATCTGCGGAAAGAGCAGGTGCGAATTCATCGTATCGTCCATGAGTAGCGGTCATCCGAAAGTCGCGATATGGCTTTTGGCCAGTATTTGGACGCGACTGCTTGCTATCCTAGTACAACGATTCAGCTACCGTCTGATGAAATGGTTATAACCCCATGCCCGAAAGTGAGGTGCCTGTGCGCCTGCGACGCCGTGCTGGGGTATCATGGCCGCCTTTTCCCTACGAGGCCGGTTCCATGTCCCTGAACGCTGAGCAGATCGCAGAGTTTCGTGCTTTTGCCGAGCAACTGGCCGACGCCGCTGCGCTGGCGATCCAGCCGTATTTTCGCGCGAGCCTGGAGGTCGAGGACAAGGGCGGGCGCCTCTACGATCCGGTGACCGTGGCGGACAAAGCCGCCGAAGACGCCATGCGTGCGTTGATCCAGGCGCGATATCCGACGCATGGCATCCTGGGCGAGGAGCAGGGCGTGGCACAGGGCAGCAGCCCGCTGACCTGGGTGCTGGACCCGATCGATGGCACCCGGGCCTTCATCACCGGCCTGCCGCTGTGGGGCACGCTGATTGCCCTGAACGATGGCCAGCAGCCAGTGGTGGGGGTGATGAACCAACCCTTTACCGGCGAGCGTTTCGTCGGTACGCCCGAGGGCGCCTGGCGTAGCGGTGCGCCGCTGAAGACCCGTGCCTGCGGGTCGCTCGAGACCGCCACGCTGATGTGCACCACACCGGACATGTTCGACACCCCGGCGCGCAAGGCGGCCTTCGAGCACGTGGCCGGGCGGGCGCGGCTGATGCGTTATGGCGGCGACTGCTACGCCTATTGCATGCTGGCGTCGGGATTTGTCGATGTGATCGTCGAGGCGAGCCTTCAGCCCTACGACGTGCAGGCACTGATGCCGATCATCGAAGGGGCGGGCGGTGTGATCACCGCGTGGGATGGCAGCTCGGCACAGAACGGTGGCTGCATCGTGGCCTGCGGCGACCCAGCGCTTCATGCCCAGGTGGTGGAGATGTTGCGCGCAGCGATGTAACGCTCAGTCGCGGTAGAACACCTGCACCAGGTGATAACCGAACTTGGTCTTGATCGGCCCATGCACCACGCGCAGGGCCTTCTTGAAGATCACCTGGTCGATGGCCCCGACCAACTGGCCAGGACGCACCTCGCCCAGGTCACCACCGCGCTTGCCTGACGGGCAGGTCGAGAACTTCTTCGCCAGCACGTCGAACGCCTCGCCCTTGGCCAGGCGTTGCTTGAGTTGTTCGGCCTCATCGGCGGTCTTGACCAGGATATGGCGCGCTTGTGCTTTCATGTGACACCTGTGCTTCGGGCAAAAAAGGGCGCCATTATGCCTGATCGCGCAGCTCGGCGCGGTCACGGAAATGCGCCAGCGCCTCGGGGTTGGCCAGGGCATCGGTGTTCTTCACCGCCAGTCCGTGCACCACGTTGCGCACCGCCAGCTCCACCACTTTGCCGCTGACGGTGCGTGGGATGTCTGGCACCTGGGCAATCACCGCTGGCACATGACGCGGCGTGGTGTATTGGCGGATCACCTGGCGGATGCGCTGACACAGGGCGTCGTCCAGTTGCAGGCCCTCGCGCAGACGCACGAACAGCACCACACGCACGTCGCCTTGCCAGTCCTGGCCGATGGCGATGCTCTCGACCACCTCTTCGACCTTCTCCACCTGGCGATAGATCTCTGCCGTACCGATGCGCACGCCGCCAGGGTTGAGCACCGCGTCGGAGCGTCCGTGGATCACCAGCCCGCCGCTGGCGGTCTCTTCGGCGTAGTCACCCTGTGCCCAGACGCCGGGGAACAGGCTGAAGTAAGCCTCGTGGTAGCGGCTGCCGTCGGTGTCACCCCAGAACCCCAACGGCATCGACGGGAAGTGGCGGGTGCAGACCAGCTCACCTTTCTCGCCCACCACCGCCTCGCGTCGTTCGTTCCACACCTGCACGGCCATGCCCAGGCCCCGGCATTGCATTTCCCCGCGCCGTATTGGCAGGGTCGGGTTACCCAGCACGAAGCATGAGACGATGTCGGTACCGCCGGACATCGACACCAGGCGCACATCGCGCTTGATCTGGTGGTAGACGTAGTCGTAGCTGTGCGGCGACAGCGGCGAACCGGTCGACAACAACAGGCGCAGGCTGTCGAGGCGGTGGCTGCGCATCGGCACCAGGCCTTGCTGTTCCAGGGTGGCCAGGTACTTGGCGCTGGTGCCGAATACCTGGATGCCTTCGGCGTCGATCAGGTCGAGCAGGCGTTCGGGGCCGGGGTGCAGCGGCGAGCCGTCGTACAGCACCAGGGTGGCACCGACCGCCAGGCCGCTGGCCAACCAGTTCCACATCATCCAGCCACAGGTGGTGTAGTAGAACATCACGTCGTCGGCCTTCAGATCGTTGTGCAGGCCGTGTTCCTTCAGATGCTGCAGCAGTACGCCTCCTGCACCGTGGACGATGCACTTGGGTACGCCGGTGGTGCCGCTGGAGTAGAGGATGTATAGCGGGTGGTCGAAAGGCAGGGCGGTGAACTCAGGTTCGCCGCCGGCCTGATAGACGTCCTGCCAGAGGCTGACCTTGGGGCCGACGAACTCATCGGTGCGCGTCTGCTCGCGGGTGTAGGGCACGACCAGCAGGTGCTCCAGCGCCGGCAACTGGGCGCAGACCTGGTTGATCTTCTCCACCTGGTCGATCACCTTGCCGGCATAGTGATAACCGGCACAGGCGATCAGCAGTTTGGGCGCGATCTGGCCAAAACGATCGATGATGCCGTGCAGCCCGAACTCGGGGGAGGCGTTGGACCAGACCGCCCCCAGGCTGGCGCTGGCAAGCATGGCCACCAGCGTTTGCCAGGTGTTGGGCATGATCGCGGCGATACGATCGCCTGGCTGGATGCCGAGGGCCTTGAAGGCGCGTTGCAGGCCGGCGACCTCGGCGGCCAGTTGACGGTGGCTGAGTACCTCGCGTGTGCCGTCCTCACGCACGGCGATCAGCGCCGGATGCGTGTCGCGCCGGCGCAACAGGTGTTCTGCATAGTTGAGCGTGCCACCTGCGAACCAGCGCGCGTCCGGCATCTGCGCGCCTTCGCTGAGCACCTGCGAGGGCAGACTGTGCCAGCGCACTTCGAAGAACGCGCAGAGGCTCTGCCAGAACGCTTCGCGCTGCTCGATGCTCCAGCGGTGCAGGTCTGCGTAGTTGGCGAGCTGCAGCCCAAGGTCCTGGTTCACCTGGCGGCGGAAGTGGTCCATTCGGCTGGCCTCGACCTGCGCGTGGCTGGGGCGCCACAGTACGTCGCTCATGCGAACCTCCTCGGTCGGTGGGGCATCGACACGGCCTGCCAGGCGCCGTCTTGAAGGTACATTCAAGACGGTCCCTGATTGAACTCTAGACCTTACTGCGCCAACCAGCCGCCATCCACGTTCCAGGCGGCGCCACGCACCTGGCTGCCGGCCTCGCTGCACAGGAACAGCGCCAGCTCGCCCAGGTGCTCGGGGGTGACGAAGGCCAGCGAGGGCTGTTTTTCGGCCAGCAGGTCATGCTGGGCCTGCCGAGGGTCGCCGCCTGCCGCTGCGCGGTCGTCGATCTGCTTCTGCACCAGCGGGGTCAGCACCCAGCCGGGGCAGATGGCATTGCAGGTCACGTTGCTGGTCGCGGTTTCCAGCGCCACCACCTTGGTCAAGCCGATCACTCCGTGTTTTGCCGCCACGTAGGCGGCCTTGCCGGTGGAACCCACCAGGCCGTGCACCGAGGCAATGTTGATGATCCGCCCCCAGCCGCGTTCGCGCATGCCCGGCAGGGCCAGGCGGGTGCCGTGGAACACGGCCGAGAGGTTCAAGGCGATGATCTTGTCCCAGCTCTGCACCGGGAAGGCTTCCACCGGCGCGACGTGCTGGATGCCGGCGTTGTTGACGAGGATGTCGACGCCGCCGAACTCGCGCTCAGCCAGGGCGAACAGGGCCTCGATCTGCGTCACCTCGGACAGGTCGGCCGGATGGTGGGCGACCTTCACGCCGTGGCGGGCAATCTCGGCGAGCGCCGGTTGTGGATCGCCGAAACCGTTGAGCAGGATGTTGGCACCTGCCCGGGCCAGTACCTGGGCGATGCCCAGGCCGATACCGCTGGTGGATCCTGTGATGAGTGCCGTCTTGCCGTCTAGAGTCATGTGCCGCTCCTTACACGATGCCGATAGCGTTGAAACGATCAGTGTGTCTTTCAGTCGAGGGCCGAATCAGCGCCGCGGATCGAACGCCTCCCGCAGCGCATCGCCGATGAATACCAGCAGCGACAGGATCACTGCCAGCGCAAAGAATGCGGTGAAGCCCAGCCAGGGGGCTTGCAGGTGCTGCTTGCCCTGGGTGACCAGCTCACCCAGCGAGGCGGTGCCGGCCGGCATGCCGAAGCCGAGGAAATCCAGTGCTGTCAGGGTGGTGATGGCACCGGTCAGCATGAACGGAATGTAGGTCAGTGTGGCGTTCATGGCATTGGGAAGGATATGCCGCAGCATCACCTGGGTGTCAGGCAGGCCCAGTGCACGGGCGGCCTTGACGTACTCCAGGTTCCGCCCGCGCAGGAACTCGGCGCGCACTACGTCGACCAGGGTCAGCCAGGAGAACAGCGCCATGATCCCCAGCAACCACCAGAAATTCGGTTCGACGAAGCCGGACAGGATGATCAGCAGATACAGCACCGGCAACCCCGACCAAACCTCCAGCAGGCGCTGGCCGAGCAGGTCGACCCAGCCGCCGTGGTAGCCCTGCAGCGCGCCGGCGGCGACGCCGATCAGCACGCTGACCAGGGTCAGGGCGAAGGCGAACAGCAAGGAAATACGTGCGCCATACAGCACCCGCGCGAGCACGTCGCGGCCCTGATCGTCGGTGCCCAGCCAATTGCTCGCGCTGGGCGGGCTGGGGGTGGGCACCTGCAGGTCGTAGTTGGGCGTGTCGGCACTGAAGGGGATGGGGGCGAAGAGCATCCAGCCGCCCTGGCCTTCGATCAATTGGCGCACATACGCGCTGCGGTAGTCGGGCTGGAAGGGCAGCTCACCGCCGAACTGCTGCTCGGTGTAGCGCTTGAGTGCGGGGGTGTACAGCTCGCCCTTGTACGAAAGCAGCAGCGGCTTGTCGTTGGCCACCAGCTCTGCACCCAGGCTCAGCAGCAGGAGGGCGGCGAACAGCCACAGCGAAACCCAGCCCAGGCGGTTATGGCGAAAACGCTGCAGACGGCGCCGGGCGACAGGCGAGAGCATCAGTGCGCCCTCGTGTCGAAGTCGATGCGCGGGTCGAGCAAGGTGTACGACAGGTCGCCGACCAGGCGAATCAGCAAGCCTGCCAGGGTGAAGATGAAGAGGGTGCCGAACACCACCGGGTAGTCCCGCGAGACGGCCGCCTCGTAGCTCATGCGTCCGAGGCCGTCGAGCGAGAAGATCACTTCGATCAGCAACGAACCAGCGAAGAACACCGTGATCAACGCCTGCGGCACCCCGGCCACCACCAGCAGCATGGCATTGCGCAGCACATGGCCGTAGAGCACCCGGCGTTGGCTCAAGCCCTTGGCCCGGGCGGTGACCACATACTGGCGCGAGATCTCATCGAGGAAGGCGTTCTTGGTCAGCAGTGTGAGGGTGGCGAACCCACCGATCACCAAGGCCCCGACCGGCAGCACCAGGTGCCAGAAGTAATCGGCGACCTTGCCCAGCAGGCTCAGTTGGTCGAAGTCTTCCGAAACCAGCCCGCGCACCGGGAACCAGTTCAACGACGTGCCGCCGGCGAACAGTACGATCAGCAGCAGGGCGAAGAGGAACGAGGGCAGTGCGTAGCCAACCACGATCAGCGCGCTGCTCCAGGCATCGAAACGGCTGCCGTGGCGCACAGCCTTGCGGATGCCCAACGGGATCGAGACCAGGTAGGTGATCAGCGTCGCCCAGAAGCCCAGCGAGAGGGTGACGGGCAACTTGTCGAGAATCAGGTCGGTGACCTTGGCGCCACGGAAGAAACTCTGGCCAAAATCGAGCCGGGCATACTGGCCGAGCATCAGCCACAGGCGCTCCGGGGCGCTCTTGTCGAAGCCGTACTGGCGCTTGATCTCCTCGATCAGCTTGGGGTCCAGCCCACGACTGGCGCGAGACTCGCCCTGCATCACCTCGACCCGCGCGCCGGGGGCACCGCCGCCAATGCCTTGCAGGCGTGCCACGGCCTGCTCCACAGGACCGCCGGGAGCCGCCTGGACGATGGCGAAGTTCACCAGCAGGATCGCCAGCAGGGTCGGAATGATCAGCAGCAGGCGCCGCAGGATATAGGCGGTCATGGCGCAACCTTCGTACGTTCAGCCATCTGCTGATTGGTCAGCGCCGTGGGGCTGAGCTCCCACCAGGTATCCAGGCCTTCGTCGTAGGCGGCCTGCACCTTGGGCAGGCCGAAGCGGTTCCACCAGACGGTCGAGCTGCCGGGCGGATAATAGTTTGGAATCCAGTAGTAGTTCCACTGCAGCACCCGGTCCAGGGCGTGGGCATGGCGCAGCATGTCGGCCTGGGTCGAGGCGCGTACCAGGCCATCGAGCAGGTGGTCGACCGCCGGGTCCTTGAGCACCATGAGGTTGTTCGAACCAGGGTCGTGGGCGGCGGCGGAGCCAAAGTAGTTGTATTGCTCCGAGCCGGGTGACAGCGTCACCGGGTAGCCGGTCACGACCATGTCGTAGTCGCGCGCCATCAGCCGGTTGATGTATTGCGCCGAGTCGACGTTGCGGATATTCAGCTCGATACCGATTTGCGCCAGGTTGCGCTTCCAGGGCAAGAGCAGGCGCTCGAGGCCCGATTGCCCGTTGAGGAAGGTGAAGCTCAGCGCTGTGCCATCGGCGTTTACCAGGCGATCGCCTTCGGGGCGCCAGCCCGCAGCCTGGAGCAGCTCGAGTGCCTGCAACTGCTGTTTGCGGACGATGCCCGTGCCATCGGTCACCGGTGCCGTGAACACTTGGCTGAAGACCTCGTCGGGGATCTGGCCGCGTAGCGGTTCGAGCAGTTTGAGTTCCTCGGCGTCGGGCAGCTCGCGTGCTGCGAGCGGGGTGTTGGAGTACAGGCTTTGCTGGCGGATGTACAGGTTGCGCATCATCTGCCGGTTGCTCCACTCGAAGTCCCAGAGCATGGCCAGCGCCTGGCGTACACGGCGGTCGCGAAACACCGGCTTGTCGAGGTTGAATACGAACCCCTGGGCGTTCTGTGGCTTGGCAGGGCCCAGATGGGCGCGCTGCAGGCGGCCATCGTCGAGCTGGGCGCCGTTGTAGCCCAGGGTGTAGGCGGTGGCGGAGAACTCGCGGTTGTAATCGTAGCCGCCGCCCTTGAGGACCTGGCGGGCCACCTCGGTGTCGCCGAAGTACTCGACGCGCAAGCGCTGGAAGTTGTAGCGCCCGCGGTTGACCGGCAGGTCCCTGGCCCACCAGTCGGCGTCACGCTCGAAGGTGATGCTGCGGCCGTTGTCGATCCGGCTGATGCGGTAGGGGCCACTGCCTACCGGTTTCTCGAACCCGGCGCCATTGGCAAAGTCGCGTGCCTGCCAGTCGTGTTCCGGCAGTACCGGCAGGCTTGCCAGGTCCAGCGGTAGGGTGCGGCCATGGGGTTGCTTGAAGTCGAAGCGAACGCTGCGCGGGCCTTCAACGGTGACCCCGGCAACCTCGGCGAACTGCGTGCGGTATTTGAGGCTGCCCTTGCTCATCAGCAGCTCGAAGGTGAAACGCACATCCTCGGCGCGCACTGGTGTGCCGTCGGCAAAGGTGGCACGCGGGTCGATTTCGAAACGCAACCAGGCGTCCTCCGGACCGCGTTCCATCCGTTGGGCGATCAAGCCATAGACCGTGTACGGCTCATCGAACGAGCGGACTGCCAGCGGTGCATACAGCCAGCCATCGACCTCGCTGACGCCGGTGCCCTTGTCGATATACGGCAGGATATGGTCGAACTGGCCAATCTCGATGGCCGAGCGCCGCAAGCTGCCGCCCTTGGGGGCGTGCGGGTCGACGTAGTCGAAGTGCGAGAAGTTGGCGGGGTAGCGCGGCGCTTCACCGTAGACGGTGAGGGCGTGGGAGGGCGCGGCCTGGGTAGTCAATGCCAGGCATGACAGCAAGCATCCGACCAACAGACGGCTCAGCCCCCGGCAGGAGCGGGCTTGCCCCGCGATCGGCAGCTGCGAGACGCAGGAGGTGACGGTACTGGCCCTGTCGCGGGACAAGCCCGCTCCTACAAGGGCGCTGCAGGGGCGGGCGAACAAGACCGAATCAGTCCTGGCGGCTGGTCACTTCCAGCAGGTGGTAGCCGAACTGAGTCTTGACCGGGCCCTGCACGGTGTTGACTGGCGCGCTGAACACCACGGTGTCGAATTCCTTGACCATCTGGCCTGGGCCGAAGGAGCCCAGGTCACCGCCCTGGCGGCTGGACGGGCAGGTGGAGTTGGCCTTGGCGATTTCGCCGAAGTCGGCACCGGCTTCGATCTGAGCCTTGAGTTCGTTGCACTTCTCTTCGCTGCTGACGAGGATGTGGCGGGCGGTGGCACGTGCCATGGGAACTGCTCCTTGATGTGAAACGGCAAGCCTAGCGCAATTGGCTGCGAAATGTCTCGCAAGGCTTGCCGTAAGCCTCCTACAACTGATCTGCCGCCCGGCGCAGCAAGGCGTCGGTCGAATCCCAGCCCAGGCAGCCATCGGTGATCGACACGCCGTATTTCAACGCGCCCTTGCCCAGCGCCTGGCAGCCGTCGAACAGGTGCCCCTCGAGCATCACGCCGACGATCGAGGTGTCACCGGCCAGGCGCTGGCTCAGCACATCCTCGAATACCGCGGGCTGACGCGCCGGATCCTTGCCGCTGTTGGCGTGGCTGCAATCGACCATGATCCGCGCCGCAAGCCCGGCCTTGGCCAGCCCCTGGCGGGCCAGGGCGATGCTGTCGGCATCGTAGTTCGGGCCCTTGTGGCCGCCGCGCAGCACCAGGTGGGTATCCGGGTTGCCGAAGGTCTCGATGATCGCCGGGTAGCCTTGCGCATCCATGCCGAAGTGGCGGTGCGGCGCCGCGGCGCTGCGCATGGCGTCGGTAGCGATGGCAACCCCACCGTCGGTGCCGTTCTTGAAGCCGACCGGCAGTTCCAGGCCGCTGACCATCTCGCGGTGAATCTGTGATTCAGTCGTACGCGCACCGATGGCCGCCCAGCTCAGCAGGTCATCGAAATAGCCCGCGGCCATCGGTTGGAGCAGTTCGGTGGCGATCGGCAAGCCGCGTTCGAGCATGCCCAGCATCAGGCCTCGGGACAGGGCGATACCGGCATGCATGTCGTCGCTGCCGTCCAGGTGCGGGTCGTAGGCCAGGCCTTTCCAGCCGACGGTGGTGCGCGGTTTTTCCACGTAGGCCCGCATCACCAGCAGCAGCTTGTCATCGACTTCGCGGCTCAGGGCCGCCAGGCGGTCGGCGTATTCCAGGGCCGAGCGTGGGTCGTGGATCGAGCAGGGGCCGACGATCACCAGCAGCCGTGGGTCGCGGCCTTCGAGAATGGCGCGCACGGCCTGGCGATGGGCGTTTACTTGCTGGGCGAGTTCGCTGGAAAGCGGCATCTGCTGCTTGAGCAGGTGGGGGCTGGGCAGGCGCTGGCTGACAGAGGCGTTGGCAGCGGCAGGTTGGGTCAGGGGCAGAGCGAGATTCGAAGCTTGCATGGCGTTGTTTCCCTGGGCGGACGGCGGGTGCTTCCCGCGCGGTCGGCCCTATCGAGGTGTTCGACAGGTATTCGGATGATTACTGTGTGCAGCGTCGCCACCAGTGATGGACCGTACGGAGGCGGCAGGCTGGCCCGAACGGGATTGGCTAAATCGCCAGGCGTAGGTGTCTGCGTAGGGGTAGCTGGTGTAGTTCATGAATCTGTCCTCGGAACGAATGAATGTTTTTCAGGGCCTGGAAACGCAAAACCCCCGGTCGGGGAGCCGACCGGGGGTTTGAGGATTCTCATGTTCGGCGGCCCCTCGAAGGTGGGCGCCGTGTGGGTATCGGCGCCTAGTGGCTAAACCAATACCCAAAATAGAAGCAGGCGACGGTACGACCGGCAACGGCCAGCACAGGGCGCGAGGTGCGACCGGTGGTGTTGGCGTGATTGCAGGTATGTTTCGACATGTTGCTCTCCAGTGAGTGGGGTCGAGCTTACTGCACCTGCAACGCTGTGTTCAATGGATAAATGCTATCGCGATGATAATCCGGGGCAGCGACGCGGCCCCGGCGGGATGCGATCACAGCGGGTAGTGCTTGAGTTCTCGCGCAATCAGCATCCGCTGAATCTCGCTCGAGCCCTCGTAGATCTGCGTGATGCGCGCATCGCGGTAGTACTTCTCCACCGGATAGTCCTCAAGATACCCATAGCCGCCATGCACCTGGATGGCCATGGAGCACACCCGTTCGGCCATTTCCGAGGCGAACAGCTTGGCCTGCGAGGCTTCCGACAGGCATGGCTTGCCGGCCGTGCGCAGGCGCGCGGCGTGGAGGATCAGCAGGCGTGCGGCGTTGACCTGCACCTGCATGTCGGCCAGCAGGTTGGCGATGCTTTGGTGCTCGTTGATCGGTTTGCCGAACTGGATACGCTCGCGCGAATAGGTCAGCGCGGCCTCGAACGCGGCACGGGCAATGCCCAGGGCCTGGGCGGCGATGCCGATGCGTCCGCCTTCGAGGTTGGACAGGGCAATGGCCAGGCCCTTGCCGCGCTCACCCAGCAGATTGGCGGCCGGGATGCGGCAGTTGTCGAGGGTGACTGCGCAGGTGTCAGAGGCGCGGATGCCCATCTTGTGTTCGCTGCGATCGACCTTGAAGCCTGGGTTGTCGGTCTCTACCAGAAACGCCGACAGGCCCTTCTTGCCCAGCTCCGGATCGGTGACGGCAAAGACGATGGCCAGCCCCGCACGGCGGGCGTTGCTGACGAACTGCTTGGCGCCGCTGATGACCCAGTGGCCGTCCACCATCTCGGCGCGTGTGCGCAGGTTATGGGCTTCGGAGCCGGCCTGCGGCTCGGTCAGGCAGAAGCAGCCAATCACTTCGCCACTGGCCAGGCGCGGCAGCCACTGCTGCTGTTGCTCAGCGCTGCCATAAGCCAGCAGAGGGCCGCAGCCGACCGAGTTGTGGATGCTCATCATCGCACCGGTCGCGCCGTCGCCAGCCGAGATTTCTTCTACCGCCAGGGCATAGGCGACGTAGTCGGTGTAGCTGCCGCCGAAGGTGTCGGGCACGACCATGCCCAGCAGGCCCAGCTCGCCCATGGCGCGGACCACGTCATCGTCGATCCAGCCAGCCTTCTCCCAGGCCTGGGCATGGGGCGCGATCTCGCCACGGGCAAAGTCCCGGGCCATGTCGCGGATCATGATCTGTTCTTCGCTCAGTTCCAGGTCTTGCATGCTGTGTACTCCCGGGCTCACAGGCCTTCGAAGAATTGATCGACCCGCTGGCGCGACAGCGCGGCGAGTGTGGGCGGGTTCCAGCGGGGCTGCTTGTCCTTGTCGACGATCAGCGCACGCACGCCCTCGATGATGTCGCCATGGGCGAACCACTGGCGGTCCAGGTGCAGTTCCATGGCGAAGCATTCTTCCAGGCTCAGGCGGCGACCGCGACGCAACATCTCCAGGGTAACCGCCATCGCCAGCGGTGAGCGGGTTTCCAGCTGATCGGCGGTGGCCAGTGCCCAGGGGCGGCTGTCGCCGATGCTCACGGCGCGCAGTTGCTCGATGATGCTGGTCAGGTCGGGCAGGGCGAAGAAGTGATCGATGGCCGGGCGGAGTTTGGCCAGGGGCGCGTCTTCCAATATCTGCGAGCCAAGTTTGGCGAGCAGACCTTGCAGATCCTTGAGTGGCTGGTCGCCGAAGTTCAGATGGTCCAGGCCTTCGTCCAGCGCGGCCAGCTTTGCGCTGTCCACATACCAGTCCGCCAGCCCGCAGTACAACGCATCGGCGGCCTGGATCTGCGCGCCGCTGACACCCAGGTAGATCCCTAGCTCGCCAGGGATGCGCGAAAGGAAGTAGCTGCCGCCGACATCGGGGAAATAGCCGATACCGACTTCGGGCATCCCTAGACGACTGCGTTCAGTGACGATGCGCAGGTCCGCGCCCTGGGCCAGGCCCATGCCGCCACCGAGTGTGAAGCCGTCCATCAGTACCAGGATGGGTTTGCGGTAATGATGGATGCACAGGTCGAGGGCATATTCCTCGACGAAGAAGCGTTCATGCAGGTCGCTGCCGGACTTGAAGCTGTCGTGCAGCGAGCGGATGTCGCCCCCAGCGCAGAAGCCCTTGGGGCCTTCGCCGCGCAGTACAACGGCCTTGACTTGCGGATCCTGCGCCCAGGCGTCGAGGTGATGTTGCAGGCTGCGCACCATGTCGAGGGTCAGGGCGTTGAGGCCGGAGGGACGGTTGAGTGTCAGGTGGCCGATGTGATTGCGGGTGTCGGCCAGAACATGATCCGTGGCCGTTGGTTGAGCGTGCGCGGTCATCGCGGTCTCCCTGCTTTGTTATTGATTTTCCAAGTCAAGTCTGGAAATACGCTGGAGGATCAACGGATCCTGCCATGCGTATTTGCCTGACACAATTGGTAAATCTGCAGGGGAGGGGTGCATTTTTGTGGCAGATGATCAGGCATCTGCCGTGTGGGTGCTGGCCTCTTCGCGGGCAAGCCCGCTCCCACAAGCTCTGGTGTGATCCTCAGTGGGAGCGGGCCTGCCCGCGAAAAGAGCGACGCGCACTCGCCTCAGTTACGGTCCAGCCACACCGTCTGCACGTTGCAGAACTCACGCACACCAAAGTGCGACAGCTCACGCCCGAAACCGCTCTTCTTGACGCCGCCGAACGCTACGCGGGGGTCGGAGGCGCAGTAGCCGTTGATGAACACACCGCCGGTGTCCAGCGCCGAGGTCATACGCTCGGCCTGGGCCAGGTCGGCGGTGTAGATCGTCGCCGCCAGGCCGAACTCGCTGTCGTTGGCCAGTTCCACCGCGTGCTCGGCGTCACGGGCGCTGATGATCGCCGCCACCGGGCCGAACAGCTCCTGCTTGAAGGCAGTCATGTCGCGGGTCACGTTGGCGAACACGGTCGGCTCGTAGAAGTTGGCGCTGCCTTCGACCTTCTTGCCGCCCAGCAGCAACGTGGCGCCTTCGGCGAGGGTCGCCTGGACCTGGCCATCGAGCTCGTCGCGCAGGTCGAAGCGGGCCATCGGGCCGATGTACGTGTCGTCCTGCAGTGGGTTGCCGATTTTCAGGGCGCAGGTCGCTTCCACGAACTTCTGCGTGAAGGCCTCGACGATGCTGTCTTCCACGATGAAGCGCTTGGCCGCGGCGCAGACCTGGCCGGTGTTCTGGTAGCGGCCAATCACTGCAGCCTTGACGGCGGCATCGAGGTCGGCATCGGCCAGCACGATGAACGGATCGGAGCCGCCCAGTTCGAGCACGCACTTCTTCAGCGCTGCGCCCGCTTGGGCGCCGATGGCCATGCCGGCACGCACGCTGCCGGTGAGGGTAATGGCGGCGATGCGCGGGTCATTGATCGCGCGGGTGACGCCATCCGGAGTGACGTTGACCACCTCGAACACGCCTTGCGGCAAGCCAGCCTGCTTGAACAGCTCGGCCAGCAGGTAGGCGCTGCCCATCACGTTCGGCGCGTGCTTGAGCACATAGGTGTTGCCGGCCAGCAGGGCGGGGACGGCGCCACGCAGCACTTGCCAGATCGGGAAGTTCCACGGCATCACCGCGAGGATAGGGCCGAGCGGGCGGTATTCGATACGCGCTTTCTCGACCTGGGTGGCCTCGGGAGCGAGCATGGCCGGGCCGTGTTCGGCGTACCACTGACACAGGCCGATGCACTTGGTCACTTCGCCACGGGCCTGGGCGATCGGCTTGCCGATTTCGCGGGTGATCATCACCGCGAAGGCCTCTTGGTTGGCCTGCAGTGCGTCGGCCAGAGCGATCAGGTATTCGCTGCGCTGACCCAGCGACACCTGGCGCCACTGGGCGTAGCCGGCCTTGGCGCGTTGCAGGGCTGCGTCCAGTGCGGCATCGGTGTCGTAGGGGTAGGCGCCAATCTGTTCGCCGCTGTACGGGTCGACGGAAATGGCATGGGTCAGGCTGCTGATCTCGCTCATGGCGGGTCCTCTTGTTGTCTTGGCGGTGTCGTATTCGACTGAAGGCCAGACTAGTGGCGTGCGCCTTTAATGAAAACTGAATAATAATGAGCGAAACATTCACGAATGGAGAAAGGCTGTGGACCTGGTGCAACTGGAGATGTTCAAGGCGGTGGCCGAACACGGCAGCATCAGCGCTGCCGCCCAACACATCCATCGGGTGCCGTCGAACCTGACCACCCGTATCAAGCAGCTCGAAGAAGACCTGGGGGTGGAGCTGTTCATCCGCGAAAAGAGCCGCCTGCGCCTGTCTCCGGCGGGCTGGAACTTCCTGGAGTACACCCGGCGCATCCTGGAGCTGGTGCAGGAGGCGCGCTCGACCGTGGCCGGCGAAGACCCGCAAGGCACCTTTGCCCTCGGCTCGCTGGAGAGCACCGCAGCGGTGCGCATTCCTACGGTGCTGGCGGCCTATAACCAGCGTTATCCGAAGGTCGATCTGGACCTCTCCACTGGCCCGTCGGGGACCATGCTCGAAGGGGTGCTGTCCGGACGGCTGGTGGCAGCCTTCGTCGACGGCCCGGTGCTGCACCCGACACTTGAGGGCATGCCGGTGTTCGAGGAGGAGATGATGGTCATCGCACCCTTGAACCACGCCCCGGTCAGTCGCGCCCAGGATGTCAACGGCGAAAGCATCTACGCCTTCCGTGCCAACTGCTCGTATCGGCATCATTTCGAGAGCTGGTTCGTCAAGGACAAGGCGGTCCCGGGCAAGATCCACGAGATGGAGTCGTACCACGGCATGCTCGCCTGTGTCAGCGCCGGTGCAGGCCTGGCACTGATGCCCCGCAGCATGCTCGACAGCATGCCCGGCGCCAGTACGGTCAGCGCCTGGCCGTTGTCCGAGGATTTTCGTTACCTCAAGACCTGGCTGGTCTGGCGTCGCGGTACGGTGTCACGCAGCCTGAGCATGTTCATCCGCCTGCTGGAGGAGCAGGCCGGCTGAGGAGTTCGAGGCGAAAAAAACGATACCTTGCTAACTTTTTTCCTATTCGATAGTGGCAAATGACTTTCATCTTTTATCGCGGCTGACGATAATCAGAAAAGTATTACTACTTGTGACCCCAGATGGGATGGCCTGGGGCGCAAGCGAATAACGAGAGGCCAAGCCTCCACTTGCTGCAGGCACGACCCACCAGGGCACCTGCCCGTGAAGACCTTCTGGAGTAGTCATTGATGAAAACCCGTCTTGCCACCTCGCTGGCCGCCGCAGTACTGGCTCTGGCCGGTGCCAACCTGGCCCAGGCCGCGCAAATCTCCGGTGCCGTGGGCGCCACCAGCCAGGGCGACATGACCTATCGCATCGGCCTGTCGTTCGACTGGGACAAGAAGTGGCTGCAGAGCAGCACCGGCCACCTGACCGGTTACTGGGATGGCGCCTACACCTACTGGGAGGGTGGCGACTACAGCGGCGCCCACTCCCTGTCGTTCAGCCCGGTATTCGTCTATGAGTTCGGCGATTCGGGCTACGTCCCGTTCATCGAGGCCGGTATCGGCCTGGCCGCCTTCTCCAAGACCGACGTCGGTGATCAGAAGCTGGGGTCGTCGGTCAACTTCGAAGACCGCATCGGCTTCGGTCTGAAGCTGCCGGGTCAGCAGAAGATCGGTATTCGCGCCACGCATTACTCCAACGCCGGCATCAAGCAGCCGAACGACGGCATCGAGTCGTACGCGCTGTTCTACAGCGCCGGCTTCTAAGCGCTGCCTGTGCACCGTCGGTATCGGTCCGATGGTGCACACGCGCGCCATGCTAGCCCTGGCTGAAGGCGTGGCTTGACGAGCCCTCTGCCAGGTCAGGGCCGGCGAGCAGTCCGCAGGTATCGTTCATCTCAGGCCTTGCGTCGCAGCAAGAGGATGAAGAACAGTCCGCCGATGGCTGCCGTGGCGATGCCGATCGGCAGATCCTGCGGGGCGATCAGCGTGCGTGCGCCGACATCGACCCAGATCATGAACAGCGCACCGAGCAAGGCACAGGCCGGCAGCAGCCGGCGATGCTCGGCACCCACCAGGCGGCGAGCGACGTGGGGCAGCATCAGGCCGACGAAACCGATGGCGCCCGACAGCGACACCAGCACACCGGTCAGCAACGCCGTGCCGACGAACACCTTGGCCCGCACGCGCCGGGTGTCGAAGCCCAGGCTGACAGCGGTCTGCTCGCCACTCATCAGCGCGTTCAGCGCCCGCGCCAGGCTCATCAACAGCACGAAGCCCGCCAGCACGCAAACGGTCGGCAGCCACAGCAGCGACCACTGTGCCAAGCCCAGGCCGCCAAGCATCCAGAACATCACCGAGGCGGCAGCATGCGGGTCGCCGGTGTAGAGCAGCAGGTTGGCGGCGGCCATCACCACGAACGACACCGCCACCCCGGCCAGCAGCAGGCGATCGCTTTCCAGGCGCCCACCACGACTGGCCACGCCGAGCACCAGCAGCATGCTGCCCAACGCGCCGATGAACGCGGCCAGGGGCAGGCTGAAGGCACCGGCGAACGGGCCGAGAAACAGCACCACCAGCACTGCGCCGAACACCGCCCCGGAGCTGACACCCAGCAAGTGCGGATCAGCCAGGGGGTTGCGGGTCACTGCCTGCAGGGCGCCGCCGACCAGCGCCAACCCTGCACCGACCAGCGCCCCCAGCAGCACGCGCGGCGCGCGGATCTGCCAGATGATCTGCGCCTGGCCGCGGCTCCAGTCGCCGCTTTGCCCCAGCCCCACCTGCTGCAAAACAATGCCAACCACCTTGCCCAGCTCGACCTGCGCCGAGCCGAACCCCAGTGACAGCAGGCACGACAGCAGCAAGGCCAGCAGCAGCGAAACGATCAGCAGGCGATAGCCCGCAGGGCTGCGAATCGGCATCAGCGGCGGGCCTCGGCGAACGGCTGCGGATGCAAGGCCGTGGCCAGGGTCTCGATGGCCTGGGCGTTCTCCACCGACGGTGTCACCTCCAGGTACGACAGCACCACGAAACGCTGCTTGCGGATCGCCTCGACACTGCCCAGTGCCGGGTGCTGTAGAAGGAAGTCGCGTTTCTGCTGCCAACTGGTGGGCCCATAGTCGACGATGACGATCACCTGCGGATCGCGTTCCACCACGCTTTCCCAGTTCACCTGGGTCCAGCTGGCGGCGACATCACTCATGACGTTATCGCCCCCCGCAGCGCTGATCAGCGCCTGTGGCATCCCGAAGCGTCCGGAGGTGGTGGGGCGGTCTTCGCCACTGTCGTAGAGGAATACGCGCGGCCGTTGCCTGACCTCGGCCATCTGCGCTGCGACGCGCTCGACGCGTTGGCGCAACTGGTTGACCAGCGCGGTAGCGCGCTCGCGCACATCGAAGATGCGGCCAAGGTTGTCCAGGTCGCGGTAGAGGTCGTCGAGGCTGGCCTGGCGTTGCGGCATGATCCAGGAGCACGACTCGCTCAGTTCGTACACCGGGATATCGAAGGGCGCGAGGGTCTGTGGGGTGACCGGCCCGCCGATTCGCATGCCGTAGCTCCAGCCGGCGAGGAAGAAGTCGGCGTTGGCATCGAGCAGGTTTTCTACCGACACGTAGCGCGGCGCCAGCTCTGGCAGCCCGTCGAGTGCTTCGCGCAGGCTTGGGTCGAGGGTTTTCCAGCCGCTGATACCGCTGTAGCCGGCCATGTGGTCGCGCAGGCCGAGGGCCAGAAGCATGCCGGTGAGATTGATATCGTGGCTGACGGCATGCTGCGGCGCATGGGTGAAGGTGACGTCGCGTTCGCAACTGCGCACGGTCAGTGGATAGTTGTCGGCCTCGGCGGCCAGCGGCAGGGCGGCCAGCAGGGCCAGGCTGGTGAGCAGCGATTTCATGCGGGGCTGATCCAGGTAATGCGTGGATGGGAGGCCAGCGGGTGGCGGTCGACCAGTGCCTGTACGCCGAACACCTCCGCCAGGCATTGCTCGGTGAGCACCTGCCCTGGCGTGCCGTGTGCGACGATGCGCCCGGCATCGATCACGTACAGCCGATCGCAGAAGGCGGCGGCCAGGTTCAGATCGTGGAAGCTGGCCAGCAGGCTCAGGCCGGTGTTGCGCAGTTGCTGCAGCAACCCCAGCTGGAAGCGTGGGTCGAGGTGATTGGTCGGCTCGTCGAGGATCAGCAGCCGAGGTTGCTGGACCAGCGCTCGGGCCAGCAGCACGCGCTGTTTTTCTCCGCCCGACAGGCAGATGAAGGCATCGAGGGCGCGCGGCAGCAGGTCGAGCCTGGCCAGGGTGTCGTCGATCAGACTCGCGTCGCCATCACCGTCGAACCAGCCCAGGTGCGGGGTACGGCCCATGGCAACGACGTCACGCACACTCAAGCCGAAGTCTTCGGGGAACTCCTGCAGCATCACCGCGATGCGCTGGGCGACCCAGCGTGGGTTGCGCTGCCAGATATCCTCGCCATCGAGGTGCACCTGGCCTGCGCAGGGGCGATTGAAGCGGTAGGTGCAGCGCAGCAGGCTGGTCTTGCCGCTGCCGTTGGGGCCGATCAGGCCGACGAATTCGCCGGCGCCGATCTGCAGGTCGATGCCCTCCAGCAGCGGCTGCCCACCGCTGTGCGGTGACCAGTGCAGGCCTTGGATATGCAGGGTAGGGCATGACATGGATGAACCAACCGTCGCAGGGTGAGTGATACCCGTACGGTGGAGGTGCGCGCAGCTGTCGCGGGCGTGCGGCTGCCGCGAGAACCGGCCTGCGCCCGCCCACCGCGGGAGTTGCCAACTGCTGTGACAGGCCGGTCTCCGGGCTTGCGAGGGGCGTGAGGCATTCACCTTCCCATGCCGTTGGCACAGTGGTGTATCGAATGCATCGCTCGCTTACCGTTGCGGGGGCAGCGCCGGACTGCTCGCATGGGCGAGGCACCGGCTTCCCGTTTAATCCCCGGCTCGGCGGCAGGGGACACCTGAAACAAGGGGCGCATCTGAGCATTTATGGGGTGGGGAGTCAACCGGCCCTGTCGCGGGGCACGCCCGCGCCAGGGCCGACACGTTCAGGCCGGCAATGATCAACTGCGCTTGAGCACCAGCGTCAGGATGTCGTAACTGGCCACCAGTTCACCGAGCTGGTTGGTCACCTCCACATCCCAGGCCACGACCCCTTGCGGCTGCCCCAACGGGCTGGTCTTGCCCTGGTCGATCTTGCGCTTGCAGGTCAGGCGCGCCTGGATCGTGTCACCGATCCCCACCGGGTTGATGAAGCGCAGGGTGTCCAGCCCGTAGTTGGCCAGTACCGGTCCTTCACCTGGCGATACGAACAGCCCGGCCGCCGCCGACAGCACGAAGTAGCCATGGGCGATGCGCTTGCCGAACTGCGACTGCTTGGCGGCGATTTCGTCGAAATGCATGTAGAAGTGGTCGCCCGACAGGCAGCCGAAGTTCACCAGGTCCGCCTCGGTGACGGTACGTCGGTGAGTCAGCAGCGATTCGCCGATGCGCAGTTCATCGAAGTAGCGACGGAACGGGTGCACCTCGGTCTCGATCACTTCGGCGCCGCGCACGTGCTCGCCGGTCACCGCTGCCAGCATGCTTGGCGAGCCCTGGATCGCGGCGCGCTGCAGGTAGTGCTTGACCGCCCGCAGGCCGCCGAGCTCTTCGCCGCCCCCCGCACGCCCGGGGCCGCCGTGCTTGAGCTGTGGCAGCGGCGAGCCGTGCCCGGTGGACTCCGGCGCGGCCTCGCGATCGAGCACCAGCAGGCGGCCGTGCCAGGCGGCGGCCGCGGGAATGGCCTTGGCGGCGATGGCGCGGTCGCGGGTCACCAGGGTCGCCACCAGGCTGCCCTTGCCACGCGCGGCCAGGGCCAGGGCTTCGTCCAGGTCGTCGTAGGCCATCAGGGTGCTGACCGGGCCGAACGCCTCGATATCGTGGGCGCCACCCTCGGCGTGCGGGTCACGTGCGTGCAGCAGGGTCGGGGCGAAGAACGCACCTTCGGCCACACCTTCGCCCACCGGCGAGAAGCCGTCGTCGGCGCCGAACAGCTGGTCGCAGCTTTGCAGCAGGCTGCGCACGCGCTCACCGACGTCAAGCTGCTGGTCATGGGAGGCCAGCGCGCCCATGCGCACGCCTTCGACCGACGGATCGCCCACCACCACCTTGGCCAGGCGCTCGCGCAGGCGGGTGGCGACGGCATCCAGGTGCCTGGCCGGCACGATGGCGCGGCGAATGGCCGTGCACTTCTGGCCTGCCTTGGTGGTCATCTCGCGCACCACTTCCTTGACGTACAGGTCGAACTCCTCGTCGTCGGGGGTTACGTCCGGCCCGAGGATGGCGCAGTTCAGCGAGTCGGCCTCAGCGGTGAAGGGCACCGAGTTGCGCACCAGGTTCGGTGTCATGCGCAGCTTGGCTGCGGTGTCGGCGGAGCAGGTGAAGGTCACCAGGTCCTGGCCTTGCAGGCGTTCGAGCAAATCGCCGGTGCTGCCGATCACCAGCTGCAGGCTGCCGGGCGGCAGCAGGCCGGATTCGTCGATCAGGCGCACCACGGCTTCGGTCAGGTAGCTGGTGGAGGTCGCGGGCTTGACGATGCACGGCATGCCGGCGAGGAAAGTCGGTGCGAACTTTTCCAGCATGCCCCAGATCGGGAAGTTGAAGGCGTTGATGTGCACTGCCACGCCTGCCCGTGGCACCAGGATATGGCTGCCGGCGAAGCGCCCTTGTTTGCCCAGCGGGATCGCCGGGCCTTCGTGCAGCAGGTTGCCCGAGGGCAACTCGCGGGTGCCGATGCCGGAGTAGGAAAACAGCGTGGCATTACCGCCTTCGATGTCGATCCAGCTGTCGGCACGGGTCGCGCCGCTGTGGTGGGAGAGGGCGTAGAGCTGTTCCTTGCGCTCGGCCAGGTACAGCGCCAGGGCCTTCAGGCGGGCGGCGCGCTGTTGAAAGTCCAGGGCCATGAGCCCGCCAAGGCCCTGGCGGCGGCCGAAGTCCAGCGCTTCGGCGAAGTCCGGGCGTTCCTCATGGCTATAGGCCAGGACCTGCCCATCGAGGGCGCTGCGCAGGGCCTGGGCGCCGTGCTGGCCGATCCAGCGACCGGCGATGAAGCTCTGCAGGGTGTGGGCTTCAGACATGCTGTTCTCCTTTGAGGGGCGCGGTTACCACAGCGCCAGGGTGTAGCCGATGATCAGGCGGTTCTCGTCCACGGCGTTGGTCAGGCCATTGCCGGAACGGAAGGTGACGTTGCGCCAGCGCAGGCTGACGTCCTTGAACGGGCCGCTCTGGATGACATAGGTGAGGTCGGTGTCGCGCTCGCGTTCGCGGCCATTGCTGAGGGTCGCGGTTTTGGCGTGGCGACCGTCGGTGTAGCGAGTCATGAAGCTCAGGCCCGGAATGCCCATCGCGACGAAGTCGTAGTCGTAGCGCACTTGCCAGGAGTCGAGACCTGCGCGGGTGAAGGTGTTGTAGGTGACCAGGTTGACGGTGTAGGGGTCGCCACCGTTGAGAAACGGAAACGCGCTGTCGCCGGACATCTGCTGCCAGGTGGCGGTGAACTTGTGGGCCTTCACGCCCAGGGTGAACATGGCGTTGAAGTTGCGGTTGTCGATGCTGCCTGCGCGTTCGGCGCCGTCGCCGCGGCTGTCGAAGTAGCGCAAGTCGCTGCGCAGGCTCAACCCTTCGCCCAGTGGCTGGGTGTGCAGCAGGCCCAGGTACTGCTGGCGGTAGACCTCGTCGAGCTTGGCGTAGTAGTAGCTGACGCTGGTCTGTGGGGTGATCGCGTAACTGCCGCCGCCGAAGTCGAAGTGGTCGCTGCTGGCCGCGCCGTAGCCGATGTCGTCGCGCCCGGATGAGTCGCGCAGGTTGGCCTTGGTCAGCCGTCCGGCGTTGACGGTCAGGCCCTCGACCTCCTGGCTGGTCAGCAGGCCACCCTGGAAGGTCGATGACAGCAGGCGGGTGTCGTTGTACACCACCACCGGCAGAATCGGCTGCAGGGTGCCCAGGCGCAGGGTGCTCTTCGATACGCGCAGCTTGCCGGTCAGCCCCAGCTCGCTGTAGTCGTCTACCGGTTCCAGGCTGTGCGGGCCGAAGGGTAGCAGGCCGGTGTTGCGCCGGTCGCGGCTGGAGTCGAGCTTGATCCCCAGTTGCCCCATGGCGTCCACGCCCAGGCCTATGGGGCCTTCGCTGAAGCCCGATTCGAAGCGCGCGGTGAACCCCTGGGCCCATTCCTCGGCCTTGGCTTGCGGTGCATTGAACTGGCGAAAGTCGCGGTTGATGTAGTGGTTGCGCAGCTCGACGCGGGCGTGGCTGTCAGCGATGAAACCCGCCATGGCCGGCAAGGGCAGGGCGAGGGTGGCCAGCCAGGCGGCCGACTTGAAACGAGTGTGGTTCATTGTTGTTATACCCGACATTCGAGGTTCAAGGGTTCAGTGCTTGCTGGCGCCGGCAGCGCCGATCCCGGTCATGGAGCGAATGAACTGGCCCAGGTAGCGACCACGCTCTTCGCTGGCCCGTTGCGAGCTGTCGGTGACCGAGAAGGCCCAGGCACCGAGAAAGGCCAGGCTCATGGAGAACAGCGCCGGGTTGCTGTAGGGGAACAGCGCGCGCTCGTTGTGCAGCACGTTGACCCACACCGCCGGGCCCAGCACCACCAGCACGATGGCCGAGACCAGCCCGGCCATGCTGCCGGCTACCGCGCCGCGGGTGGTCAGGCCTTTCCAGAACATCGAGAGCAGCAGCACCGGGAAGTTGACCGAGGCGGCAATGGCCAGCACCAGGCCCGAGAGGAAGGCGATGTTCTGCGATTCGAACAGCAACCCCAACAGCACCGCGAGCAGGCCGATCAGCAGGGTGGCGATACGCGACATGCGCATTTCTTCCTGCTCGCTGGCCTGGCCCTTGCGCACGACGCAGGCATAGAGGTCGTGGGAGATCGCCGAGGCACCGGACAGCGCCAGGCCTGCGACCACGGCAAGAATCGTGGCGAAGGCCACTGCCGAGATGAAGCCCAGGAACAGGTTGCCCCCCACGGCCTGGGCCAGGTGCACGGCAACCATGTTGCCGCCGCCGATGATCGCGCCGCTGGCGTCGCGGTAGGCCGGCTCGGTCCCCACCATGACGATGGCGCCGAAACCGATGACGATCAGCAGCAGGTAGAAGTAGCCGATGAAACCCGTGGCGTAGAACACGCTCTTGCGGGCTTCCTTGGCGTCACTGACAGTGAAGAACCGCATGAGGATGTGCGGCAGCCCGGCGGTGCCGAACATCATGCCCAGCCCTAACGAGATGGCGTCGATGGGATTGGACAGCAGTGCGCCGGGGGCCATGATCGCCTGGCCCTTGGCATGCACCGCTACGGCGCTGGCGAACATCGCCTCGGTGCTGAAGCCGAAATGCTTGAGCACCATGAACGCCATGAAGGTGGTGCCCGACAACAGCATCACCGCCTTGATGATCTGCACCCAGGTGGTGGCGAGCATGCCGCCGAAGGTCACGTACAGCACCATCAGTACGCCCACCAGGGTGACGGCGTAGAGGTAGCTGATACCGAACAGCAACTCGATCAGCTTGCCGGCGCCGACCATCTGCGCCACCAGGTACAACAGCGCGACGGTCAGCGTGCCGAACGCGGCGCTCAGGCGTACCGGGGCCTGGGCCAGGCGGTAGGAAACCACGTCGGCGAAGGTGTACTTGCCCAGGTTGCGCAGGCGCTCGGCGATCAGGAACAGGATGATCGGCCTGCCAGCGAGTACGCCCAGGGCATAGAGCAGGCCGTCGTAGCCGTTCATGAACATCATCGCCGAGATACCGAGGAAGGACGCGGCGCTGATCATGTCACCCGCGATCGCCAGGCCGTTCTGCATCCCGGTCAGGCCACCGCCTGCGGTGTAGAAGTCACTGGTCGAGCGGGTGCGGGCCGCGGCCCAGCGGGTCACCAGCAGGGTGAAGCAGACGAACACCATGAACATCGAGATGGCAGTCCAGTTCATTGCGCGCACTCCTGGCGAACCTTGTCGTTGAGCGGGTCGATGACGCGGTTGGCGCGGTGCATGTAGATGCCGGTCAGGGCGAACGACAGCAGCACCATCAGCACACCCACCAGCATGCCGACGCTGGTGACGCCGCCACTGAGCGACTGGCCGAGCAGGCCGGGGGCGAAGGCCACCAGCAGCACGAAGCCGTAGTAGGCGGCAAGCATGGTCAGGGTGAGGCTGCCGTTGAGGCGGCGCTTGCGGCGGATCAGTTGCTGGAAGTCGGGGTGCTTGCTGATGGAGTCGATGTGCTCGGGTGTCATGGGAAGCGGTCCTCTGTCTTGTAATTGTTTTTTCAGGTCACGCAGGGTGTTGCGGGGTTGCTGGCGGCCTCATCGCGGGACGAGCCCGCTCCCACAGGTACAGCAGTGACCATGGGTCTTGTGGGAGCAACGGTCTTGCTCAAAATTTGAAGTCCAGCCCAATCCCTGCGGGAGCAGGCTTGTCCCTTTAAAGTCCAGCCCAGTCCC